>NZ_CP009555.1:635697-953546 GCF_000959365.1 Burkholderia oklahomensis C6786
GCGACGCTGCCGCTCACGCCGCCGTTCAGCGCAATCACGAACGCGTCGCCGTTCGTGCATTGCGCGCTGATCGTGCCCGTCGCCGTCAGCGCGCTCTGGATCACGCCCGTCGCCCCGAACGCGACGTTGGTCGCGCTGATGAAGCAGTCGTTGACGACGGTCGCGGTCGCGGTGAACGGGAATGTTCCCGCCGACGCCTGCGACGCGCACGGCGTCGCCGTCAGCGTATAGAAGTTGTAGTTGAGCGACGTCGTGGTGCCGCCGAACGTCTGCGAATAGGTGGTGCTCGCATTGCCGACCGTCGGCACGGTCGGCTGGTTCGCGGCGATCTGGCCGTAGATCGTGACGTTCGAGCTCGTGGTCGTGCTGAGCGCGGGCTTCACGAGCGTGAGCGAGATCGGCGTCGTGCCGGAGTATGTGGAACCCCAGCTCAGCGTGTGGCCCGAATCCTGGTACAGGTCGTACAGCATCTGGTTCGAGCCGTTCGTCAGATAGCGCGGCGTCGTGCCGCCGAGGTTCAGGCAGACGAGCACGTTCGGTGTCGCCGTGACGGCGGACCACGTGCAGGTGACCGTCATCGTCGCGGTCGTCGAGACGGCCGCCAGCGTGATCGGATCGACCGATCCGAAGTTCGGCGCAGGCGTCGTCACCGAGCAGGTCTCGGCGCGCGCGGCACCCCACGGGCCGGCCAGCAGCAACACAATCAGCATCGCTAGCAGCCATTGTTTCGAATCACATTGCCTGATATTTGTAATCGCCATTTTTTGACGCATCTCAAGCATTCGGGGCGGCTTCAGTATAACCATCATTACGCGCCATTCGATTTTCGGCGACCGACAAAGAGAGGCCCGACCAACGCCGACACGCTACCGAGCGATTCAGAAATCGCCCCGCATCCCGCAGCCGGCGAAATGCCGCCAGGTAAAGCACTGCTTCCGCCGGCCTGTTTGCTGCGATGCGATTTTTCGCGAATTTCGCCGTCATCGCTCGACAGTGTATTGGGCCCGTTGCACAGGCTTATCTCCTGATCATTCACCGGCATTTTCCCGTTGCCGAGAATGAAATCGTCGGCTAGTCTTGTTAGGGAACGCAAAAAAATACGCTTTCGGTTTATCGCGCTTTCGTTGAACGGCGCGCCTGACATTTCGATGCCAGCGGCAAGACAATGACGGGAAAATAAACATAGCTACGGAGCGATTGCGATGCATGCCCTTCAACGCCCGCTGTTGTCGGCCCTCGCTGCCACTGTCCTCTTCGCCACGCCGTCGTTTCATCCGGCGACGGCCGCGACCGCCACTGCCACCTTCACCGTTTCGCTGACGATCCAGGCCAACTGCACGATCTCCGCCAATCCGCTGTCGTTCGGCACGAACGGCGTGCTCGCGACGGCCGTCAATCAGCAGACGACGCTGTCCGTCACCTGCACGAACACGACGCCGTACAACGTCGGGCTCAACGCGGGCAGCGTGTCCGGTTCGACCGTCTCGAGCCGCCTGCTCGCCGGCACGACGACCGGCAACACCAGCACGACGGTCGGCTTCCAGCTCTACCAGGACTCGGGCCACGCGACGGTCTGGGGCAACACGGTCGGCACCGACACGGTGAGCGGCACCGGCAACGGCGGCGCGCAGACGCTCAACGTGTACGGCCAGGTGCCCGCGCAGACGACGCCGCAGCCCGATACCTACCAGTCGACCATCACCGCGACCATCACCTTCTGACCCGCCCGTGACGTCGCTCGTCCGCCGCTGGCTCGCTGCTCTCGCCATCGCAGCCGGAGCCGCCGCGCCCGCCGGCGCCGCGACGCTGCAGATCTCTCCCGTCACGGTCGAGATGGCCGCCGACAATCCGGCGGCGGGCGTCGCGCTGCGCAATCCCGGCGCTCGGGCGATCTACGGGCAGGTGCGCACCTACCGCTGGAGCCAGGACCAGGGCAACGACGTGCTCGCGCCCGCGCCGGAGCTCGTCGCGAGCCCGCCGCTGCTGCAGATCGGCGGGCAAAGCGAGCAGCTCGTGCGGCTCGTGCGCGTCGCGCGCGACAAGCCGCGTCGCGAAGAAAGCTATCGCGTGCTGATCGACGAGCTGCCGATGCCCGACGCGCCCGTCGTCAACGGCATCGCGATCCGGCTGCGCTACTCGATCCCGGTGTTCGTCTCGCCCGACACCGCGCTCGGCCCGCCGAAGCTCGCGTGGCGCGTCATGCGCGGCGCGACCGGCTGGCTCCTGCGCGTGACGAACGAAGGCGGGCGGCATGCGCAGATCGCGTCGGTGCGGCTCGTCGACGACGCCGGCAAGACTTACGAGATCGCGCCCGGCCTCCTCGGCTACGCGCTTGCCGGCGGTATGCGGCAATGGCCGTTGCGGCTCGACACGACGCAGGTCGTGCCGCGCATCCGCAAGGTGCGCGCGGCAATCAACACTCAACCGGTCGAGGCGGACGTGGGCCCGCCTTGACGACAACTTAGACCGATCCTCCAAACCACTCGCTCGAACGTGCCGACTGTCCGCCTCGCGCACCGCTCGACGGACCTTGGGCGGCATCGACGGTTCGTCAGACTGACGATCGCACTCGCCGTCGCGACGCTCGCGGCGGCGGCGGCGAGTCGGGGCGTACGCGCGCAGAACGCGTCCATGCCGACGGAAGCCGATGCGGCGGGCGCCGGCGCACGCGCCGCGTCGGCGCATCCCGCCGCGTTCACGGCGGCATCCGCGGCGGCGTCCGGCGATCGCGTGCGTACCGGCGGCCCGGCCGACTTCGCGGGATCGGGCGACGCCGTTGCGGCCACGTCCGTCGGGGCCATTGCGCCCGCGACGGTTGGCGCGGCGGCGACGTCCGCTGTGAAGCCCGTCGCATCGGCGGCCACGGCGGATTCGATCGTGCCGCCCGTCTCGCGCGCGCCGCCCGTGCCGTCCTCGCGCGCGACAGCGTCCACGCCGGCCGCATCGCTCACGTCCGCCTCTTCGTCGAACGCCCGAACCACGCTCGCCGCAGCCGCCGCGCCGGCCGCGCTGCCGGCGTCGCCCGCCCCGACGACGAGCCTGCCCGTTCCCGGCGTCGACGCGACCGTCCCCGCGAACGACCTGTACCTCGACGTGTCGCTGAACGGCCAGCCGACGCATCTCATCGTGCACTTCGCCTTCGCCGACGGCCGCTTCTACGCGAGCCAGGACGATCTGAACGACATCGGCATCGCGACATCGCGGCTGCGGCAGCCCGCGAACGCGCTCGTCGCGCTCGATGCGCTCGACGGCCTGCGCTACCGCTACGACGCCGCGCGCCAGACGATCGACCTCGTCGTCCCCGACGCGCTGCGTATCCCGCACACGTACGACACGCGCGCGCTCGCGCCGACGATTCCCGCGAGCTCCGGCCGCGGCGTCGTGCTGAACTACGATCTGTACGCGCAGACGACCGACCGCGCAGGCGCCGCGCTGTGGCACGAAGCGCGCTACTTCGATCCGGCCGGCGTGTTCAGCAGCACGGGCGTCGCGTATTTCCAGCACGGCGGACAGCGTTACACGCGCTACGACACGTCGTGGAGCACGTCCGATCCGAAATCGCTGACGACGGCGCAGATCGGCGACACGATCTCGTCGTCGCTCGCGTGGACGCGCTCGCTGCGCCTGGGCGGCCTGCAGTGGCGCAGCAACTTCGCGCTGCGTCCGGACCTCGTGACGTTTCCGGTGCCGGCGCTCGCGGGCACGGCCGTCGTGCCGTCGACGGTCGATCTGTACGTGAACGGCGTGCGCCAGTTCAGCGGCGACGTGCCGAGCGGCCCGTTCGTCATCAACAGCGTGCCGGGCATCACGGGCGCGGGCAATGCGACCGTCGTCACGCGCGACGCGCTCGGGCGCACGATCGCGACGTCGCTGCCGCTCTACATCGACACGCGAATGCTCGCCCCCGGCCTCGCGAGCTACTCGGTCGAGGCGGGCTTCCTGCGGCGCGCGTGGGGCCTGCGTTCGTTCGACTACACGCGCCGCCCGGCCGTCAGCGCGACCGCGCGTTACGGCGCGAGCGAGCGCCTGACCGTCGAGGCGCACGCGGAGGCGACGCCCGGCCTCTACAACGCGGGCGCCGGCGCGCTCGCGCGGCTCGGCGGCGCGGGCGTCGCGAGCGCGTCGATCGCGCAAAGCGTCGGACGCCTCGCGGGCACGCAGGTCGGACTCGGCTATCAGCTGGTGCGCCCGCGCTTCTCGATCGATGCCGAGACGCTGCGCGCGTACGGCAACTACGGCGACCTCGCCGCGCGCGACGGCACGCCGGTGCCGACCGCGACCGACCGCGTGACGCTGTCGCTGCCGTTCATCCGTTCGCAGACGTTCGCGATCAGCTACATCGGCCTCAAGCATCCGGGCCTGCAGGCGTCGCGGATCGGCTCGGTGTCGTACTCGGTGAACGTCGGCAGCCTGGCGTCGATCAACGTCAGCGCATTCCAGGACTTTCATCAGCGCGGCTCGCGCGGCGTGTTCGTGAGCCTGAACGTCGCGCTCGGCAACAACACGTCGGTCAACACGAACGTCGGCCGGCAGAACGGCAAGACGATCTACAACGTGAACGCGATGCGCGCGCCCGACTACGGCGGCGGCTTCGGCTGGAGCGCGCAGGCGGGCGACGCGGGCGGCACGCGCTACGGCCAGGCGCAGGCGCAGTACCTCGGCCGCGCGGGCGAAGTGACGGCGCTCGCGCAGACGATCGCGGGACGGCAGAACGCGGCGCTCGACGTGACGGGCGCGGTCGTGCTGATGGACGGCAACGCGCTCCTCGCGCGGCGCATCGACGACGGCTTCGCGCTCGTGTCGACCGACGCATCGCCGGGCGTGCCGGTGCTGCACGAGAACCGCGTGATCGGCGCGACCGACCGCAACGGCCATCTGCTGATCCCCGACCTGAACGCGTATCAGAACAACCGGATCGGCATCGACACGCTGAAGCTGCCGCTCGACGCGCGCGTGTCCGACACGCTCCGCAACGTCGTCCCGCAGTCGCGCTCGGGCGTGCTCGCGCATTTCTCGATCGTGCGCGAGCAGTCGGCGTCGATCGTCCTGCAGGACGCATCGGGCGCGCCGCTGCCGCCCGGGCTTTCGGTCACGCATCGCGAGAGCGGCGCGGGCACGATCGTCGGCTACGACGGGCTCACGTTCGTGACCGGCCTCGCGGCCGTCAATCATCTGGAGATAACGGGCCGCGGCAAGCGCTGCGCGGTCGCGTTCGACTACGCGCGCCCGGCCGACGGCACGCCGCCGACGATCGGGCCCCTGACTTGCGACTTGAAGTGACGCGGCGAGGCCGCCGCGGCGCGCGCCGGACCGCCGGCGAGCCGGCGCGCGCGCCTCCCGCCACGCCTCCCGCCACGCCGCCCGCTCCGCGCCGCCCCGGACACCCCCGCACCGGCCGCCCGCCGCGCGAATGCTAAAATCCGCGATATCCATTCGCGGCGCGCGCCGCTCCACTCCCCTCTAAGAATCGCCATGACGTCCCAACTGCACAAAAAGGGCGAGGCCTGGTCGGCCCGCTTTTCGGAACCGATGTCCGAGCTCGTCAAGCGCTACACGTCGTCGGTCTTCTTCGACAAGCGGCTCGCGCTCGTCGACATTGCCGGCTCGCTCGCGCACGCGAACATGCTCGCCGCGCAAAAGATCATCAGCGCCGGCGATCTCGCCGCGATCGAGCGCGGAATGGCGCAGATCAAGGGCGAGATCGAGCGCGGCGAATTCGAATGGCAGCTCGATCTCGAGGACGTCCACCTGAACATCGAGGCGCGCCTGACCGCGCTGATCGGCGACGCGGGCAAGCGCCTGCACACGGGCCGCTCGCGCAACGACCAGGTCGCGACCGACATCCGCCTGTGGCTGCGCGGCGAGATCGACCGGATCGGCGGCCTCCTGAACGACCTGCGCGGCGCGCTGATCGACCTCGCCGACAAGAACGCGGACACGATCCTGCCGGGCTTCACGCACCTGCAGGTCGCGCAGCCCGTCACGTTCGGCCATCACCTGCTCGCGTACGTCGAGATGTTCTCGCGCGACGCCGAGCGGATGCGCGACTGCCGAGCCCGCGTGAACCGCCTGCCGCTCGGCGCGGCGGCGCTCGCGGGCACGAGCTATCCGATCGACCGCCACGCGGTCGCGAAGACGCTCGGCTTCGACGGCATCTGCGCGAACTCGCTCGACGCCGTGTCCGATCGCGATTTCGCGATCGAATTCACGGCGGCGTCCGCGCTCGTGATGACGCACGTGTCGCGCTTCTCGGAAGAGCTCGTGCTGTGGATGAGCCCGCGCGTCGGCTTCATCGACATCGCCGACCGCTTCTGCACCGGCTCGTCGATCATGCCGCAGAAGAAGAACCCGGACGTGCCCGAGCTCGCGCGCGGCAAGACGGGCCGCGTGAACGGCCACTTGATGGCGCTCCTCACGCTGATGAAGGGCCAGCCGCTCGCGTACAACAAGGACAATCAGGAAGACAAGGAGCCCCTCTTCGACACGGTCGACACGGTCGCCGACACGCTGCGGATCTTCGCGGAGATGGTCGCGGGCATCGCGGTGAAGCCGGACGCGATGCGCGCCGCCGCGCTGCAGGGCTTCTCGACCGCGACCGATCTCGCCGACTACCTGGTGAAGCGCGGGCTGCCGTTTCGCGACGCGCACGAGGCGGTCGCGCACGCGGTGAAGGTTTGCGACGTGCGCGGCTGCGATCTCGCGGACCTGACGCTCGACGAGATGAAGCAGGAGCTGCCGAACGTCGCGCACCTGATCGGCGACGACGTGTTCGACTACCTGACGCTCGAAGGCTCGGTCGCAAGCCGCAACCATCCGGGCGGCACCGCGCCCGACCAGGTGCGCGCGGCGGTGAAGGCGGCGCGCGCGGCGCTCGGCAAGTAAGCCGGCATGCACGTGGCGGACACCGGGCGGTGTCCGTCTTTTCATCCGCGGCGCGATACGCGCCCGGCTGCGGTGCCCGCAAGCGGCTCATCGCCGCCGCGCACGGATTTCACGAAGCCGGACGCGTGAAGCGCAGCGCAACGCGACCCGACGAGCGGCGATCATCGAGACGGCGCGCATCGCTTCCGGATTCGGGCAAGCGCGGCGCGCGGCGGCACCGCCGCTCGAACGCGCGATGGCCCCGCGCCGGCGACCCACGCATCGATTCACGGACGGAACCCATGTTCTCAGCGGCAATCTTCGATATGGACGGCCTGCTCGTCGACTCCGAGCGGACCATCATGAACACGTGGATCGACGTTGCGCGCGCTCACGGCGTCGCGCTGTCCTCCGCCGACTACCTGCAGATCGTCGGCCGCTCGTTCCGGGAAGGCCAGACGGTCCTCGCCGGACTGCTCGGCGGCGAAGCGTTCCGCTCGGTGTCCGCGCAGGTGCGCGAGCAACTCGCCGCGCCGCAGCCTCATCCGAAATTTCCGCTGAAGACAGGCGCGCATGCGCTGCTGAGCACGCTCGCCCGCGCCGGCATTCCGTGCGCGGTCGCGTCGTCGTCCGCGCGCGACGTGATTCGCACGCGGCTTCACGCGGTCGGCGTACTGGAATTTTTCGCCGCGATCGCGGGCGGCGACGAAGTGGAACGCGGCAAGCCCGATCCGGCCGTCTACCGGCTCGCGGCCGAGCGGCTGAACTTGCCGGCGCCCGCGTGCGTCGCGTTCGAGGACAGCGATTTCGGCGCACTCGCCGCGACGCGCGCGGGCGCATCCGTCGTCACCGTGCCCGACCTGAAGGCGCCGACGCCCGAGATCGTCGCGCTGAGCCTGCGTGTGCTCGCCACGCTCGACGACGCGGTCGCGCTCGTGCCGGCGTGGTTCGGGCCGCGCGCCGCGCAGCTCGCGTGAGTCGGCGCGGCGCCCGCCGCACGGACACCGGCACCGACGGGCACGCGCGTTCGAAGAAAATCGCAAGCACGGGCGGGCGGCATCCGAGGCGGATCGACGCCGCCCGCGCAAGACATGAGCCCCGGCGCACGGAGCGCCCGCACGGCGCTCAATGATTGTTGACCGTCTCCGAGAACCGCTTGAGCGTCGCGACGCGCGCACCGATCAGATCGACCCGTTCGTCCTCGCTGATGAGCGGCGTCATCGCGTCGCGAAACGCCGCCCATTCGCGCTGCGCCTGCGCGAGCGTCGGCAGCGAAGCCGCGGGCATCCGCGACTGCAATTTCGCGTAATAGCGGTTCATGTCGAAGAGCGCGTGCTCGCACGCCGCATCGCGCATGCAAGGCCGCACGCGATGCACGGCGCCCTTGCCGCCGCCCGGCTGCGCATAGCGGTCGGCCGCGCCGCGCAGCGCGCGCGCCCGATCGCGCACCGGCTGCAGCCGCATGTCGGCGCTCGCCATCGCGTACATCGTCCCCTGCGTCGTGTCGTAGACCGCGCGCACCAGATGCGCTTCATCCTTGCGCCACGCGAGCCAGCGGCGCTGGCTCTCCTGCCAGCCGCGCCGCGCATCGGCGGGCGCCGCCTTCTGCAACCGCTGATACGCGGCGTCGACTTCCGCGAGCCACTGCTGCCGCGCCTCGTCCATGCACTGGATCTGGCCGGCGGTCGACGAGCGGTCGCGCCGCGCGAGACACTGGCGCATCGCGACGTCGATCGGATCGGCCGCCGCGACCTCGGCATGCGTCGCGCCCGCCGCCAGCCAAGCGGCCAGCGCGACGGCGGCGAAGCGCACGAGCGTCTTCCGGACTTCGATCATCGTCAGTCACGCACGCAGTCGACGTAGTACTCGGTGCGGCCGTTCATCTCTTCCGCGACGAGACCGTGGATGTCCGTATGGAATCCCGGGAAGCGCTCGTTGAAGTCGCGCGCGAACCGCAGGTAATTGACGATCGTCTTGTTGAAGCGCTCGCCCGGGATCAGGAGCGGAATGCCCGGCGGATACGGCGTCAGCAGGATGCTCGTCACGCGGCCTTCGAGCTCGTCGAGCGGCACGCGGTCGATCTCGCGGTGCGCGAGCTTCGCGAACGCGTCGGACGGCTTCATCGCCGGCTCCATGTTCGACAGATACATCTCGGTCGTGAGACGCGCGATGTCGTTCGCGCGGTACACGTCGTGGATCTGCGTGCAGAGATCGCGCAAGCCGACGCGCTCGTAGATCGGGAACTGCGCGACGAACTCCGGCAGCACGCGCCAGAGCGGCTGGTTGTTGTCGTAGTCGTCCTTGAACTGCTGCAGCTCGGTGACCATCGAGTTCCAGCGGCCCTTCGTGATGCCGATCGTGAACATGATGAAGAACGAGTACAGGCCCGTCTTCTCGACGATGATCCCGTGCTCGGCCAGGTACTTCGTGACGATCGCGGCCGGAATGCCCGTCTCGCCGAACTCGCCGTCGACGTCGAGCCCCGGCGTGATGATCGTCGCCTTGATCGGGTCGAGCATGTTGAAGCCTTCCGCGAGCGGGCCGAAGCCGTGCCAGCGGTCGTTCGGCTTCAGCAGCCAGTCCGCGCGCGAGCCGATGCCCTCGTCCGACAGGTTGTCCGGACCCCACACGCTGAAGAACCAGTCGGCGCCGTACTCGGCGTCGACCTTGCGCATCGCGCGGCGGAAGTCGATCGCCTCGGCGATCGATTCCTCGACGAGCGCGGTGCCGCCCGGCGGCTCCATCATCGCGGCCGCGACGTCGCACGACGCGATGATCGCGTACTGCGGGCTCGTCGACGTGTGCATCAGGTACGCCTCGTTGAAGCGATGGCGGTCGAACGTGCGGTTCTCCGAATCCTGCACGACGATCTGCGACGCCTGCGAGATGCCCGCGAGCAGCTTGTGCGTCGAGTGCGTCGCGAACACGAGCGCGCCCGTGCGCGGCCGGCCCGCGCCGATCGCGTGCATGTCCTGGTAGAACGGATGGAACTCCGCGTGCGGCAGCCACGCTTCGTCGAAGTGCAGCGTGTCGAGCAAGTCGCCGAGCAAGTCCTTGATCTGCTCGACGTTGTAGACGACGCCGTCGTACGTGCTCTGCGTGATCGTCAGGATCCGCGGCTTCAGGTTCGGGTTCTTCTTCAGCGCCTCGCGCGCGAACGGATTCGCCTCGATCTTCTTGCGGATGTTCTCCGGCTTGAACTCGTCGCGCGGGATCGGCCCGATGATGCCGAAGTGATTGCGCGTCGGCGTGAGGAACACCGGAATCGCGTGCGTCATCGTGATCGCGTGCAGGATCGACTTGTGGCAGTTGCGGTCGACGAGCACGATGTCGCCCGGCGCGACGGTCGCGTGCCAGACGATCTTGTTCGACGTCGACGTGCCGTTCGTCACGAAGAACAGGTGATCGGCGCTGAAGATGCGCGCCGCGTTGCGCTCGGACGCGGCCACGGGCCCCGTATGGTCGAGCAGCTGGCCGAGCTCGTCGACCGCGTTGCAGACGTCCGCGCGCAGCATGTTCTCGCCGAAGAACTGGTGGAACATCTGGCCGAGCGGGTTCTTCAGGAACGCGACGCCGCCCGAGTGGCCCGGGCAGTGCCACGAATACGAGCCTTCGTCCGCGTACTTGACGAGCTCCTTGAAAAACGGCGGCGCGAGCGAATCGAGGTAGACCTTCGCCTCGCGGATGATGTGGCGCGCGACGAACTCCGGCGTGTCCTCGAACATATGGATGAAGCCGTGCAGCTCGCGCAGGATGTCGTTCGGCAGGTGGCGCGACGTGCGCGTCTCGCCGTACAGGAAGATCGGGATGTCCGCGTTGCGGCGGCGCACTTCGGTCACGAACGCGCGCAGCTCGATGATCGCGGTCGCGAGTTCGGGCAGTTCGCCGTCCGGGCCGGTTTCGCCGAGCATGAGTTCGTCGTCGTCGATCGACAGGATGAAGCACGACGCGCGGCTCGACTGCTGCGCGAACGACGTCAGATCGCCGTAGCTCGTCAAGCCGAGGACTTCGACGCCCTCTTTCTCGATCGCTTCGGCAAGCGCCCGGATGCCGGAGCCCGAGATGTTCTCGGAGCGGAAATCTTCGTCGATGATGACGACGGGGAAACGAAACTTCATGGGCGATTCTCCAAAAAGAACGACCGCGGCGCGAGACGCGCAGCGGTCACCCGGAAACTGGTCGGTGTTCCGATATGCAACCAGATCAGGTTTTCGGCAGCGTGACACCGCGCTGTCCCTGGTACTTGCCGCCGCGATCCGCGTACGACACGTCGCACACCTCGTCGCTCTCGA
Source organism: Burkholderia oklahomensis C6786 (assembly GCF_000959365.1). NCBI lineage: Bacteria > Pseudomonadati > Pseudomonadota > Betaproteobacteria > Burkholderiales > Burkholderiaceae > Burkholderia > Burkholderia oklahomensis. The sequence goes on from NZ_CP009555.1 coordinate 646,851, forward strand.
AGAAGAGGACCTGGGCGACGCCTTCGTTCGCGTAGATCTTCGCGGGCAGCGGCGTGGTGTTCGAGAATTCGAGCGTCACGTAGCCTTCCCATTCGGGCTCGAACGGCGTCACGTTGACGATGATCCCGCAGCGCGCGTAGGTCGACTTGCCGAGGCACACGGTCAGCACGGTGCGCGGAATGCGGAAGTACTCGACGGTGCGCGCGAGCGCGAACGAGTTCGGCGGGATGATGCACACGTCGCCCTTGAAATCGACGAACGAGCCTTCGTCGAAGTTCTTCGGATCGACGATCGTCGAATTGATGTTCGTGAAGATCTTGAATTCGTCCGCGCAGCGAATGTCGTAGCCGTAGCTCGACGTGCCGTAGCTGACGATCTTGCGGCCGTCTTCGGCGGTGCGGACCTGATCGGGCACGAACGGCTCGATCATCTTGTGCTCTTCGGCCATGCGCCGGATCCACTTGTCGGACTTGATGCTCATAAAAAGGCGCCGGAAAACGCTGCGTGTCTGGATGGATGCCGCCGGACGGTCCGGCGGCCATGAAAGGCGCACATTTTACGCGATCGGGAACGGACCGACTCGCGTCATTGCCGCACGACGCCGCACGCGAGCGCGGGGCCCGCGCCGTGCTGCGGGAACGCCGGATCGCTCGGGTCGCGGTGGACGAGCACCGAGCGGCCGAGCACCGAGCGCACGCCGTCGAGCGCGACGTCGGGCGCGACGATGAAGCCCGCCGCGACGCCGTTCGCGTCCGCGTGGATGTTGCCGAGATCGCCGCCGACGCGCGCGCCCGCGCGCAGGCGGTCCGCCGCGGGCGCGAACACGGCGCCCGCGCTCGAGCCGTCGGCGGCGTTGCAGTCGCCGCGCTCGTGGACCTGCAGCGCGTGATCGCTGTTGGGCGGCAGGCCCGCGAAGTTGTACGTGACCTGCACGCCGTCCGGACGTTCGGCGAGCGTCACCGTGCCGCGCGCCTGGCTGCCGACCGTCGGCTGGAGCAGCGCGTCGGCGCGCTTTTCGTGCGGCGTTGCAAACGTGGTGCAGCCGGCCAGGAGGCCGATGGCGGCCAGGACAAGCGGCGCATGGCGCGCGAGCCAGCCCGGCACGCCGTCGAGTCGTCGTTTCATGCGATCCTCATGCCGGGCGGAACGCTCGAACGAGCGGCCGCCGGGCCGGTAAAGGGGACCTTCGGGAAAGTCGTCATGATACCGTGACTCGCCACGCCGCAAACACCGTCCGACGCGGCCCTGCCGGGGATTTTACGTATTTTGAACAACGATCGTCGGAAACTTCGACGACATGTCCCGCGCGCGCTCGGCGATCGCGATCGCGACGCCCCGCGCGATCGCGCGGTAGCGCTCGGCGAGCTTGCCGTTCGGGTCCGCGGCGACGGTCGGCGCGCCGCCGTCCGCCTGCTCGCGAATCCGGATGTCGAGCGGCAGGCTGCCGAGCACGGTCACGCCGTACTCCTTCGCCATCCGCTCGGCGCCGCCCGCGCCGAAAATGTGCTCCTCGTGCCCGCAGTTCGAGCACACGTGGATGCTCATGTTCTCGACGATGCCGAGAATCGGGATGTTCACCTTCTCGAACATCTTGAGCCCCTTCTTCGCGTCGAGGAGCGCGATGTCCTGCGGCGTCGTGACGATCACGGCGCCCGTCACCGGCACCCGCTGCGCGAGCGTCAGCTGGATGTCGCCCGTGCCGGGCGGCATGTCGACGATCAGATAGTCGAGCTCGCGCCAGTTGGTCTGGCGCAAGAGCTGCTCGAGCGCCGACGTCGCCATCGGGCCGCGCCATACCATCGGATTGTCCTCGCCGACCAGAAAGCCGATCGAGTTCGCCTGCAGGCCGTGGCCGACGAGCGGATTCATCGACTTGTTGTCGGGCGATTCGGGCCGGTCGTGAATGCCGAGCATCGTCGGCAGCGACGGGCCGTAGATGTCGGCGTCGAGGATGCCGACCGACGCGCCTTCGGCCGCGAGCGCGAGCGCGAGGTTCACGGCCGTCGTGCTCTTGCCGACGCCGCCCTTGCCCGACGCGACCGCGACGATGTTCTTCACGTTCGGCAGTAACTGCACGCCGCGCTGCACCGCATGCGCGGCGATCTCCTGCGACACGTGGACGCGCGCCTCGCGCACGCCCGGCACCGCGGCGAGCGCCGCCGCGACGCGCGCGCGCGCGTCGTCGAACTGGCTCTTCGCCGGATAGCCGAGCACGACGTCGGCCGAAACGGCGTCGCCGTCGATCGCCACGTTGCGGATGCCGCGGTGCGCCGCGTACGGGCGGCCGGTGTTCGGGTCGACGACTGCCGCGAGTGCGGCGTCGGCGAGCGCCCTGTCGATACTCATCGAAACTCCGTGGGAACGTCGCTCAAAATCGCCCAAAAGGTCAATAATCTTCAAATATTCGGGCGAAAAGCGAGAAAAGTGAAAGAATTTATTGCACGCCATTGCGTAAAGCCAACTTGCGGCGCAATCTTCGCGGGCGGCGCGCTTCGGGGCCACATCGGGGCCATACCGCCTATATTGTAGAGGCTGGGGCGCGCTTGGTCCGAACAGCCATCCTGGCGAACGGGGCTTGTCGCATCGGCGGCAGGCTCCGCGGCCGGGCGCCGGACGGATCGAGGCGCTCGCGCGCCCGCATCGCCGGCGCGCGGGTCCCCCCGCCGAAAGAGCAGTTCTTTTTTGTTCTTGTCGAGTCACTCAAGAGAGGAAACCAAGATGAATACCAAAATCGCGACGCGCTTGTCCGTTTTCGCTCTCGCCGGCGCCCTGCTGGCGGGTTGCGCGACCCCGCAAGGAACCAACACGGCAGTCGGCACGGGCACGGGCGCCGCGCTCGGCGCAGGCATCGGCGCACTGGCCGGCGGCGGCAAGGGCGCGGCGATCGGCGCCGGCGTCGGCGCACTCGTCGGCGGCGTGACGGGCTACAACTGGCAAGCGATCAAGAACAAGCTTGCGCCGTCCGCGCAGCAGACGGGCACGCAGGTCACCGAGCAGCCGGACGGCTCGCTCAAGCTGAACGTGCCGAGCTCGGTCACGTTCGCGACCGACCAGTATGCGGTCACGCCGGCGTTCACGCCGCTCTTGAACGACCTCGCGTCGACGCTGAACCAGAACCCGCAGATCACCGCGTCCGTCGTCGGCTACACCGACAGCACGGGCTCGGCGGCGCACAACCAGACGCTGTCGCAGAATCGCGCGCAAAGCGTCGTGAACGCGATGTCGCAGCGCGGCGTCGCGGCAAGCCGCCTGTCGGCGCAAGGCATGGGCGCATCGAACCCGATCGCCGACAACGCGACGGAAGCCGGCCGCGCGCAGAACCGCCGCGTCGAGATCTACCTGCGCGCTCCGCAAGCGGCGCAGTAAATCCGACCGCTGGAGAATGGCGCGCCGAGTCCCGCCGGACAAGGCTTTCGAGGCGGCTCGTAACAACTCGAAAAAATTTTCGAACTTCTTGCGAGCCGCGGAGTCTGTCTTTACGGTACGTGACGGTGCTGCCGGCGCGTCACCATTCTCCTCTTGTCGTTGTTGCTCCGGGGCCACATCCGCCCCGGTTTTTTTTGCCCGCACGACGCCTCGCTGCGCCGCAACATCCGACCTGTCCGCTCAGCCGTCGCCGCGCACCGCGCAGCCGACGCAAACATAGCCGCTTTGCCCAAAGCTTTCAATTCGTAAAATATTACGGCTCGTGACACGCCATGCGCGCGTCGGCGAGCGTCGCGTCGCAACCCCGCTCGATGGGCGCAACCATGCGCCGTCCGCCCCGTACATCGGCTGGCGGCCGCCCTGCTAGAATCGCAGCTTCCCTGCGATTTTCCGCAAGCAGTCCCTTCAGAGACCCTATGTCCGCATCCGACCTCACCTCCGTGCAGGCCGGCGCGCCGCAAGGCCGCCGCCAGATCCTCGTCACGTCCGCGCTGCCCTATGCGAACGGGCAGATTCACATCGGCCACCTGGTCGAGTACATCCAGACCGACGTCTGGGTGCGGACGATGCGAATGCACGGCCACGAGATCTACTACATCGGCGCGGACGACACGCACGGCACGCCTGTCATGCTGCGCGCCGAGCAGGAAGGCGTGACGCCGAAGCAGCTGATCGAGCGCGTGTGGCGGGAGCACAAGCGCGACTTCGACAGCTTCGGGGTCTCGTTCGACAATTTCTATACGACGGATTCCGACGAGAACCGCGTGCTGAGCGAGAAGATCTACCTCGCGCTGAAGGACGCCGGCTTCATCGCCAAGCGCGAGATCGAGCAGGCTTACGACCCCGTCAAGGAAATGTTTCTGCCGGACCGCTTCATCAAAGGCGAGTGCCCGAAGTGCCACGCGAAGGACCAGTACGGCGACAGCTGCGAAGTGTGCGGCACGACGTATCAGCCGACGGATCTCGTCAATCCGTACTCGGTCGTGTCGGGCGCGACGCCCGTGCGCAAGACGTCGACGCACTACTTCTTCCGGCTGTCCGACCCGCGCTGCGAGGCATTCCTGCGCGAATGGGTGAGCGGCCTCGCGCAGCCCGAAGCGACCAACAAGATGCGCGAATGGCTCGGCGACGCGGGCGAAGCGAAGCTCGCCGACTGGGACATCTCGCGCGACGCGCCCTACTTCGGCTTCGAGATCCCCGGCGCGCCCGGCAAGTATTTCTATGTGTGGCTCGACGCGCCCGTCGGCTACTACGCGAGCTTCAAGAACCTGTGCGAGCGGCGCGGCATCGATTTCGACGCGTGGATCAAGAAGGACTCGACGACCGAGCAGTATCACTTCATCGGCAAGGACATCCTGTACTTCCACACGCTGTTCTGGCCCGCGATGCTCGAGTTCTCGGGCCATCGCACGCCGACCAACGTGTTCGCGCACGGCTTTCTGACGGTCGACGGCGCGAAGATGTCGAAGTCGCGCGGCACCTTCATCACCGCGCAGAGCTACATCGACACGGGCCTCAACCCCGAATGGCTGCGCTACTACTTCGCCGCGAAGCTCAACGCGACGATGGAAGACATCGACCTGAACCTCGAGGACTTCCAGGCGCGCGTGAACAGCGACCTCGTCGGCAAGTACGTGAACATCGCGAGCCGCGCGGCAGGCTTCCTGATCAAGCGCTTCGACGGCCGCGTGCAGGACAGCGCGATGAACCATCCGCTCCTCGCGACGCTGCGCGATGCGATTCCGCAAATCGCCGCGCACTACGAAGCGCGCGAGTACGGCCGCGCGCTGCGCCAGACGATGGAGCTCGCCGACGAGGTCAACGGCTACGTCGACACGGCGAAGCCGTGGGAGCTCGCGAAGGATCCGGCGAACGCGGCCGCGCTGCACGAAACCTGCAGCGTGAGCCTCGAGGCGTTCCGCCTGCTGTCGCTCGCGCTCAAGCCCGTGCTGCCGCGCGTCGCGGAGGGCGTCGAAGCGTTCTTCGGCGTCGCGCCGCTCGTGTGGGCCGACGCGAGCAAGCCGCTGTCGTCCGAGCAGCCGATCCGCGCGTATCAGCATCTGATGACCCGCGTCGATCCGAAGCAGCTCGACGCGCTCCTCGCCGCGAACCGCGGCTCGCTTCAGGGCGCCGCCGCGGCGGCCGATGCGGACGCGGCGAACGGCGGCGGCGCGAAGAATGCGAAGAGCGCGAAGGACGCGAAAGCCGCGCCCGCCGATGACGACGCCTCGCCGATCATCGCGATCGACGACTTCGCGAAGATCGATCTGCGCATCGCGAAGATCGTCGCGTGCGAAGCCGTCGACGGCTCCGACAAGCTGCTGCGGCTCACGCTCGACGTCGGCGAGGAGAAGACCCGCAACGTGTTCTCCGGGATCAAGTCGGCGTACCGGCCGGAGGATCTCGTCGGCAAGCTGACGGTGATGGTCGCGAACCTCGCGCCGCGCAAGATGAAGTTCGGCATGTCCGAAGGGATGGTGCTCGCCGCGTCGGCAGCCGACGAAAAGGCCGAGCCGGGCCTCTACATCCTCGAGCCGCATAGCGGCGCGAAGCCCGGCATGCGCGTGAAGTAAGCGGCGGCGCACTTCGCCGCGATGCAGAATGAACATCAAGCGGCGCGAACGGAGCGCGCCGGGCTCGCGCGCGGCGGCACGGCGGCGACGGGCGCCCCGCCGCCGTCCCCGCCGCGTCACCACCAGCGATCGAAGCGCCGCGTGTAGTTGAGGTCGACGCCCTGGAACGTGCCGCCATACGCGGATATCGCCCAGAACCGCGTCAGGTTGATCGTCGCCTTGAACGCGTTGCTCGCCGACTGCAGCCCCTGCTCGTAGCCGAGCACGAAGCGCTCGTTGATCGCCTTCGACACGAGCACGACCTGCGGATCGGTCAGGCCGACGTCGCTGCGGCCGACCGACACTTCGTCGAGCCCGACCGTCTGCGCGACGCGCTTGCCGGTCGCGCTGCCGAGGAGCGCGAGCGCCGTCGTCATCGCGTTCTGCTGGCCGAGGTTGTTGCCCTGGTCGGTGCCGTGGCCGAACAGGAGCCACGACAGCTTCTCGTTGTCGTTGACGTTCGGCTCGGACACGAGCCTGACGGTGGGCGACTGCACCGTGCCCGTCACCTGCACGCCCGCCTCGACTTCCTGATTGCGGCGCATCGCGAGAATGTTGATGCCCGGATTCGACACCGGCCCGTTGAACGTGAAGAAGCCGTTCTCGATCGAGAGCTTGCGGCCGAACGACGTATAGGTCGAGCCTTCCGTCACGCGCACGTTGCCGACCGCGCGCAGCGGCACGCCGGGCGCGCTCATCACCGTCACCGTGCCGGCGAGCCGCAGATCCGCGCCGTGCCCCTTGAAGCGGAAGTCGCGGCCGAGGCCGATGTCGATGTTCGCGCGCGGCGCGAGCGACGGCGCGGGCTTCTCGGTCGCGGGCGCGGGCTTCGCGATCGCGGTGCCCGTCTTCGTCTCGCCGCGCTCGAGGCTGCCCGGACGCACGATCACGACGTCGTCCGACAGATGCGGCGCCGCCTCCTCGGGCAGATCGAACAGCGCGCGATCGACGGTGAACTTGCCGTTGATCGCGATGCCGCCGCGCGGCGTGTCGTTCTCGACGACCGCCTTGCCCGACAGCGACAGCTTGCGGTCCGGCGCGGCGAAGAGCTCGAGCTTGTCGGCGACGATGCTCGCCGTCAGGTCCGGCTCGCTGCCGTCGAGCCGCACGCGGCCGATCGCGCGCAGCGTGCCGTCGCCGCCGTGGAACTCGACTTGCTCGAACTCGACGAGGTTCTCGGTCAGCTTCACGCGCACGATCCCGTCTTTCAGCTGCACGCCCTGGTCGACGAGCGTCGCCGACAGGCTGTCGCCCGAGAGCGTGCCCGACAGCTTCGGCTTCGCGGGCGTGCCCGCGACCGTCAGCTTCAGCGCGGCGCGCCCGTCGAGCAGATAGCCCGGGCCGAACAGGCCGCCCGTCGACTTCAGCGCCGGCACGTCCGCGTCGATGCGGCCCGTGAGCGGACCGTCCTCGGCGACGCCGAACACGCCGTCGCGCAGCGCGAACGGCACCGCGACGCTCGCGTCGAGCGTGCCGATGCGGGTCGCCTGCGCGTGCGCGGTCGCACTCAGCCGGTTGCCCGGCATGAACGTCGCGCGCGCCGACAGGTCGCCGATGCCGAGCGACGCGACGCCGCGTCCGGTTGCGATCGTCACGTCGCCGCTCCTGCGCTTGATCTGCGCGTGGCCGGCGGCGGTGTCGCCAAGCGTGACGTCCCAGTCGCCGTCGAGAATCAGATCGGTGCGCAGCGGCGAGCGCTTGCCCGTGAGCTCCGCGCGGATCTCGAGCGCGCGCGCCACCGACAGGTTCGTGATCGAGCCCGCGGTGCGCAGCTTGCCGCGCTCGAGCGCGAACGATTTCAGGTCGATCGTCGCGCCTTCGACGGACAGCTTCGCCGCGCTCAGCGTCACGCGCTGCGCGCCCGCCGAGATCGTGAGCGGCGTGTCGAGCGAGATCGACGGCGTGCCGCGGTTCGACAGGCGCGTGACGGTGCCGTCCCAGCGCATCCCGTCGCGCGCTTCGACCACTCCGCCATTCGCCGCGACGGCGAGGTTGATCACGCGGCCTTCGGCGATGCCGATCGCGGTCGCATCGAACGTGTGCTTCGCGCGCGTGCCGTTCAGATGCGCGGACAGCGTCTTCAGGCTCACCGCGCCGAGCGCGACATCGTTCGCGTCGGCGGTAAACACGAGCGCGCCGCGCGCGCCGTCGCGAATGTCCGCGCGGCCTTGCGCCGCGCCGATCCGGTTCGAGCCGAACACGACGCCGCTCGCCGTGTATTCGCCGCTCACGTTCGGATGCGCGAACGAGCCCGTCAGCTCGCCGTTCGCGCGCACGAGGCCCGCGAGACCGAAGCCGAGACGATCGAGCTGCGGCGCGTCGACGGAAAAGCGCAGCCGGTCGCCGGGCGCGCCGAAGCTGCCGCGCAGGCCGACCTGGTTGCCCGCGATCGACAGGTTCGCGTTGCTCGGCAGGATCCGCGAGCCCGCCATCTGCACCGTGCCTTCGCCCGTCATCGGCAGGCCGTCGTAGACGCTGTCGCCGAGCTTGAACTGCGCCTTCGTCGAGAAGCCGGGCGCAAGCGCGCCCGTCGCCGCGAGCGTGCCGTTCACGCGCGCCGTGCCCGCACGCGGGCCGGCCGATGTCCGCGCGACCTTCGCGCCGCCGCCGCTCCTGCCACCCTTCGCGACCTTCCCGCCCTTCGCGCCTTTGCCGCCGCCCTGCTTCGCGGCCGACGACGCACCGGCCGCCGCCAGCGCGAGCGGATCGAAATCGACGAGCTTCGCCTTCAGGTCGTAGGTCGAGCGCGCGTCATGCTTGAGCACGCCCGCGAGCTCGACGCGCCCCTTGCCCGCCGTCACGCGCGCGTCGGCGATCGTCGTCTGCTTCGCGTCGAGCGTGACCTTCGCCTTCGCGCCGAGCGCGAGCTTCGCGTCGGCGAGATCGAAGTCGATCGTCTGCGCGCCGTGCTCGAGCGCGACGCCGACGGGCCCCGCGAGCCGCATCGGCCGCAGCGCGGCGACGAACGCGTTCAGATCGAGATTCGCGACCTTCAGATCGAATTTGCCGCGGCCATTCGAGAGCGCGCCGCCGCCCGTCACGCTGCCGTCGCGGATCGTGCGCACCTCGAGCGAGTCGATGCGCTGCGCGTGCGCGTCGAGCCGCACGTTCGCGTGCGCGTCGACGAGCGGCAGCAGTCCGTCGCCGAGCGTGCCGGGCTTCGCGTTGACGATCGACACCGGGCCCGTGACGACGAACGACTTCGGCGTCTTCGGATCGGGCGTCGCGGGCTCGAGCTGCGCGCGCACGGCGAGATCGGCGCCGGGCGCGCCCGGCGACAGCGCGCGCGGATTCACGTGATCGAACACGATCGACGCGCGCGTGAGCGGCACGTCGCCGAACGGCGCAGCCTCGACGTGCGCGCGGCCCGCGAGCTTCATCCCCGAGGCGTCGAGGTCCGCGACGAGCGCTTCGAGCGAGCCCGACACGCGCGCGCGCGCATCGACCGGCTCGCCCGACAGCTTGCCCGCGTAGGTCGCGTCGCCGTCGATCGCGAACGGCCGCACGCCGTCGAGCCGCGCGTTCGCGGTCAGCGCGCCGAACGGCGTGTCGAGGCGCTCGACCGTCGCGTCATGGCGACGGCCGTCGCTCGCGCCGCGGAAGATCAGGTTGTCGAACTCGGTCGTCGAGCCGGCTTCGTGGATCAGCAGCTTGTCGAAGCGCAGATCCTCGATGGCGAGCTGCAGCGGCAGTTGCAGGTCCTGCGGCATGACGGTCGGCGACGGCGGCGACGGCACGACGCGCACGTCGATCGCGCCCGCGCGCAGCGACGCGATCGTGAAGCGCCACGGCGCGCGCGTGAGCGCCCAGCGTCCGGCGACGCGATCGATTCTTACTTCGGTACCCGAACCATCGGGACTCGTCCACGCGAGCTGCTTGAGCCGCACGCCGGTCGCGAGCGTGCCGCCTTCGAGCGTGCCCGAAAGCCGCCCGCCGAGCAGCTTGACGGCCGCGTGCCATGCGAACTGCGTGCCGCGCTCGGTCGTCGCGGCGGCGAAGAGCACGCCCGCCGTCGCAGCGACGAGCACGACGACGACGAGCGCCGTCCACGCGAGCGCGGCGAGCGCGCGCCGGACGCGCGAGCGCCTGTTCGGCGCGGGCTCGCGCGGGCCGCCGGGCGCGCCGCCGTCCGGCGCGCTGGGTGGAGTCGGTTCGGATACGTCCTTCGTCATGCCAAATGAAAAATCAGAATGCGATGCCGAGCGTCAGATACGGACGCACGCTCTTGTTCTTCAAGCCGTAAGCGAGATCGAAATTGACCGGGCCGACCGGGCTGCGCCAGCGCACGCCGGCGCCCACGCCCGGATAGAACACCTTCTCGCCCCACGCGTCGGTCGCCGTGCCGATGTCGAAGAAGGTCGCCGCGCCCCAGTCGCGATTGAACCAGTGCTGGTATTCGGCCGTGCCCGTCACGAGGTACTTGGTCGGCAGCACCGAGCCGTCGACCGAATTGCCGATGCTCTGATAGCCGTAGCCGCGCACCGAGTTCGAGCCGCCCGCGCGGAAGAGGAGCGACGCCGGCACGCCCGACGAGCTGCCGCTCGTGAACACGCCGCCCAGCTCCGCGCGAAACACGAAGAGATCGCGCTTGCCGATCGGCACGTATTGCTGGCCGCGCGCGTAGCCGCGAATGAACGTCTGGTCGGTCAGCACGCCCTTCACCGCGAAGCCGGCTTCCGCATGGATCAGGTTGCCCGAGCGCGGGAACAGCGGATCGTCGACGTTGCGGCGCGTCCACGCCCATTGCGGGACGAGCGCGCGGCTCGTCGTCGGGCCGGCGCCGTTCTGGTCGAGCCGGTCCTGATAGAACATCAGCGAGTACGTATAGTCGATGAACTGGCCGGCGCGCGTGCGCTGCGCGCCGACGCGCGCGCTGTAGATCCGCGTGTCCGACACGTTCGTGTTCGTGTACGACGCGAGGATGCTGTTGGTCCACGCGCGCGGGCCGGGCGGCATCGAAAGCTGGACCTGCCCGTACTGCTGGATCTGGTCGATCCGCCCCGACACCGACAGCGGCCACGCGGCGCCGAACGTGTCGAGATACGTGTACGAACCCTGGATGTGCGGCCCCGTGTCGGTCGCGTAGCCGATCCCGCCGCGCACGCTGTTGTACTGATACTCGCTGACCTTCACGTGCACGGGCGTGTCGAGCGGCCGCGCGACGTCGTCCGATACGTCGATCGCGACGCTCGCGTAGTACGGCGTGTTCTGCAACTGGCGCTGCAATTCGGCGATGCGCTTCGCATCGTAAATCTCGCCGGCGGACAGCGGATTCACGTTGTGCACGATCTTCTCCGGATAGCGGCGCACGCCGGACACGTCGAGCTCGCCGATCGTAAACGTCGGCCCGCTGTCGAGCGTCACCGCGAGCCTCGCTTCGCGCGTGCGCGGATCGACGCGCGCCTCCGACGCGGTGATCTTCGCGCCGAGATAGCGGCGCGACTGCAATTGCTTGAGCGCCGCGTTCTTCGCGTCGTCCCAGCCGGACTGCGTGAACGCGTCGCCCGGCTTGAGCGAGAACGCGAGGCGCGTCGCCGTCTCCTGCTTCGGGTCCTCGCTCGCGACCGGGCCGTCGAACGTCAGATCGACGGCCGACACGACGGTCTGCGCGCCCGGCTCGACCGACACCGTCACGCGGCGCTCGCCGCCCGTCGTGCGCACGTCGGTGCGCACGACGGGCGAGAAATAGCCGGCCGTCGCGGCGAGCTCGCGCACCTGCTGCGGCGTCGCGGTCACGAGGAATTCGAACTGGTCTTCGCTCAGGTCTTCGCGCTTCGCGAAGCGGGCGATGTCGAGGTGCTGCTTGAGCAGGCTCTTGACCGAGCGCGGCGCGTCGATCTCGACCGCGTACTTCGCGAACGCGGGCGCCGCGAGCGCGGCCGCGCAGCCGGCGAGCAGCACGCGCAGGCCGCGCCGCGCAAACGCGCGCCATCCGGGCGCCCGGCTCGACGCGCCGCGCGCGGCGCGCGAAAAAGCATGCTGTCGTGGTGCCCGCCCTGCCAAACAAGACCTCCGCTGTAAGAATATCGTCGGATCAAAGCCGTCATTTGAACACAGTGCGGTGTGCGCAGAACGCGCTTTCGGCCACATTGCCGCACGACGATCGCGCTTTCGACGCCGTTTTGCCGCCGGCCGTTCCCCGCGTTGCGGTAAAATCCCGTCGATCGCATTCGCGGGCGCGCCGCGCCCGGCCCAGAACGGAAAGCCAAGCCATGCCGTACCAGTCCGACATCACGCAATTCCTGAACCAGTTGAAGCAGCAAAAGCCGGCGCTCGAAGAAGAACAGCGCAAGGGCCGCTCGCTGCTGTGGGACAAGCAGCCGATCGATCTCGAAGAGCGCGACACGCAGCAGCAATCGCGCGTGCGCCAGACCCCGTACGTCTACTACCAGAACTTCTGACGCCGTGAGCGCCGCCGACGAGGCCAGCGCCAGCGCGCAGCCCGAAGACGCGATCGCCGCGCCCTCGGGCGCGGATTCGACGCCCGACACGGTCGACGGCGTCGCGGCGTTCGCTCGCCTGTACGGCGAGCCGCTCTTCAAGCTGCCGCAGGATCTGTACATCCCGCCGGACGCGCTCGAAATCTTTCTCGAAACGTTCGAAGGCCCGCTCGATCTGCTGCTGTACCTGATCCGCAAGCAGAACTTCAACGTGCTCGACATCCCGATGGCGGACGTCACCGCGCAGTATCTCGGCTACGTCGACCAGATCCGCGAATCGAACCTGGAGCTCGCGGCCGAGTACCTGCTGATGGCCGCGATGCTCATCGAGATCAAGTCGCGGATGCTGCTGCCCGTGAAGAAGGCGGACACGGGCGAGGAAGCGGAGGATCCGCGCGCCGAGCTCGTGCGGCGCCTGCTCGAGTACGAGCAGATGAAGCTCGCCGCGCAGCGCCTCGATCAGCTCCCGCAGCTCGGCCGCGACTTCCTGCGCGCCGAGGTCTACATCGAGCAGAGCATCACGCCGCGCTTCCCCGACGTGAACGCCGACGACCTGCGCGCCGCATGGGCCGACGTGCTGAAGCGCGCGAAGCTCGTCCAGCATCACAAGATCTCGCGCGAGGAGCTGTCGGTGCGCGAGCACATGAGCCTCATCCTGCGCAAGCTGCAGAACGCGCGCTTCATGGAGTTCGCCGACCTGTTCGACACGTCGCGCGGCGTGCCCGTCGTCGTCGTCAACTTCATCGCGATGCTCGAGCTCGCGCGCGAATCGCTCGTCGAGATCACGCAGGCCGAGCCGTTCGCGCCGATCTACGTGCGGCTCGCTTATCTGCCGGCCTGAGCGGCTGCGCGCCCGCGTCCGTCGTCCGGCCGCGCGCCGGTCCTTTGTCGAATAGGGAAGCTGGTTCGGCCGGCCTTGCTCGGGCGGTCGGACCTGCGCATCGGTCGTTTCCTCTGTGGATTGCCGCTTCGGCGCTCGGCGCATGCAAGCCGCGCGCTCGCGGGCGTCGATTGCCGCAGACGGCGTCAGCCGTCGATACGACTCCGCGTGTCGTCGGATTGATTCGCCGATTCGCACGCGCCGCCGCGTTTGCAGGCGATCCGCCATCCCCGGTTCCGATCAAGTGCTCGCCGTTGGACGTGCACGTCCGGTCGCGCCTTGCCGGCCCGTGCCTGACGCGCCCGCTCCGTTGAAACGCGCCCGGCCGATGCGGCTCGCCCCCGCTTGCCGTGTCCCGACCGTTCCGCCGCAGCGTGTGGATGCGCCGCCACCGCGCGCTGCGCGTCGGCGGCTTCGACGACGCGCTCGCCGTCGCCGACATGCTGGTCCGGCCCCAGTTGACTGCCGCTCCCGCGCCGCACCTCCACCGATTAAAGTGAACGATCGTGCTTTTATCGATGCGCTAAAACGACAAATCCTCTACAATCGCCGACGCTCGACGCCCTGCGCGGCGTCCCGGCCACGACGATCCAGACCACGCCGCCTCGCGCGGCCAACGCGCCCACCGCGCGAGGAACCGCCAACTCATGAAAGTCATCAGCTCGATCCAGGAACTGCGCGACCAGCTGCGCGGCCAGAACCGCATCGCGTTCGTGCCGACGATGGGCAACCTGCACGAGGGACATCTGTCGCTGATGCGGCTCGCGCGCCAGCACGGCGACCCCGTCGTCGCGAGCATCTTCGTGAACCGGCTCCAGTTCGGTCCGAACGAGGACTTCGACAAGTATCCGCGCACGCTGCAGGACGACATCGAGAAGCTGCAGAAGGAGAACGTTTACGTGCTGTTCGCGCCGACCGAGCGCGACATGTATCCGGAGCCGCAGGAATATCGCGTGCAGCCGCCGCACGATCTCGGCGATATCCTCGAAGGCGAGTTCCGCCCGGGCTTCTTCACCGGCGTGTGCACGGTCGTCACGAAGCTGATGGCGTGCGTGCAGCCGCGCGTCGCCGTGTTCGGCAAGAAGGACTACCAGCAGCTGATGATCGTGCGCCGGATGTGCCAGCAGCTCGCGATGCCCGTCGACATCATCGCGGCCGAGACCGTGCGCGACGCCGACGGCCTCGCGCTGTCGTCGCGCAACCGCTATCTGAGCCCGGCCGAGCGCGCGGAAGCGCCCGAGCTCGCGAAGACGCTCGCGCAGGTGCGCGACGCGGTGCTAGGCGGCGAGCGCGACCTCGCGGCGATCGAGCAGCGCGCAGTCGACAGCCTCGCCGCGCGCGGCTGGAAGCCCGACTACGTGTCGATCCGCAGGCGCGCGAACCTCGTCGCGCCGAGCGCGGCCGAAACCGAGGCGGGCGAGCCGCTCGTCGTGCTCGCGGCCGTGAAGCTCGGCGCGACGCGCCTCATCGACAATCTGGAAATCTGACGGCCGGCCGCGAAGCCGACCGCTCATCGTCTGGTAGCACCAAGGGAGCCATCATGCAGCGCCACATGCTGAAATCGAAGATCCACCGCGCGGCGGTCACGCACTGCGAGCTGCATTACGAAGGCTCGTGCGCGATCGACGAGGACTTGCTCGAAGCCGCGAACATCGTCGAGAACGAGCGGATCGACATCTGGAACATCAACAACGGCGAGCGCTTCTCGACGTACGCGATCAAGGGCGAGCGCGGCAGCGGGATGATCTCGCTGAACGGCTCGGCCGCGCGCCGCGCGCAATTGGGCGACCTCGTGATCATCGCCGCGTTCGCGATGATCGACGAGGAAGAGCTGAAGGCGGGCTGGAAGCCGAATCTCGTGTTCGTCGGCGACGACAACAAGATCAAGGGCAGCCGCGACCACGTGCCGACGCAGAACTGGACCTGAACGGCGTTCGGCCGGCCGCGTTGCGCCGGGGCGCTGCGGCGCCGTGCAGCCGAGCCGAGCCGAGCCGAGCCGAGCCGAGCCGAGCCGGTTGACATGATGCGCTCGGGCGCCGCGCGCCGGTGAAAATGCCCTGCGCGAAGCCGGGGGAAGCCTGGTGCGGCGTTTGGCGTGCCGCCTTGCGTTCCTGCGCCTGACCGCGAGCGTTGCGGCGCGAATGGCGCGCGAAGCGATGCCGGATTGCACGTAAAGCGCACGGTTTGACTGGGGTTTGCGCGGGCTGTCGGGTGGCCCTCGTGGCCGGGTGCCGGGTGCCGGGTGCCGGGTGCCGGGTGCCGGGTGCCGGGTGCCGGGTGCCGGGTGCCGGGTGCCGGGTGCCGGATACCGGATACCGGGTGCCGCACCATTCTCGTCCTTTCCCGAATTTCGAGCGCCGGTCGGCCGACCGCTTGAGTCGATGCCTCGCCGCGAACGTGCGAGGCCCGAAACCGCCGGCTCCCGCGAGCCATTCGTCCGACAACTTGCCGGCGCGCTACTTCTGCGCCCATTCGACGATCGGCAGCCACTGCTCGAGATCCTTCTCGACGCGGCTTTTCGCGACGTCCCACAGCGTGAGGCCGTGCGCGGCGAGCTGCACGTAGTTCTGCGTGTCGCGCAGATAGCCGAGCACCGGCAGATCGAGCCCCTCGACGAAGCGGTGCAGTTGCTCGGCCGAGCGCGTGCGCGCATCGACCCGCATCCCGACGATCCCCACTTCGATCGCGCCCTTCTTCACCGCCTTCTCGCTCGCGAGGCGCTGGAGGAATTGCTGGGTCGCGAGGATATCGAACATCGACGGCTGCAGCGGCACGATCACCTTGTCGGCGAACTCGAGCGCGACGTTCATCCGATTGCCGTGCAGGCCGGCCGGCGTGTCGACGATCGCGTATTCGAGGCCGCGCGGCGGCTTCGACGGCGAATCGGGATCGAGCGCCCAGGTCTCGATCGCGGGCAGCGCGGCCGGCCGCAGGTCGAGCCACGCGTGCGCGGACTGCTGCCGGTCGAGATCGGCGAGCGCGACCCACGCGCCCTGCGCCGAAAAATACCCAGCCAGATTGGTGGACAGCGTGCTCTTGCCAACGCCGCCCTTCGGATTCGCCACCACGATCACCGTCATGAATTCCCCCGAAGAAGCCGCGCGGCGCGACGCCTGGCACCGGCGACGCGCCGCGAAAGATGCGGATACAGGGAGCGATGATATCGGCAAATGCGCCTGCACCGAAACAGGGGCGGCCGCGCATCGGGCGAACGGACGACGGCCCGGCCGCGGTCGAACGCCGCGGCCGGGCCGTCGCGGCGGCTGTGACGCCGCTTATGCGGCCTTGCCGACGAGGCCGCGCGCGCCGCCCAGCGCGAACGCGCCGGCGCCGAGCAGCGCCTGGACGACGAGCGTGACCGCCCAGAACGCCGGATATTCCCAGCCGCCGTGCGGCGCGGCGAAGCTCCAGCCGTTCGGGAAATGCGTCATCATCGCGCCGAGCATGAACGGCAGCAGCACGAGCGACGCGAGCCGCACCCGCACGCCCGTCAGGAGGGCGAGGCCGCCGACGAGCTCGACGACCGTCGTCACGTACGCGAGCCAGCCCGGCAGGCCGATCGACGCGAAGAACTGCGCGGTGCCGGGCAGCGTGAACACGAAGACCTTCTGCGCGACGTGCGCGAGGTACAGCACGCCGAGCGCGACGCGCAGCAACGCGGCGCCGATGTCGTTCAAACGGTTCGAATCCATGTTGGGTTCCCTTTTTGTCGAAGTTTGGATGGAACGAACTTTATTCGAACCGTTTTCGCGGAAAAACAGTCATCCGAACTTAAATTATTTCCCAAAAGGAATTAATTGGCGGTAAAAAAGGGCGGTTCGTGGGGACGACCGAGCTGTCGCGCCTCCCGTTGCCCGTTGTCCATCGCCCGCAGAACACCAACAAGCACAGAGCGCACGCGCAGCCCCGCCGACAGCCGACAAATGCAAGGGAATGCGTTGGAAGCCCCGAAACGACGCAAACATGCGCGGCGCCGAGCCGGCCGCGTTCTTTCGCGCCGCTCGGCGCAGGCCGGCCAGCCGGCGCCGGCCCAGCGCGCAACCGAACCACCGAAACCGAACCGCCGCCGCCCACCGCCCCCGCGCACGCGCTCGACGTGCGCTGGCTGGCCCCGAACTTCGCGCGACGACGACGCCGTCAGGCGAACGCCGCAAACACGCGATCGAGATCGAGATGCTCGGCGAGCGTATCGGCGAGCCGCTCGAGCGACGCCTCGCGCAGCGCCGGATAGTCGACCGGCTCCGCGCCGCCGAGCCCCGCCCATTCGAGGAGCGCCGCGCACGCGTCAGGCGTGTCGAAGAGGCCGTGCAGATAGGTTGCGAGCATCTGCCCATCCGCCGACACCGCGCCGTCCGGCCGCTCGCCGCCCGGCCCCGCGAGCCGCAGCGCGGGCGACGCGAGTGCCGGCCCGCGCGTCTGCCCCATGTGGATTTCGTAGCCCGACACGCGCGCGCCGTCCGCGAACGCGAGCCGCCCCGCCACGTTGACGAGCGTCTTCTCCGGCATCAGCGTCGTCACGTAGTCGAACAGAGCGAGGCCCGCGCTCGTTGCGCCCGCCGCGCCTTCGACACCGTGCGGATCGTCGAGCGCGCGGCCGAGCATCTGCATGCCGCCGCAGACGCCGATCACTTTGCCGCCGTAGCGCAGATGGCGCTTGATCAGCGCGTCCCAGCCCGCGTCGCGCAGCCACGCGAGATCGGCGAGCACGTTCTTCGAGCCGGGCAGGATCAGCAGATCGGCGTCGGGCACGGGCCCGCTCTTCCAGTACGTGAAATCGACGCGCGGATGGACGCGCAGCGCGTCGAAATCGGTGTGGTTGCTGATCCGCGGCAGCGCGGGCACGACGACCCGCAGCACGCCCGCGTCGCGCCGCGAAGCGGACGTGCGCGCGCTCGCGGAAAGCATGTCCTCCGCGTCGAGCGTGAGCCCGTGCAGATACGGCAGCACGCCGAGCACGGGCTTGCCCGTCTGCTGCTCGAGCCAGCGCAGCCCCGGCTCGAGCAGCGCGGGATCGCCGCGAAAGCGGTTGATCACGAAGCCGCGGATGCGCGCGCGCTCGCTGTCCGACAGGCACGCGAGCGTGCCGACGAGATGCGCGAACACGCCGCCGCGGTCGATGTCCGCGACGAGCACGACCGGACAGTCGACCACTTCCGCGAACCCCATGTTCGCGATGTCGCCTTCGCGCAGGTTGATCTCGGCGGGACTGCCCGCGCCCTCGACGATCACCGCGTCGTAAGCGTCGCGCAGCCGGCCGTACGATTCGAGCACCGCCTGCATCGCGGTCGGCTTGTAGTCGTGGTATGCGCGCGCGTTCAGGTTCGCGCGCGCCTTGCCGTGGATGATCACCTGCGCGCCGCGATCGCCCGTCGGCTTCAGCAGCACGGGGTTCAGATCGGTGTGCGCGTCGATGCCGGCCGCGAGCGCCTGCAGCGCCTGCGCGCGGCCGATCTCGCCGCCGTCCGCCGTCACCGCGCTGTTGAGCGCCATGTTCTGCGGCTTGAACGGCGCGACGCGCACGCCCGCGCGGCGCGCGAGCCGGCACAGGCCCGCGACGAGGGTGCTCTTGCCGGCGTCGGACGTCGTGCCCTGGATCATCAGCGTGCCGCGCGGGCGCGCGGCGTTGGCGTTGGCGTTGGCGTTGGCGTTGGCGTTGGCGTTGGCGTTGGCGTTGGCGTTGGCGTTGGCAGTCATCGTGGATTCGAAATGCGCGACGCGCGGCGCGCGACAAATGGCGAAGGCCGCATTATCGCGCGGCCCGTTACAATCACGCGATGACTCCGCGCGACCTCACCTTCGTTCTCGGCGGCGCGCGCTCGGGCAAGAGCGCGCACGCCGAACGGCTCGCCGCCGCCGGCGGCCGGCCCGTCACCTACATCGCCACCGCCCGCGTCGCCGACGACGAATTCGCCGAACGCGTCGCGCATCATCGCGCGCGCCGGCCCGCCGACTGGGCGCTCGTCGAAGCGCCCGTCGAGCTCGCGCGCGCGATCGCGCAGCTCGACGATCCGAACGCATGCGTGCTCGTCGACTGCCTGACGCTCTGGCTCACGAACCTGCTCTGCCCCGCCGACGGCCAAGGCGTCGACGACGCGCTCGGCGACGCGCGCGTCGCCGAGCTCGAAGCGGCGCTGCGCGCGACGCGCGCGCAGGTGATCGTCGTCAGCAACGAGATCGGCTTCGGCGTCGTGCCGCTCGGCGCGGAAACACGCCGCTTCGTCGATACGCTCGGCCGCGTCAACCAGCGCATCGCGGCGCTCGCGACGCGCGTCACGCTGTGCGTGGCCGGTCTGCCCGTCACGGTGAAGCACGAAGGCGATCCGCGATGCTGATGCTGTCCCTGCCCGCCGTCGCCTTCCTCGCGGTCGCCGGCTGCGTCGTCGACAAGCTCATCGGCGAACCGCGCGCCGCGCATCCGCTCGTCGGCTTCGGCCGGCTCGCCGCGCACGTCGAACGCCGCCTCAACACCGGCCGACGCGGCCGGCTCGCCGGCCTCGCCGCATGGCTCGCCGTCGTCGCGCCGCCCGTCGCGCTCGCCGCGTGGCTCGTCGCGACGCTGCCGTGGCCGCTCGCCGCCGCGCTGCACGTCGCGCTGCTGTGGTTCGCACTCGGCGCGAGAAGCCTCGCCGAACACATCGCGCCGATCGCCGCCGCACTGCTGCGGCGCGATCTCGCGGCCGCGCGCACGTTGACGTCGCGCATCGTGTCGCGCGACACGAGCGCCGCCGACGAAGCCGCGCTGTCGCGCGCGGCGGTTGAATCGGCGCTCGAGAACGGCAACGACGCGATTTTCGGCGCGCTGTTCTGGTTCGCGGTCGCGGGCGGCCCGGGCGCGCTGCTGTTCAGGCTCGCGAACACGCTCGACGCGATGTGGGGCTACCGGACGCCGCGCTTCGCGCGCTTCGGCTGGGCGGCGGCGCGCATCGACGACGCGCTCAACTGGGCGCCCGCGCGCCTCACCGCGGCAAGCTATGCGCTCCTCGGCGACACCGCGAACGCGTGGCGCTGCTGGCGCGCGCAGGCGCGCCACTGGGACAGCCCGAACGCCGGCCCCGTGATGGCGGCGGGCGCGGGCAGCCTGAACGTCGTGATCGGCGGCCCCGCCGTCTATCACGGCGCGATCGAGGCGCGCCCGGTGCTCGGCGCGGGCGAGCCCGCGGCGCCCATGCACGTCGCGGCGGCGCTGTCGCTCGTCGCGCGCACGATGATTCTCTGGCTCGCGCTCCTGATCGCCGGCGCGGCCGTCACGATCGCCACGCATCATGGCTGACGCCCCGATGATCACGCACGGCGGCAATCTGCACGAAGCCGCGCTCCGCTATGGCATCCCGCGCGACGCATGGCTCGACCTGTCGACGGGCATCAATCCGCAGGGCTATCCGGTGCCGCCCGTGCCCGCCGACGCGTGGCGCCGGCTGCCCGAGGACGACGGCGTGCTCGCCGAGCACGCGGCGCGCTACTACGGCGCGCCGAGCGCGGCGCACGTGCTGCCCGTCGCGGGCAGCCAGGCGGCGATCCGCGCGCTGCCCGCGCTGTTCGAGCGCGGCACGGTCGGCGTCGCGCCGCTCGCGTACAGCGAGTACGCGCCCGCGTTCGCGCGCCACGGCCATGCCAGCGCGCCGCTCGACTGCGGCAGCGACGCGCTGCCTGCGGCGCTCACGTACGCGATCGTTGCGAATCCGAACAATCCGACCGCGGAGCGCGTCGATCGTGCGCGGCTGCTGCGATGGCACGCGCAACTCGTCGCGCGCGGCGGCGCGCTCGTCGTCGACGAGGCGTTCGCCGATGCCGACCCGGACGCGCACGCGAATGCATCGCTTACGGCGCACACCCATCGCGACGGCCTCGTCGTGCTGCGCTCGGTCGGCAAGTTCTTCGGGCTCGCGGGCGTGCGCGCGGGCTTCGCACTCGCCGCGCCCGCGCTGCTCGCGCGGCTGCGCGACGCGCTCGGCGCGTGGACGGTCGGCGGCCCGGCGCGTCACGCGGTGCTCGCCGCGTTCGCCGACGCAACGTGGCAGCGCGCGACGCGCGAGCGGCTCGCGCGCGACAGCACGCGCCTCGCCGCGCTGCTGCGCGCGAACGGCTTCGTCACGCACGCGACGCCGCTCTTCATCTGGAGCGCCGATCCGCGCGCGCACGCGCTGCACGACGCGCTCGCCGCGCGCGGCATCTGGACGCGCTACTTCGCGCACGCGCCGAGCCTGCGCATCGGATTGCCCGCCGATGAAGACGAATGGCGGCGGCTCGAACGCGCGCTCGCCGAATGCATGCCGACGCTATCGGCCGCCGCCGCGCATCCGTCCGAATCGACAACCCAAGATTGACGCCGATGCGCCCCGCTCTCCGCCGCACCGCACTCATCGCACTCATCGCACTCGCCGCCTTCGTCACCGCAAGCGCATGCGCGCGTATGCTCACCATCGCGCATGCGGCGGTCTCCGTCACCGACGACGCCGGTCGCACGATCACGCTCGCCGCGCCCGCGCGGCGCGTCGTGAGCCTCGCGCCGCACGTGACCGAGCTGATCTATGCGGCGGGCGGCGGTGCGGCGCTCGTCGGCGCGGTGTCGTACAGCGACTACCCGCCCGCCGCGAAAGCGATTCCGCGCGTCGGCTCGAACAAGGCGCTCGACCTCGAACGGATCGCGGCGCTCAAGCCCGACCTGATCGTCGTCTGGCGCCACGGCAACGCCGAGCGCGAGACCGAGCGGCTGCGCGCGCTCGGCATCCCGCTCTTCTTCAGCGAGCCGCGGCATCTCGACGACGTCGCCGCGTCGCTCGACAAGCTCGGCACGCTGCTCGGCACACGCGAGACCGCGTCGGCCGCGGCCGACGCGTACCGCCGGCAGATCGCGCAACTGCGCGCGCGCTACGCGGGCAAGCCGCCCGTCACGGTGTTCTTTCAGGCATGGGACAAACCGCTCATCACGCTGAACGGCGATCACATCGTGAGCGACGTGATCGCGCTGTGCGGCGGGCGCAACGTGTTCGCTCGACTGCAGCCGATTGCGCCGTCCGTCACCGACGAGGCGGTGCTCGCGGCGAATCCTGAAGCGATCGTGACGACGGCGGCCGGCGCGACGCCGACGCGCGACGCGCTGCCCGACTTCGCGCGCTGGCGCGCATGGCCGAAGCTGACAGCGGTCGCGCGCAGCAATCTGTTCGCGATCGACGGCGATCTGCTGACGCGGCCCGCGCCGCGCATCGCGCAAGGCGCCGAGCAGCTGTGCCGGGATCTGGATGCCGCACGTGCGCGGCGGCCGAAGCCGTAAACGCAGCGCGGCGCGCACAGCGCCGCCCGATCGCCAAAAGAGTACGGGCACGCCGCCCAATAACAACAGCCGCCGCCGCTGCACGTCAACGGCTGGCGGCAATACGCCGCCGCCCGATGCCGCCGTTAGTTTGCGGCGACCGCACTTCGGTTCGAATGCGCGCTGGGAGCGTTGCGGTACGCGTCCACCGCCGCGATCCGCATTGAATCGACGATCGCAAATAATCCCGTCTGGTATCGCCGAAAAAACCGCGCATCTTGTGCGCGATTCATCCGTGAAGCAAGCACCTCCATTGCCGATTTCGCACACCGTATTAGCTCTGCTCACGTTTTCACGAACAGCCCAAACGCCAGCATCGCTGCACTGCTTGCCGAGATGCGCTTGCCGTCTCGCACGAGCGCGTGGCGAGCGGGCCGACCAACGCGCCAAAATCATGAGAACACGCTCGGCAACGGGCGTGCCGCCGCACCTGATGATCGTCAGCCATGACTGGCCGTGTCGAACGATACCGTGGGGACCCGCGAGCTAATCAGGAGCCCGGCCACTGAAGCCATGCACACCGCAGCGAGTCCAAAGCGAATCGCATGCGGCAAGCTGCCCTGCGCGGCCGCTCCAATTCCATTCAGCGTCGACACCCCGCTCGACGTGACGGCCGGATGATGCAACGAGATCAACCCGCCGGTCACGGCGACACCGATCAATCCACCAACCGTTCGCAGCGCTTGGAGCGAGGCGGTCGCAACGCCAACCAGCGTCGGGCCGGCCAGTTGCTGACCAATGATGGTCAAGCCCGGCAACGTAAAACCAAAGGCGATACCAAGCAACGCGATCATGGTGGTCATCATTCCGGTCGACATCGCCGGGAAACCTGCCACGACAGCCAAGTTCGCCACCGCTAGGATAAAGAAGCCGATTTTGAGTACCGTTTTCGGGTCTCGCATGCGGGCGATGATCCTGCCGTTGAGGATGCTGCCGAGCGGCATGAAGATAGCGAACGGCGTAAGCACTGCGCCTGCGGCTTGGGGCGAGAGTCCCAGTCCGCTCTGCAACAGTAATGGCAGATAAAAGAGCAGCGAAAACAACGCGAAGCCGCCCAACCAGGACAACATCAACAGCACCGCCAGGCCGTTGGCCTGGAATACCGCGACCGGCAGAACAGGATACGTTGACGCCAGTTCCCATCGCAAGAGGATCCAGGCCAATGCCACACACGTCGCCAATATGGCGGCGGCCCAGACATCGCTGCCGTGCGTCGCGATTCGATCGATTGCCAGAAGCAGCCCGGCACACACAATACCGGCCAGCACGATGCCAGGCCAGTCGAAACGCTCCAGCATCCTAGGAAATGACTTGGACCGCCTCGGCAGATGGCGATGAGTCAGCCACAACGCGACCAGACCAAACGGAAGATTGATGAAGAACACAGCCCGCCATCCATACGATTGCGTCAGAAACCCGCCAAGAAACGGGCCGACCGCAGTGGCCGTCGCATATATCGCATTCACGAGGATCTGCCATTTCAAGCGCTCTCTTGCATCGGGAAACAGATCGGCGATCACTGCAAACGCGCTGCTCAGCAGCATGCCTTCACCAACGCCTTGCAAGAAACGCATGATCGCCAGCATGCCAATGCTATTCGCCACGCCGCACAGCGCGGAACTTAACGTGAACCATCCAATCGCCACCACCACGATCAGATGCCGCCCAACTTGATCGCCCACACGGCCGAAACCCAACAACGCGATTACGGAAGCCAGCAGATACGCAGTTCCGATCCATGAATACCATCGCAGTCCGCCGAGTTCCCGACTGATCGCCGGCAACGCCGTCACAACCACGGTCTGATCCACGGCAATCAACATGATGGCAAGCGAGATTCCGAACATCGCGGCCAACTGATCCGGCACGCGAACGGTCACGTGTCTTCCGACCATTCAATGTTCGCGCCTAGCGCTCGCAAGTTCGTGATGAAATTCGGATGCGCACGCTTGATCGGCTGCGCGTTCCGGATCCGCGACGGCCCATCGATGCTAATCGCGACCATCAGTAGTGCAATCGCCACGCGGATGATGTACGGACTTTCCACAGTGGACGGGTTTAACGCCTGTCCGCCGAAGATCAACACTCGATGAGGGTCCGCCTGAAAGGAGTGTGCGCCGAAACGGGAAAGTTCCGTCACCCAATTTAGCGCGCCTTCGTAGACCTTATTCCACAGCAGGATTTTGCCCTCGGCTCGCGTGCATAGCGCAGCGAAGATTGGTAGAAGATCGACCGGGAAGTAAGGCCACGGAGCAGCCTCGATCTTGGGTAAGATGTTCGGGGTAAACGGCTGCTTCACCACGAGCGGCCCCCGCCGCTCGGCGACGCTCCAACCATCGTTATGGCTAATGGCCACGCTCAAGCGATCGAACGTCCTGTCTATCAGCGGAAAATGCTGTGGCGCAGTATTTCTGATCCTGATTTGACCATCGGTAATCGCGCTCAACGCCAAAAACGTTGCGACCTCGTGATGATCTTCCGTGAATTCGAAGCGCACCGGCTCGCCCAACAGTTCGCCGCCGATCGTCAAGGTCGAGGTGCCGATACCGCCGACGCGAATGCCCATCGTCCCCATGAACTGACAGAATTCCTGAACATGGGGTTCGGTAGCTGCGTTGATCAAGCAGGATACGCCGGACGCAAGAGCTGCACGAAGAATGAAGTTCTCTGTCGTCGTCACTGACGCGTAATCAAGCCAATGCACCACCGCGTCACACTTCGCTCCCCCGCGAACCTCGATTGAAGAATCTACGTCGCGCGTGATCTGGAAGTCAAACAACTTGAATACATCGATATGTGGATCGATCTCTCGTGCGCCAAGCGTGCATCCCTTCGTGTCACCACTCAGCCGCGCCATGCCGAAACGCGCGATCAGCGGCGGAATCAGCATCACGGACGATCGCATATCCTCCGGCAGCGTATGGCTGGCCGGGTCGAATGCGATATCGCGATGATGCAACCGCAATGTGCCGGATGTCGAGTCAAATTCCACCTCGCTGCCGAGCTGGTCGAATATCCGAATCATCTTTTGGACATCGGTGATATCGGGGACGTGCCGCAACAGCACCGGTTGTTCGGTCAGAAGGGTCGCACAGAGAATTGGGAGGACCGCATTCTTGTTCGCCGAGGGGCGGACGACCCCGCGAAGCGGCACCCCACCGTGAACCAATAGATCCGCCATCACAACACCTTTCCATTCGAATAATTGCATTAAGGCATGCGAGCCTAAACCGGATTGTCTCCATCAGAGGCAAAGCACATGCAACGCGGCCGCATCGTCGTGTGGTTTCATGCCATCCGGCACATGTTGCCGCTCATATCCTCTCAACCGGGCGAACAGCGCGCCCAGCCCCTCGGCGGCGAGAAACTTCATCACATCGCCGTGCCCCATCAGACCGTAATGCTCCCACGCACGCGATATGCCGTCGGTGCCGATCAGCATGTGGCAGGGCGTAACGATGGATTGACGCAGGTGCGTGGCATTCGCCGCGCTGTCGGGATTAAGCGTCAGCGCCGTCGTGCCCTGATTGTGCTGTTGCCTGATCCGTCTCTGACGCAACGCATGCAACTTTTCGCCGGAAAAACCCGAGCACGGCTGCCACATGGCCCGCGGTTCGATCGACGACCATGAACGATCACCAGGAATCAGCCCCCTCCGCTCATGCTGCGCGAACATCGCAAAACAATCCGCGTAGTGATAGACGTCCACCGCAACGTGATCTCGCATGTGACGCACCTCGGCAATTGTGCACGCCGCAACCGGATAGGCCCACAGCGGCGTACTCGGTGCCAGCGATACGTACTGGCGCCGAAGATCATTGAGCGCCAAACGCAGCCGGCCAGTATCGAAATCGCGTCGACGCAAGTCATTCGCTAGAAAATCGGAAAGCGCGGCCGCGAACCAATGCGCATCCGAGAAGTCATCGAACGTAGTGAACGGACATTCCGTCAGATGCGATCCGCCATCGATCGCCCATGCCTTGAAGCTCGATCCGCACTGCACATAGCCGACGACATCTTCCGATGGCAGGCATGACGCCGGGTCTGACTGCTGCGAAAGGATCCGGAACATGTCGCGCAGGGTGTCTCCGCTTGCCATCAAGACAGGCCGGTCAGGCAAAGGGTCCAGTAGAACAACGGGAGATTCGTCGGACGGGGTTTCTGGAGGTCGATCCATGCGGCTCCGTCATGCTCATCGCTAAGCAAGACATCACGATCACCGAATTCGCATCCAAAACATACGACTAATACAAATTTTCCCGGAATCACTTCGAACGATCCGCTGCCGATATAATGTGAATTCGATACGGAAAACGCGCATTCCTCACGAACCTCACGCATCAATGCATCTTCGAGCGACTCGCCGATTTCCGGACGTCCGCCGGGAAGCTCCCACTCTCCACGAGGGTTTCGCAAGAACAGGACCGACTGCCCCCTGAAAATGATTGCTTTGACACTGATTGGAATCATATATAAAAACCCTATCTTTCAAAGCCGCACGCCCCTACTCAACGCGCTCATAAAGGCAACTTGCCTCGCGCGTATGCTGGCTCCGTTACCAGGCGTCTTTGCCGCTCCGTCAACTTGTCCCGATCGATACATTGCACCGACGCTCTCGAATGATTCGGAGTTGGCGGCAACGATGCTAAATCGACGTGC
Source organism: Burkholderia oklahomensis C6786 (assembly GCF_000959365.1). NCBI lineage: Bacteria > Pseudomonadati > Pseudomonadota > Betaproteobacteria > Burkholderiales > Burkholderiaceae > Burkholderia > Burkholderia oklahomensis. Next base: position 674,178 of record NZ_CP009555.1, read on the forward strand.
TCCGCAGGCCTTCTGTAATAGGAATACGAGTTAGTGTAGCGAGCAAATATAGCTCGACGCGACTCTCCACTTTCAACATGAAATGTTCCGTGAACCAGCGCCTCCGAGAATACCAGCGCATCGCCCTTCTCAAGAAATATATGCTTAATCAACGGATTGAAGTTTGGATTGCGATACTCATCGGGAACCACGAAATTTGCCCGATGCGATGCGGGAATGCAGCAGAAGTGACTGACATTAGAGTCCATATCGGATAGCGCATACAGAACACCCGTCAATCCATTGAATATCTTGTTGTTTTTCACAAAATAAAACACCCCCTCCTCAAACATATCCGATTGATGATGCATTCTTCCACCAGCGCTAACAAAATTCTCATCCGCGCAAAAAATATGATCCAAGCGAAATCTTGAAGAGAACAAGCGATCGAGAATGAGGTAAACCGGCTCAATATCTACCATTGCCCGCCAATTCCGAGACCAATTTAAATTCACATCATGCAAATAATGGCCTAAAAGATTTTCTTGCCAGAAGTCATTGATCTCGGTAATCAATCTCGAGTCCAGCGCATTTTTGACGACAACGTAACCATTAACATCAAATTCATAGATGGATTTTTGAATATCATCCATGGCGGCCCTCGTTAAAATATTTTCATTTCCTCTCAGAAGTTATTCTTATTTCAACACCACTCAAGGATACAACTCATGCGCGACATTCCTCGCCGCAATCTCACACAAACCATCCATCACCCAAGCTTTGCGGTTGAACGACAAGCCGCCCTCAGAACAGTAGATGATTTTCACCCGCATCTCAAACGAAATAATCCATTTCGAATATCACAATAATCAAAGGCGATTTCATGCTTCATAACTGGGGACGCATGAGGAGGCGAGTTTCGTTTGCGGGGGGCTCCATTCACATTTAAAATTTGCGTTCACATCCTGTTTTTTTGCGTATGCGGGACAGAACGATTCGAACGCTGCCGAGAGACGATGTATGGAAGAAGGTCGAAGCAACCTTGCCTGACAAGGAAGGCGATCAAGGGCGGCAGGCCGCCAGCGATCTCCGGTTTCTCGAGGCGATGCGTTGAGCCCGCAGCGTGATCGAGCGCTTCCACAGCCGTATCGAGCACTTTCATCGAGTCTCCACTCGTTACGACAAGCTCACGGACAGCTACGTGGTGTACGCATCCCTTGTCCGCGCGTTTGGGCCGTTCATGAAAATGCGAATAGCGTCTCCTCACGTCCACGCTGCGCCGCTCCGCTCCCTCTGACCAAGGTCGGCAAGCATAATCCCAAGCTTCCCGATCTTCATACCGTTCGCAAATGACCGAATTCGAAAGCAAGTTGATTCTAAATATCGCGTCGGCCGTGTTCTCCTTCATTCTCATAGAGTCCAGGAACTACTTGACCAAATGGAGAACCAACGGCGCGCCAAAGCGCGCCCAGTACAGCGTGTGGAAGCCGAACATCAAACCGCAAAAATCGACCGCGCACGCATGGCTTCGATCTCGATGGAAAAAAGCGTCAAAAAAATCGGCGGAAGGCATCGAAGCCAACCAAGCAAAAATATTCTTCTGGAATAGCGGCCAGCAACCGATTCTCGCAGAGGATCTGTCCAGAAAGAAGCCGCTCATCGTTCAGTTGATCCCGTCCGCGCCGATCACCGATATCGAGATCGCCGAGAGCCTCAATGCGATCGGTGTCAAACTGACGAACGACCGATTTTTCAACCGGGACAAAAGCAAAAAAATCATCACGTTCGACAGAATCGATCCCGGCCACGGCTTTGTCGTCAGCTTGAAATTCGAAGAAGGCCACAACCCGATTCCTCGCATTCTAGGTCCCATTCTCGGCACGGCCGGCGCGGAATATGCGGGCCCGATATGGGCGGTCGACCTCGTCGACGACGACAAGATTGGCCGGCAAAGATCGCGCGCCCGTCTGGCGCGTTGGATAAGCGGCGTATCGTGCATCGTGGGCATCGGCGGGCAGTTCACGCCCATTCAAGGGCAGGCCCCGCTGGTCGCGCACAGCGCGCTGTATTGGATGTTCTTTGCCATGTTTGCGATTTCATGGGCGGCATTTCTCATGAGCAACGACGTCTGCCAGCAATTCAGCAAGCGCATGCCGCCTTCGCTGCACTACTGGAACGAAGACAAGGCTTAGCCACGCCGCGATCGCCCAGCCGAGTCAAGACCGCCGCCGCCGTCGACGCAACGCGCGACACTCGCCCTCGTCGACCAGCCTCAATCGTGAAACGACAGAACGTGCGGCCGCCTGCGCGTCATTCGTCCCAATGCACGAGCCGCCATGCGCCGATGCCCTCATCGCGCCGCAACCACACGACGCCGCCCATCGCGACCGGCCGCGCGAGCATCGTTTCGAGCGATGCGTCGAGCGCCTGCGCCGCCAGCGCGCGCATCACGCCCGCATGCGTGACGACCCAGCTCGCGCGCTCCGAGGCAGCGAACGCCGCAAGCGCGGGCCGCACGCGCGCGACGAACTGCGCGGCGCTCTCCCCGCCGTGCTCGCGCGCATGCATCAGATCGGCGCTCCATCGATCGAGCGCGTCGCGGCCGATCTCATCCCAGCGTTTCATCTCCCACGCGCCGAAATCGATCTCGCTCAAGCGCGGATCGATCTCGACCGGCGCGCGCGCGTCGTCGGCCAGCACGCGCGCGAGCTCGGCGCAGCGCGCGAGCGGGCTCGACCATACGCGCGACGCGCGCACGGCGCCGAGCGCGCGCAGCCGCCGCGCAATGCCGGCCGCGCCCGCCGCCGCGTCGGCCGCGAGCGGCACGTCGCTGCTGCCGTAGCAGACGCCCGCTTCGACGGCGACGGCCGGATGGCGAATCAGGACGAGATCCATCCGAGCATCGCCAGATAGATCGCGAGTTCGAATACCTGCTGCGCGAAGCCGAGACAATCGCCGGTGTAGCCGCCGATGCGCCTGTCGAGATAGCGCGCGATGCCCACGCGCAGCGCAAGCGTCACCGCGAGCGCGAGCGCGCCCGCGCGCCAGTCCGGCCAGAACAGCCACGGCAGGCCGAACGCGGCCGCGAACATCAACGCGCCCGCGCTCATTCGATGGGCGACCGGCTGCGCCTTGCCTTCGGCGCGCGCGTAGTCGAGCGTGACGAGCAGGCTCGCGGCAAGCGCGCGGCTCGCCGCATGTGCGGCGATCATCGTCCAGGCGGCGCGCATCGGCGGCATCGCGGCGAGCGTCTGCCACTTCAGCGCAAGCGCGACGACGAGCGCCGCCGCGCCGAACGTGCCGATCCGCGAATCGCGCATGATCCGCAGCACGTCGTCGCGCGCGTAGCCGCCGCCGAATGCGTCGCAGCTGTCGGCGAGGCCGTCCTCGTGCAGCGCGCCCGTCGCGACGAGCGTCGCCGCGATCGACAGCAGCGCCGCGACGCCCGTCGGCCACACGCGCGACGCGGCGAGATGCACCGCCGCCGCGAGCGCGCCGACGCACACGCCGACGAGCGGAAAATAGCGCGCCGCGTGCGCGAGATCGACGGCCGCGCCGCTGATCGCGCGCGGCACCGGCACGCGCGTGAAGTACCCGAGCGCGACGACGAAGTAGCGCAGTTCGGCGAGCGGATTCATCGCGCGTCACGCATCCCGGTTCGCGACGCCCGCCGACTCGAAGCTCGCCATTTCGTTGACGAACGCGGCCGCCGCACGCACGAGCGGCAGCGCGAGCGCGGCGCCCGTGCCTTCGCCGAGCCGCAGGTCGAGCGCGAGGAGCGGCTCGCCGCCGAAATGCTCGAGCATGCGCCGATGCCCCGCTTCGTTCGACACGTGCGAGAACACGCAGTATTCGCGCACCGCGGGCGCGAGCGCATCGGCGACGACGAGCGCCGACGTCGCGATGAAGCCGTCGACGAGAATCGTCATCCGTGCGCGCGCCGCTTCGATGAACGCGCCCGCCATCATCGCGATCTCGAAGCCGCCGAACGTCGCGAGCACGTCGAGCGGCTCGATCGCATCGGCGTGGCGCGCGAGCGCGCGTTCGAGCACCGCGCGCTTGTGCGCGAGGCCCGCGTCGTCGAGGCCCGTGCCGCGCCCGACGCATGCGTCGAGCGGCGCGTTCAGCAGGCGGCTCATCACGCACGCGGCCGCCGACGTGTTCGCGATCCCCATCTCGCCGAAGCCGATCACGTTGGTGCCGAGCGCCGCGTGATGCCGCACGCGCGCGGCGCCCGCGGCGAGCGCGGCGAGCGCTTCGTCGCGCGACATCGCGCGCTCGTGCGCGAAGTTGCGCGTGCCGCGCGCGATCGCCGCGCCGACGAGCAGCGGCGACTCGGGCAACGGCGACGCGACGCCCGCATCGACGATCTCGAGCGTCAGGCCCGCGACGCCGGAAAACGCGTTGATCGCCGCGCCGCCCGCGACGAAGTTCGCGGCCATCTGCACGGTCACCGCCTGCGGATACGGGCTCACGCCTTCGGCGGCGATCCCGTGGTCGCCCGCGAACACGATCATCGCGGGACGCACGACGCTCGGCGCGGTCGTGCGCTGGATCAGGCCGAGCTGCAGCGCGAGCGCTTCGAGGCGGCCGAGACTGCCGGGCGGCTTCGTCTTGTGATCGATGACGTGCGCGAGCGTCGCGCGCAGTTCGGCATCGTCGAGCGGGTCGATGTGCGGCAGAGAGAAGGTGGAGGTCATCGGTTCGTCTCGTGAATGGAAAAGGTCGCGCGATGCGCGTCGATCAGGTGATGCGGTGGCGGCCGCCGCGCGCGTCGGGCCACGCGGGCACGAGCGCCTCGTGGCCGTCGCGCTCGATCAGCACGAGCGGATAGCCGAACGCGCGGCTCGCGAGCTCGGGCGTCAGCACGTCGCGCACCGGGCCCGCGTGCGCCGCGCCGTCGCCGTCGAGCAGCAGCGCGTGCGTCGCGAAGCGGCGCGCGAGATTCAGGTCGTGGCACGAGAAGATCGCCGTGCGCTCGCCCGCGCGCAGCCAATCCGCGAGCGCGGCGAGACAGTCGATCTGATGATGCAGGTCCAGGTGCGCGAGCGGCTCGTCGAGCAGCAGCAGCGGCGCGTCCTGGCACAGCGCGGCGGCAAGCGCGACGCGCTGCCGCTCGCCGCCCGACAGCGACAGCACGTCGCGCGCGGCGAACGATTCGAGTCCGAGCCGCTCGAGCGCCGCGTGCGCGGCCGCGCGATCGTCGGGACGCTCCCAGCCCCAGCCGGTCAGATGCGGGAAGCGGCCGAGCAGCACGGTGTCGAACACGCTCGCGCTGAACGCGTCGTGCAGCGTCTGCGCCATCAGCGCGCGCCGCCGCGCGAGCGCTTCGGGCCGCCAGTCGGCGAGCGGCGCGCCGTCCGCTTCGACGTGTCCGGCCGCGGGCTTCGCGAGCCCCGCGAGCGTCGTGATCAGCGTCGTCTTGCCCGCGCCGTTCGGCCCGGCGATGCACCACAGCTCGCCCGGATAGAACGTGTGCGTGAAATCGTCGAGCAGCGTGCGCCCGCCCGCCTTCAGCACGAGACGCAGCGTGCCGTAGCGGGCGGAGCGCGGCGTCGGCGCGCCGTGCGTCGTCATCGCGAAGCCCTCCGCAGCAGCATCCACAGAAAGAGCGGCACGCCGATCAGCGCGGTCATCACGCCGACCGGCAATTGCGCGGGCGCGATCGCCGTGCGCGCGAGCAAGTCCGCGGCCATCACCCCGGCGCCGCCCGCGAGCATCGTCGCGGGCAAGAGCATCCGCTGATCGTTGCCGAACGCGAGCCGCAGCGCATGCGGCACGACGAGGCCGACGAAGCCGATCGTGCCCGCCGTCGTGACGGCCGCGGCCGCCGCGAGCGACGCGATCAGATAGACGCGCAGCCGCAGCCGCGCGACCGGCACGCCGAGCGCGGCCGCCGCCGCGTCGCCGCGCAGCAGCACGTTCAATTGCGGCGCGACCGGCAATGCGGCGAGCGCGGCGGCGACGAGCGCCGCCAGCGCGAACCACGGCGACGCCGCGCCGCTCAAGTCGCCCGACAGCCAGAACAGGATGCCGCGCAGCCGCTCCTCGGGCGCGATCGACAGCATCAGCGTGATGAGCGCGAACCACCCCGCCGAGATCACGACGCCCGTGAGCAGCAGCCGCGGCGACGCGTCGCGCGGCTCGCCGCGCCACAGCTCGCGGCGCGCGAGCCCGAGCACGAACGCGATCGCCACGAGCGCGCCGGCGAACGAGGCCGCATCGACGATCCACCACGCGCCGCCCGCGATCATCGCGACGAGCGCGAACGCGGCTGCGCCGCCCGACACGCCGAGCACGTACGGCTCGGCGAGCGGATTGCGCAGCAGCACCTGCAAGAGCGCGCCCGCGAGCGCGAGGAGCGCGCCGCAGCCGAAGCCGGCGAGCGCGCGCGGCAGCCGCAGCGTGCGAACGATGTCGGCCGCGAGCGGATCGGCGCTCGCGCGATGGACGAGCGCCGCGAGCGCATCGAGCGGCGTCATCGGCACGCTGCCGAGCGTGAGCGACGCGACGAACGCCGCGCATGCGACGAGCGCGAGCGCAACCCAGATCGCGGCTGCGCGCGCCGCGTGCATGCCTGCGCCGCGCGCGTCGGCCCTCATGCCGCCTCCCGCGCGCGAAGGCACGAGCGCCGCGAACGGCACGGACTGCGCCGACGCCGCGACCGGCCGTCAGCGCTGCCGCCAGCCGAGCGTGACATAGGCGCCGCGGCGCGGCGTGTTGTACGCATATGCAAGCTCGTAGTCCTTGTCGAACAGGTTGTCGATGCGCGCGCTCACGTACCACGACTTCGTGATGTCGTAGCGCGCGGACAGATTGACGATCCCGTATCCGCCGAGGCGGCTGCCGTAATCGTCGCGCGATCCGCTCACGAACCATTCGCCGCCGACGCGCCAGCCGCCGAACGAGCGATTCGCCGAGATCGACGCGAAGCGCCGCGCGCGCCGGTTCAGATCCCGGCCGGCGGTTTCGTCGATCGGGTTCTGCAGCGTCGCCGCGACCCGCACGTCGGTCTTGCCGACATGCCCCTGCCACGAACCCTCGACGCCCTGCACTTTCGCGCGGCCGACGTTCTGCGCGACATAGTAGGGCCCGCTCGCGGCGGGACGATAGTCGATCAGGTTCGCGTAGCGCGTCTGGAACGCGGTGACGCGCACGACGCCCACCGCATCCGACGCATACTGCACGGCCGCCTCGATCGAATGGCTGCGCTCGGGCCGGATCGACGGATTGCCTGCGTTCGGATAGTACAGATCGTTGAAGCTCGGCGCGCGAAACGCGCTGGAATAGCTCGCGGACACCTTCCAGCGCTCGGTGACGTCGAGCCCGTAGCCGAGATAGTAGCTGTTCGCGCCGCCGAAATCGGAGTACTGGTCGCGGCGCACGTTCGCCTGGAGCTGGCTGTCGCCGATGCGTCCGGTATAGCCGAGCCAGCCGGAATTCACGTGGCGCCCGGGCGCGGCGAACACGTTCGATTCGAACGACTGGTCGAGCCGCTCGTAGCCCGCCTGGATCCTGTGGCCGCGCGCGACCGTGAAATCGTTCTGCCAAGTGTATTGGCGGTTGTCGGTGTCGAAGTGGTCGGTGTACGCGCCGTTCAGCGCCGACTGGCTGCGGTCCTTGCCGCTCGACACGTTCACGCGCGTCGTCCACCAGTCGGCGAGCTTGCCGTTCGCGAACGCGGACACCTGCTGGACCCGGCTGTACAGATCGTTCAGATCGGTCGGCGAGCCGTACGCATTGTCGAAGCTGTTCTTGCCGTTCGCCTGGAAGTACGTGACCCCCGCATTCCACTTGTCGCCAAACTCGTGCCTGAGCGACGCGGACGCGCTCTCGTTCAGATAGCCGTTCGCGTCCGGATTCGCCTGCGGCTTGAGCGCGGGATCGAGCGACGAGAATCCGTCGGTCTTCAAGCGCGCGAGCGACACGCTGAACGTCGTCTTGCCGTCCTGGTCGAGCCGGCCCGACACGCCCGCGCTCTGCGTCTGCGTGTGATAGCTGCCGTAGCTCGCCGAGAAATCGAAGCGCGGCGGATGATCGCCGCCGCGCTTCGTGAACACCTGCACGACGCCGCCGATGGCACCGGACCCATACAGCGACGACACGTTGCCGTTCACCACTTCGACGCGCTCGATCTGGTCGAGCGGCAGCTGGCTGATCTGCGACTGCCCGAGGCTCGCCGAATCGACACGCACGCCGTCGATCAGCACGAGCGATTGCGTCGGCTGCGCGCCGCGCAGAAAGAGGCTTGCGCTTGCGCCCGGCCCGCCGTTGCGCACGATCTGCGCGCCGGGCGCGAGCGCGAGCAGGCCGGGCAGATCGATCGCGCCGCTGTCGGCGATGTCCTGCGCGTCGAAGAGCGTCGTTTGCGGAATCGCGTCGGCGAGCGTCTGCGGCCCGCGCTGCGCGGTGACGACGATCGGCGCGAGCTGCGCGGCGGAAGCCGACGCTGTAGACGCTGTAGACGCCGAATACGCAAAAGACACGGAAGCCGCGGACGACACAGGCAAGACGGAAGAAGCGGACGAAGAAGACGAAGCGGGCGCGTCGCCTTGCGCGAGCGCGACGCACGGCAGCCCGGACAGAGCGGCGAGCGCTGCGCGGGCGAGGGGGGTTCGCATGAAGGCATCCTGTTGAGCCACTACGGCGCCCGCTTCCCCGCAGGCCCCGCATCACGGAGGCGGGCGCGCCCGTCTCCCCGCCTTGGCCGGTATCCGGGCTGACGACGTCACCGCCTCGCCTTCCCGCGCGATGCGCAGTGGCGCAGCGTCGGCGGCCGGCCGAAGAGGCCGGGCCGACGCATCGAGAGTGCGGCTTGCATCGGAACCGATGCGATCGCTTACCGTTGCGGGGGCAGCGCAGGTTGGCTCGGTCCTGGCGGACGTCGCGCCCTGCTTCCCGTTTAACCGCGCGCGAAGCGCGCGAGCACCGAGGCGGCGCCAGTTTAGGAGCGCGCGCGCGGCAGCGTCAAGGAACCGCGACGACGCAGCGCACGAAAATCGTCGCGCATGCCGATAAACAGATCGGCATCAACGAACGACGAAGACGATTTCGCGGCGAGAAGCGGGGGTGTTACGTCTAGAAACGTTACAGATATCGGAATCTCGGTTATTCCGCGCTAAAATGTCCGGTCTTTAGAGGACGCAGCAGATGCTCAACGAACTCGAAACCCTATCTCAAAACATCGGCCGCCTGATCGCGCTGAATCAACGCCATCAAGCGGAACGGCTCGCGCTCGAGGAGCAGGTCGCGCAATTGCGCACGGAAGTGGAAACGCTGCGCGCGGAACTCGAGCAACTACGCGACGAGCGCAACGCGCTCGCGGCGGAACGCGACACGCTGTCGGCGAAGATCGACGACGCGCAGGTGAAGCTCAACGCGATCCTCGAAAAATTGCCGCGCACGAAAAGCGTGCCGGATGCAGAAAACCAGCTCGACCTGCTCGCGCCGCAGGCGAGCGCTGAAGGCGAAGGCACGACGGGCCACGGAGAACATGCATGAGCGCCAAGCAGATCGAAGTGTCGATTCTCGGGCAGGTGTATCGTCTCGCCTGCTCGCCCGAAACCGAAGCGGCGCTCCTCGAAGCGGTCGCACGCGTCGACGCGGAAATGTCGAAGATCCGTGCGAACAGCTCGGTGCGCGGCACCGATCGCATCGCCGTGATGGCCGCGCTGTCGCTCGCGTCGGAGTTGCTGAGATTGCAACAGAGCGTGCGTCACGGAGAAGCGTTCCCTGCGGAAGAAATCCGGCGTACAATGCGCCAAATGAATGAACAACTCGGTGCAGTGCTCGCACAGCACGAGGTGCAGTAAGCAAGTTTCACCAGGTTCGGCCAACGCTTGATCTATCGTGCTCAAGCTGCTGAATCCAAAGGTGATTCGAACAGTTAAGTCAGCTTCCCTGCCTGGTTCGCCAAGGTCATATATTCCTTGAACCAATGCCATGTGCACGGTTGCGGAAATTTGTAGCACGGGCGCGCGCGTCACTCTGTCTGATGTACCCGAAGTGCTGCTAACTGCGACCAATTCTGAACCTCAGGTTCAGGATGCCGGCCTAGCGGCCAAGGCGGGGGCCTATTCGACGGCATCGGGCGAGTCCCGATGCCGTTTTCTTTTGTGCAGCCTTTTCATTGCGTCGAGTCATTCCGATCCATGCGCTACTGGCTGATGAAATCCGAACCGGACGAGGCGAGCATCGACGACCTCGCCGCCGCCTCCGACCACACCCTGCCATGGACCGGCGTGCGCAACTATCAGGCGCGCAACTTCATGCGCGACACGATGCAGATCGGCGACGGCGTGCTGTTCTACCATTCGAGCTGTCCCGAGCCCGGCATCGCGGGGCTCGCGGAGGTGTGCTCGACGCCCTACCCCGATCCGACGCAGTTCGATCCACAAAGTCCATACCACGATCCGAAGTCGACGCAGGAAACGCCGCGCTGGGTGCTCGTCGACGTGCGCTTCGTCAGGAAGACGCCGCTCGTTCCGCTCGCCGCATTGCGCGAGCACGATGCGCTCGCCGACATGCGCGTGCTCGCGAAGGGCAACCGGCTGTCGATCACGCCCGTCACGCCGGACGAATGGCGCTTCATCACGACGCGCCTGATGAAGTGACGCGGCGGCCACGTCAAACATTGTCAGACACGGCGCGCGAAGCCGCGCCGGCCGGAACCTCGGCCCGCTTTCGACGGCCTAATGGGCGCTCGACGGATGCAGTGCCGCATCCGCCGGGCGTGTCGAAAGAAGCGCGGCGTCCGTCCGCGCCCCGCACGCCGCATGTTGCGTGCGGGCTTACGCTCAAGGAGTCAACAATGACGAGAAAATCCGCTCTAGCCGTTGCCGTCACGCTCGCGGCGGCGCTGCCGATCGCACTGGCGCTCGCGCCGTCCGCCGCACGCGCGCAAAGCATGGGCCAGATGCAGCCGCCCGCGGGCGTGCTGTCGCTGTCCGCGCAGGCAAGCACCGACGTCCCGCAGGACGTCGTCGACATCACGCTGTTCTACGAACAGCAGGCGAAAGACCCGGGCACCCTGACCGCCGAGCTGAACAAGCGCGCGGACGCGGCGCTCGCGCAGGCGCGCGGCGTCACGGGCGTCACGGCCCGCACGGGCGAATTCTCGGTGTCGCCGAGCGTCGACCGCGACGGCAAGATCTCCGCATGGCGCGGCCGCACCGAGGTCGTGCTCGAATCGCACGACTTCGCGGCCGCGTCGAAGCTCGCAGGCCAACTGAATCCGATGATGCAAGTGGGCAACGTCGCGTTCTCGCTGTCGCCCGAAGCGCAGCGCGCGGCCGAGCAGAAACTCACGACGGAAGCGATCAAGGCGTTCCGTGCACGCGCCGAGGAAGCGACGCGCGCGTTCGGCTACAACAGCTATTCGATCCGCGACGTGAACGTCGGCAGCGGCCGCAACGTGCAGCCGTATCCGCGGATGTTCGCGATGGCCGCGCCCGCGATGGACAGCGCGAAGGTTAGCGCGCCGATCGCCGTCGAAGGCGGCAAGACGACCGTGACCGTCAACGTGAACGGCTCGGTGCAGATGAAGTGACGGCGGCGGCGCGGCTTCGCGCCGTATGCGGTCAAAAGAACGCCGGCTCGTCGCCGGCGTTTTTTATTGCGCATTGCGCATGTCGCGGCTTGCGATGCTTGCGGCAGGCGGCGCGCGATGCCTTGCGCTTGCGATCATGTGCCGCACATCGCGTGCGCGTGCGATCACGCACCGCGTGTCCGGGCGTCATGCGCCGTGCGTCGCGATCGGCATACGCACGACGCGCCCGGCCGCGCGCGCCCGGCGATCGCGCAACCGCGGCCGCCGGACGCGGCACTCAGGCCGGCTTAGCTGCGCCGCCGCGCCGATACGCCCAGATCATCATCAGCACGCCCGCGATGATCATCGGCAGCGACAGCCACTGCCCCATCGACAGACCGAACGTCAGCAGGCCGAGAAAATCGTCCGGCTCGCGTGCGAATTCGACCGTGAAGCGCGCGAGACCATAGCCGATCAGGAAGAGCGCCGAGATCGCGCCCATCGGCCGCGGCTTGCGCGAGAACAACCACAGCACGAAGAAGAGCGCGATGCCTTCGAGCGCGATTTCGTAGAGCTGCGACGGATGGCGCGGCAGCATCTGGTGTGACAGGAACACCTCGTTCAGATTCCACTTCGCCGCGAGATCCTGGTGCGTGGCGAGCCACGCGGCGTCGTCGCGCGACGCGCCCGGGAACAGCATCGCCCACGGCGCGTCAGGGCTCGTCACGCGGCCCCACAGCTCGCCGTTGATGAAGTTGCCGAGACGCCCGGCCGCGAGCCCCGTCGGCACCATCGGCGCGACGAAGTCCGTCACTTCGAGCCAGTGCCGCTTGCGCTGCCATGCGAACAGCACCATCGCCAACGTGACGCCGAGGAAGCCGCCGTGGAACGACATCCCGCCTTCCCACACCCTGAAGATGTCGAGCGGATGCGTGAAGTAATAGCCGGCCTTGTAGAACAGCACGTAGCCGAGCCGGCCGCCCAGCACGACGCCGAGCACGCCGTAGAACATCATGTCGTCGATGTCCTTCGCGGTCCAGCCCTGCGCGGCGACGTGCGGCAGCTTGAGACGCACCCGGCCGACGACGATCGCGAGGATGAAGCCGATGAGATACATGAGCCCGTACCAGCGCACGGCGAGCGGGCCGAGGTGAATCGCGACGGGATCGAAATTCGGATGAATGATCATGAGTTAGCGTTGAAGGTTCTGAATCGATGCGGCTCGCGCGGCGACGACAACGACGACGCGCATGCCGCGACCGCGGTTCGACGGGCGCGCCGCGCGAACGTTCACGGCCGCGTCGCGCGCGCGCCCCGCCGGTCGACCGCGCCGGGCGGCGAAGCACGCTGCGCGTCGCCGCGCACGACGTCGATGAAGCCCGCGAGCACGGGGCTCACGTCGTCCGTGCGCCACACGAGACCGGTCTCGACGACGGGCGCCGCGCCGGCGAGCGCGCGGTAGACGACACCCGTGCGCCGCAGGTTACGCAGCGATTGCGGCACGAGTGCGACGCCCATGCCCGCGGACACGAGGCTGACGATCGTCTGCATCTGGATCGCCTCCTGGCCGATGCGCGGTGCGACGCCCGCCGCGCCGTAGCAGCCCGTAATGATGTCATAAAAGCCGGGCGCCAAACGACGCGGGAAGACGACGAGCGGCAGCGACGCGATATCGGCGATCCGCACCGGCGCGTCGTCCGCCGCCTCGGCGGCGTCGGCCGGCATCGCGACGACGAGCGGCTCGCGCAGCACGGGCAGGTACGACAGCGAAGCCGCGTGCCGCGGCGGCACGGGCGGAATCACGAGCCCGGCGTCGATGCGTCCCGCGACGAGTTCCTCGATCTGCACGTCGCTCGTCGCCTCCGTCAGTTGCAGCCGCACATGCGGATAGCGCGCGCCGAACTCGCGCAGCAACTGCGGCAAGAGCCCGTAGTCGGCCGTCGACACGAACGCGAGCGCGAGCGATCCCGCCTCGCCACGCGCGAGGCTCTGCGCGAGCGGCGGCAGCGCGTCGGCGGCGGCGATCAGCCGCCGCACGTCGGGCAGCAGCGCCGCGCCGACCGCGGTCAGCTCGACCGAGCGCTTCGTGCGCGCGAACAGCGCGACGCCGAGCGCATCCTCGAGCGCGCGGATCGCCTGCGACAGCGGCGGCTGCGTCATCGACAGGCGCTCGGCGGCGCGGCCGAAGTGCCGCTCGTCGGCGACGGCCACGAAATAGCGCCATTGGCGCAGATCGGGGGTCAAATCATGCTCCTCACCTGTTTCGACATGCAGATTAATATGTATAACGACCTAATAGACGATGAATAATATATTGGACATTCTCTAAGAGAAACTGCATTCTTGGCCACCTGAGCCGGACTGCGCCGATGCAGCGCGCCGCGCCGCCCCACAGTCAACCCAGTCGATGGATGGAGTCCCCATGTCGTACAACCGCCGCTCGAAGAACATCACGCAAGGCGTGGCCCGTTCGCCGAACCGCTCGATGTATTACGCGCTCGGCTATCAGAAGGACGATTTCGACAAGCCGATGATCGGCGTCGCGAACGGCCACTCGACGATCACGCCGTGCAACGCGGGCCTGCAGCGCCTGTCGGACGCCGCGGTCGCGGCCGTGAAGGCGGCCGACGCGAACCCGCAGATCTTCGGCACGCCGACGATCTCGGACGGCATGTCGATGGGCACCGAAGGGATGAAGTACTCGCTCGTGTCGCGCGAAGTGATCGCCGACTGCATCGAGACCTGCGTGCAGGGCCAGTGGATGGACGGCGTCGTCGTCGTGGGCGGCTGCGACAAGAACATGCCGGGCGGCATGATCGCGCTCGCGCGCATCAACGTGCCGGGCATCTACGTGTACGGCGGCACGATCCGCCCGGGCCACTGGAAGGGCAAGGACCTGACGATCGTGTCGTCGTTCGAGGCGGTCGGCGAGTTCACCGCGGGGCGCATGTCGCAGGAAGATTTCGAAGGGGTCGAAAAGAACGCGTGCCCGACGACGGGCTCGTGCGGCGGGATGTACACCGCGAACACGATGAGCTCGTCGTTCGAAGCGCTCGGCATGTCGCTGCTGTATTCGTCGACGATGGCGAATCCCGATCAGGAAAAGGTCGACTCGGCCGCCGAATCGGCGCGCGTGCTCGTCGAAGCGGTGAAGAAAGACCTGAAGCCGCGCGACATCATCACGAAGAAGTCGATCGAGAACGCGGTGTCGGTGATCATGGCGACGGGCGGCTCGACGAACGCGGTGCTGCACTATCTCGCGATCGCGCACGCGGCCGAGATCGACTGGTCGATCGAAGACTTCGAGCGCATCCGCAAGCGCGTGCCGGTGATCTGCGATCTGAAGCCGTCGGGCCAGTACGTCGCGACCGATCTGCACGCGGCGGGCGGCATTCCGCAAGTGATGAAGATCCTGCTCGACGCGGGCCTGCTGCACGGCGATTGCGTGACGATCACGGGCCGCACGATGGCCGAAGAGCTGAAGGACGTGCCGAGCGTGCCGCGCGCCGACCAGAAGGTGATCTATCCGATCGCCGACGCGCTGTACAAGGAAGGCCACCTCGCGATCCTGAAGGGCAATCTCGCCGAAGACGGCGCCGTCGCGAAGATCACCGGCCTGAAGAACCCGGTCATCACGGGGCCGGCCCGCGTGTTCGACGACGAGCAGAGCGCGCTGCAGGCGATCCTCGACGACAAGATCCGCGCGGGCGACGTCGTCGTGCTGCGCTACCTCGGCCCGCAGGGCGGCCCGGGGATGCCGGAAATGCTCGCGCCGACGTCGGCGATCATCGGCAAGGGGCTCGGCGAATCGGTGGGCCTCATCACCGACGGTCGCTTCTCGGGCGGTACGTGGGGGATGGTGGTCGGCCACGTCGCGCCGGAAGCGTTCGTCGGCGGCACGATCGCGCTCGTTCAGGAAGGCGACTCGATCACGATCGACGCGCACAAGCTGCTGCTGCAGCTGAACGTCGACGACGCCGAGCTGGCGCGCCGACGCGCCGCGTGGAAGCAGCCGGCGCCGCGTTACACGCGCGGCGTGCTCGCGAAGTATGCGGCGCTCGCCCGCCCGGCGAACAAGGGCGCGGTGACGGGCTGACGCGCGTACGCGCGCCGGACCGGTGTCCGGCGCGTGCGCTCTGCGCGCGATGCGCGTCGCATCGCGAGACCGCGGCGGCGCGACGGCGCGGCGGCGACGCGACAAAAAGCAACAAGACGACGAAGGGGGCGCGACGTACTCGCGCCCCCTTTCCTCTTATAATGCGCGCACCGCCAAGCCGGACGCTGTTCCGGCGGAGACCAGCATGAACAGAACGACCTTGCGCCTGATGGCAATCGCGCTCGTTGCTGCGGCCGCAAATGCGCATGCGCAGCAGGCCGATGGGCTCACGCTCGCGCAACGCAAGAACTGCATGGCATGCCATGCGATCGACAAGACTTTGATGGGACCATCGTTTCACGCGATCGCCGACAAATATGCTGCGCGCGGCGATGCCGCCGGCTATCTCGCGCAGACGATCGTCAAGGGGAGCGTCGGCGTGTGGGGCAGCGTGCCGATGCCCGCGAACACGCAACTGACGAGCGCCGAAGCCGGCACGCTCGCGCACTGGATCCTGTCGCTCAAGTAAGCCGGATCGGGAGGCGCCGCCGATGGCGCCCGTGACAGGGTTGCGCGCGCAACGCTCCGGTTGCGCGCCTCAAGCCGCGCCCCGCCGTGCGACGCGCGGCGGAAAAGCCGGGCCCCCGCCCTCGGCCCCCTTCGTCCTTCAAGCGATGTCGCCCGACCGTGGCTCGTTGCGGCGGGCGAGCGCCGCGCCGACTTCCTCCGTCACCCAACCGGCGACCTCGGTTTCGAGCGCAAGCGCGACTTCGCGCGTGATCTGGCTGACGAGCCAGCCCGCATGATCCTGCAGCGCATCGCGGCAACGCGCCTCGATGAGGCCGCGTCCTTCCCCCGTCAGATAGTGGGTCAGGCGGCTCTTCAGGCGCGCGGCGATCTGCCGCGCTTCGAGATCCGCGACGACCGACGGCGCGGCCTGCACCGCATCGGGCGTCGACGACGGCAGCGCAGCGGGCGGCGCAAGATCCGGCGCAGGATGCGCGGCGGGCAGCTCGTCCGCGTACGTCGCGGGTGCGGCATACGCGGTCGGCAGCTCGGGCGCGAACGGCTCCGGCGTCGACACGAACGGCGGCTCGGCATGCATCGGCATGCTCGCCGCATCCGACGACTGCAACGGTGCGACGGGCGCCGCGCCGCCCGCCTCCGCACTCGCGGCACCGGCCGACGCGCCCGGCTGCGCGTGCTCGGCGACGGGCTGCCGCGCGAGCGCCGGATTGCCGGGCACGAGCACGTCGGTCAGCACGGGAATCGACGATGCGTTGGCTTCGACCACGTTTTGTCCTCCGTCTGCTCGGGCTAGCCGCCCTGCTTGTGGTTGTTGAGCGCGTAGCCGCGGTCGCGGTAGAACCGATACCGGTCGCGCCCGGCCGCGAGCTCGTCGGGCGCGTTGCCGACCACTTCGAGCAGGCGATCGAAGCGCGCGAACTGCGTCGGCACGTCCGCGCCCAGGTTCAGCAGGATCTGATGATGCGGCGCGCGCTCGAGATCCGCGGTCAGCACGATCGGCGTATTCGCCGAGTGTGCGTTGTCGATCGCGCAATGCGGAATGAAATCGAGCGGCGAGAACGTCCACAGACGCTCGTCGAGCGCGCGCAGCCGCGCGGGCTCCGCGCACACGACGACGGGCTGACCCGCCTGATACGCCTTGCGCAGCAGCCGGCACGCGTACGCGAGCGAATCGCCGACGTTCGTATGGAAATCGATCCGCGTCATCGCTCGCCGCGCCCTGCCGTGCCGATCGTCGAACCCTGCGCCATCACGCGCCGGCGCGGTCGATCAGAAACTGCGCGAGGAGCGGCACGGGGCGGCCCGTCGCACCCTTCGCCGCGCCGCTCTTCCACGCGGTGCCGGCGATGTCGAGGTGCGCCCACGGATAGCCTTCCGCGAAGCGCGACAGGAAGCACGCGGCCGTCACGCTGCCGGCCGGCCGGCCGCCGATGTTCGCGAGATCCGCGAAGTTCGACTTCAGCTGATCCTGATACTCGTCGTCGAGCGGCAGGCGCCACGCCGGATCGCCCGCCTCGCGCGACGCGTCGAGCAGCTCGCCCGCGAGCGCGTCGTCCTTCGAGAAGAGACCGGTGTTGTGATGGCCGAGCGCGATGATGCACGCGCCCGTCAGCGTCGCGACGTCGATCACCGCGGCGGGCTTGAAGCGCTCCGCGTACGTGAGCGCGTCGCACAGGATGAGGCGACCTTCCGCATCGGTATTGAGCACCTCGATCGTCAGACCCTTCATGCTCGTGACGATGTCGCCCGGCTTGTTCGCGTTGCCGGCCGGCATGTTCTCGCAGGTCGGCACGATCGCGACGACGTTGATCTTCAGGCCCATTTCGGCGACCGCGCGGATCGTGCCGAGCACCGAGCCCGCGCCGCACATGTCGTACTTCATCTCGTCCATGCCCTCGCCCGGCTTCAGCGAAATGCCGCCCGAGTCGAACGTGATGCCCTTGCCGACGAGCACGACGGGCGCCGCCTTCGCGGCCGCGCCCTGATACTGCAGCACGATGAATTGCGGCGGCTCGATCGAGCCCTTCGCGACCGACAGGAACGAGCCCATCTTGAGCGCCTGGATCTGCTTCATGCCCAGCACGTCGACCTTCAGGCCCCAGTCCTTCGCGAGCTTCTTCGCGGTGGTCGCGAGGTAGGCCGGCGTGCAGACGTTGCCCGGCAGGTTGCCGAGGTCGCGCGTCAGGTCCATCCCGTTCGAGAGCGCGACCGCCTGCTTCGCGGCGACCTTCGCCGCCTTGTCGTCGGCCGGATCGACGCTGAACACGATGCGCTTGAGCGCCTGCGCGCTCGCGTCCGGCTTGCTCTTCATCTGCGAGAACTTGTACGTTTCATTGCGCAGCGCGAGAATCGCCGCGCGCACGCCCCAGTCGGACGCGCGCTCGGGCACGGGCAGCTGCGCGAGCGTAAACGTGACCTGGACCACCTTCGTGCCGAGCAGCGCGCGCCACGCGGCCTTGACGGCGTCGCTGTAGGCTTTCTGGCTGAAAGCATCCTGCTTGCCCAGGCCGACGAGCAGCACGCGCGACGCGCCGATGCCCGAAACCTCGTGCAAAAACAGAGTTTTGCCGAGCTTGCCGTCCATGTCGCCCGCCTTGATGACGCGCGAGACGAGGCCCTTCGTCGCTTCGTCGATGTCGAGCGCCGCGCCGGACAAGGTTTGCGCCTCGAACACGCCGAGTACGATGCAGTCGGATTTCCCCGTCAGGAAGCCGTTCGCCGTGCCTTTGCTCCAATCACAGCCTTTTATGCTAAAGTCCATCGCGCTTGTCCTCGGATAAAATCTGGGCTAAGGATGAAAGCCGCAATTATCCGCTATTTTTCCCGTGCGGCGTGAGCGCCCCCCACTCGGGCGCTGTTTCCCGCCCTCTTCGCATCAATAATGATCTTCGAACGCTCCCTCCAGCGCGAGCTTGCGTATACCGCCGGCGCCGTTTTCATGGTGCTGCTCACGATCATGCTGACGTCGATGATGATCCGCATCGTCGGCTACGCCGCGTCCGGCGAGGTGAACCCGAAGGACGTGCTGGTCCTGATCGGCCTCACCGTGATCGGCTATCTCGCGATGATCCTCGTCGGCACGCTGTTCGTGTCGATCCTGTTCGTGCTCACGCGCTGGTACAAGGATTCCGAGATGGTCGTCTGGCTCGCGTCCGGCGTGAGCCAGACGCGGCTCATCAAGCCGATCGGCGTGTTCGCGACGCCGATCGTGCTCCTGATCGCCTTCTTCGCCTTCGTCGGCTGGCCGTGGTCGAACCAGCAGAGCAAGCTCATCAAGGCGCGCTTCCAGCAGCGGGACGAAGTGTCCTTGCTCGCGCCCGGCCAGTTCCGCGAGTCCGCCGCGAACAACCGCGTGTTCTTCATCGAGAAGATGTCGCCCGACCAGGCCAAGGTGCAGAACGTGTTCGTCACGACGACCGAGCGCGGCAAGGTGAACGTCGTCGTGTCGCAGACGGGCCACACCGAGACGATGAAGAACGGCGACCGCTTCATCGTGCTCGAGAACGGCCGCCGCTACGACGGCGTGCCGGGCCAGCCGAACTTCAAGATCATGGAGTTCGAGCGCTACGGCGTGAAGATCCAGAGCAAGCAGATCGTCAGCCAGCCGACGACGACAGGCACGTCGACGATCGACCTGCTGCGCAATCCGACCAACCAGAACCTCGCCGAATTCGCGTGGCGCGCCGGGCTGCCGCTCATCGCGATCAACCTGATGATCCTCGCGATCCCGCTCGCGTATCAGAACCCGCGCCGCGGCCGGACCGTGAACCTCGTGATGGCCGTGCTGATCTACCTCACCTATTCGAATCTGCTGAACGTCGTCCAATCGCAAATGGAACGGGGCAAGATCCCGTTCGGCATCGGGCTCATCGGGCTGCACGTCGTCGTCGCCGGGGTTGTCGCGCTCCTGTTCTGGCTGCGCGTGCGCAACCGGCCGTTGTTCTCGCGCGCCGCGCTCGGCCGCTCGCAGGGGGCCTGACCGATGCGCGTCTACGAGAAATACTTCGCACGGCAGATCTACGTCACGTTCGTCTTCGTGCTGTTCGCGTTCTCCGGGCTGTTCTTCTTCTTCGACCTGATCGGCGAGCTGAACTCGGTCGGCCACGGCAACTACAAGTTCGGCTACGCGGTGCTGCGCGTCGCGCTGCAGACGCCGTCGCGCTTCTATGAAATCATCCCGGTCGCCGCGCTGATCAGCTCGATCTACGTGTTCGCGCAGATGGCCGCGAACTCCGAGTTCACGATCTTCCGCGTATCCGGCCTCGCGACGAACCAGGCGCTCCGCTCGCTGCTCAAGATCGGCGTGCCGATCGTCATCGCGACCTACCTGATCGGCGAATTCATCGGCCCGTACTCGGACCAGTTGTCCGAGCGCGTGCGGCTCGAGGCGCTCGGCTCGTCGGTGTCGACGAACTTCGCATCGGGCGTCTGGGTGAAGGACACGCTGACCGCGCGCGACAACGGCGAGCCCGTCACGCGCTTCGTCAACGTCGGCCAGCTGTCGCCCGATTCGACGATCAGCGACGTGCGAATCTACGAGTTCGATTCGAAGTTCAATCTGCAGAACGTGCGGATCGCGAAGCGCGGCCGCTATCAGCCGCCCGGCCACTGGCTGCTGACGGACGTCACCGACACGCAGCTCACGAACGTGTCGGGCGCGGGCGGCCAGCCGGCCGACGCGCTGAACCCCGTCTATCGCGCGCGGCAGGTCACGCTGCCGCAGTATTCGCTGCGCTCCGACCTGACGCCGCAGATCCTGTCGGTGCTGCTCGTGTCGCCCGAGCGGATGTCGCTCTTCAATCTGTTCCGCTACATCCAGCATCTGAAGGAAAATCAGCAGGACACGCAGCGCTACGACATCGCGCTGTGGCGCAAGCTGCTGTATCCGTTCGCGGTGTTCGTGATGCTCGTGCTGTCGCTGCCGTTCGCGTATCTGCATACGCGCGCGGGCGTCGTCGGCGTGAAGGTGTTCGGCGGGATCATGCTCGGCATGAGCTTCCAGCTCTTCAACACGCTGTTCTCGCATATCGGCACGCTGAACACGTGGCCCGCGCCGCTGACGGCCGCGCTGCCCGGCTGCATCTATCTGGCGCTCGGCCTCTTCGCGCTGAAGTGGGTCGACCGGCACTGAGCGCGTGCGCGCGTCATCGGAGGGCGCGATGAACAAACACGGAATCGTCCTTTTCGGCCACGGCGCGCGCGACGCGCGCTGGGCCGAGCCGTTCGAGCGCCTCGCGGCGAAGCTGCGCGCGGCGCGCGGCGCCGACGCGCCCGTCGCGCTCGCGTTCCTCGAATTGATGGAGCCGTCGCTGATCGGCGCGACGGCCGGGCTCGCCGCGCAAGGCTGCGGCGCGATCACCGTGGTGCCGGTGTTCTTCGGCCAGGGCGGCCACATTCGACGCGATCTGCCGCAGTTGATCGACGCGTGCCGCGCCGCGCATCCGGCCGTCGACATCCGCTGCGCGACGGCCGTCGGCGAGGACGACGCGGTGCTCGACGCGATCGTCGCGTACTGCCTGCAGCAAAGCGCCGATCGCGCGCCCTGACCGCTCCCCGCTTCCGATCGCGGCCGTCGACGCCGCGGCGACATAAAAAACGCCGGCTCGTCGCCGGCGTTTCGTTTGGGCCTGCTGTTTCTCGTCGATTCAGCATGGCGGCGCAAGCCGCTTTCAGGCCGCGTTGCGCATCCCGTCCTTGCGCTCGCCGGATTCGTCGCCCGCCAGGCGCCCACGCTCCGCGAACGCCTCGCCGATCATCAGGAGACTCGGCTGCGCCGGATCGAGCCACGCTTGCGCCGCGCCCGCCGCCATGTCGGCGAGCGTGAGCGTCAGCGTGCGCTCGCGCGGCGTGCTGCATGCCTCGACGATCGCGACGGGCGTCGTGCCCGCGCGGCCCGCGTCGATCAGCTGCTGCGCGATCCCGGGCGCGCTGTCGCGGCCCATGTAGTAAACGAGCGAATCCGCGCTCACCTGCTCGCGGATTTCGTCGCTGCCGGGCGCGCGGCTATGCGTCGCGAACGCAACGCTGCGCGCGACGCCGCGCAGCGTCAGCGAGCGCTTGAGCGTCGCGGCGCTCGCGAGCGCCGCGGTGATGCCCGGCACGACCTCGTAGTCGATGCCGGCCGCCTCGAGCGCGCGCATCTCCTCGTCCGCGCGGCCGAACAGCATCGGATCGCCGCCCTTCAGCCGCACGACGACCGCGTGCTCGCGCGCCGCGTCGACGATCTGCTTGTTGATGAAGTGCTGCGCGGTCGAGCGCTGCCCGCAGCGCTTGCCGACCGCGATCTTGCGCGCGCGCGGCGCGTAATCGAGCATCGCCGGCTCGACGAGCGCGTCGTGCAGCACGACACCGGCCTCGCCGAGCAGACGCGCGCCGCGCACCGTGATGAGGTCCGCCGCGCCCGGCCCTGCGCCGATCAGATATACCTTACCCATTTGCGTCGATCCCCTTCGTGCACGTGTGCCGGCCGGCGCCGCCGATGCGGCGCGCGGCGTCACGCGGAAAACGCACGAATCATACCCGCCGCGACCGTATGATGGGTCGCCTCGTCGATCAGCACGAACGCGCCCGTGCCCGGGTGCGCATCGTACGTGTCGCAGACGATCGGCTTTTGCAGCGTCAGCGAGACGCGGCCGATGTCGTTCATCTTCAGATCGTGGCGGTCGGTCGCGTGCGACAGCGTGTGCACGTCGAGCACCTGCTTGACCGCGCCGATCTTCGTGAACACCGTGCTCGTCGTCTGCTTCAGCAAGTACTTGCGTTGCGACGACAGCGGCGTCTCGTCGAACCAGCAGAGGTCCGCCTCGAGCTTCTTCGCCGGCTCGACGGGCGCCGCGCGCGGCACGAACGCATCGCCGCGCGACACGTCGACGTCTTCCGCGAGTCGGATCGTCACCGTCTGGCCCGCGGACGCATGCTCGACCGACGCCGTGCCGCCCGGCACCGGCGCGACAATCTCGGCGACCGTCGCGTTGCGATTCGACGGCAGCACGACGATCTCGTCGCCGACCTTCACCTCGCCCGCTTCGATGCGGCCCATGTAGCCGCGAAAATCGTCGGCCGAGCTGCCGTCCTGGCGGGCGACCCATTGCACCGGGAAGCGCAGCGCGTCGCCCGCCTGCGTCTCGACGGGCAGCGCCTCGAGCACGTTCAGGAGCGGCTCGTCCGCATACCACGGCATCCGCTCGCTCGCCGCGACGATGTTGTCGCCCTTCAGCGCCGACACCGGCACGAAGCGCACGTCGGTCAAGCCGAGCTGCTGCGCGAGCTTCACGTACGCATCGCGGATCTCGTTGAAACGCGTCTCGCTGTAGTCGACGAGATCCATCTTGTTGATCGCGACGATCACGTGCTGCAGGTCGAGCAGCTTGACGATCGCGCTGTGGCGCTTCGTCTGCGGCAGCAGCTGCGCGGCGCCGTCTTCGAACGTCACGCGCGTCGCGTCGATCAGGATGATCGCCGCGTGCGCGGTCGACGCGCCCGTCACCATGTTGCGCGTGTACTGCTCGTGGCCCGGCGTGTCGGCGATGATGAACTTGCGCTTCGCGGTCGCGAAGTAGCGATACGCGACGTCGATCGTGATGCCCTGCTCGCGCTCGGCCTCGAGGCCGTCCGTCAGCAGCGCGAGGTCGAGCTCGTCGCCGACCGTGCGCTTGTTCTTCGCGCGCGACAGCGCGGACAGCTGGTCGGACAGCACCGCCTTGCTGTCGTACAGCAGCCGCCCGATCAGCGTGCTCTTGCCGTCGTCGACGCTGCCCGCCGTGATGAAGCGCAGCACGCCGAGGTCTTCGTTGTTGTCGATGATGCTCATGATGGGAATGTCCTCGCGTGCGTCAGAAATAGCCCTGCTTCTTGCGCTGCTCCATCGCGGCCTCGGACGTCTGGTCGTCCATCCGCGTCGCGCCGCGCTCCGTGATCCCGGTCACCGCCGTCTCCGCGATGATCTTCTCGACGTCGTCCGCGTCGCTCTCGACCGGGCACGTGCACGAGATGTCGCCGACCGTGCGGAAACGTACGAGCGCCGTCTCGCCCGTCTCGCCCTCGCGCATCGGCGTAAGCGGCGTGACGGGCACGAGCAGGCCGTTGCGCCGCACGATCTCGCGGCGGTGCGCGTAATAGATCGACGGCAGCTCGAGCTTCTCGCGCGCGATGTACTGCCATACGTCGAGCTCGGTCCAGTTCGAGATCGGGAACACGCGCAGGTGCTCGCCGCGGTGCAGGCGCGCGTTGAACAGGCTCCACAATTCCGGGCGCTGCGCCTTCGGGTCCCACTGGCCGAATTCGTCGCGGAACGAGAAGATCCGCTCCTTCGCGCGCGCCTTCTCCTCGTCGCGCCGCGCGCCGCCGATCATCGCGGTGTAGCCGTGCGCCTCGATCGTCTCGAGCAGCGTGACCGCCTGCGCGGCGTTGCGCGAATCGGTCTCGCGGCGCAGCACGACGGTGCCGCGCTTGATCGAATCCTCGACGTGGCCGACGACGAGTTCCGCGCCGATTTCCTTCGCGCGGCGGTCGCGGAAGTCGATCACCTCGTCGTAGTTGTGGCCCGTGTCGATGTGCACGAGCGGGAACGGCAGCGACGTCTTGCGGTTCGCGCCGAGCCCGAACGCCTTCAGCGCGAGATGCAGCACGACGACCGAATCCTTGCCGCCCGAGAACAGCAGCGCGGGCTTGCTGCACTCGGCGACGAGCTCGCGCAGGATGTGGATCGACTCGGCTTCGAGCCAGTCGAGATGGCCCATCCGGCCGGACGACGCGCCGGCGGGCGGGACAAAAGCGGATTGTTCGAGCGTCGTGCTCATGATTACGGTCCTTGTCTGGGTTTGTGCCGCCGGGCGACCCGGCGGCGCAGCAATCTATCTTATTATGTGCCAGCTCAGGCGGAAGCGGATTCGGCTCCGGCGGACGGCACGGGCGTGATCGTGATGTGCAGCCCGCATTCCTTCGTGTCGCGCGACTCCCACCACCAGCGGCCCGCGCGGCTGTCCTCGCCGGGACGGATCGCGCGCGTGCACGGCTCGCAGCCGATGCTCGGATAGCCGCGCGCGTGCAGCGGGTTGACGGGCACGTCGAACGCCTTCAGGTACGCCCATACGTCGCTTTCCGTCCAGTCGGCGAGCGGGTTGTATTTCGCGATCCCGCGCGCGGCGTCGCGCTCTTCCTCGTGAAGCTCGGCACGCGTGACCGACTGCTCGCGCCGCTGGCCCGTCACCCAGGCTTCGACGCCCGCGAGCGCGCGGTTGAGCGGCTCGACCTTGCGGATCTCGCAGCAGCGCTTGCGCAGCTCGACGCTGTCGTAGAACGCGTTCAGGCCGTGCTCGGCGACGTACGCGTCGACCGCGTCCTGCTGCGGACGGAATTGCTCGATCTCGTAGCCGTAGCGCTCGCGCACGCGGTCGATCATGCCGACCGTCTCCGCGTGCAGGCGGCCCGTGTTCAGCGAGAAGATGCCGATCGCCACGCCCTTCGACAGGATCGCGTGCGTGACGAGCATGTCTTCCGCCGCGAGGCTGCTCGCGAACTTGACATTCGGATGACGCTCGGCGATCTGCGCGAGCAACGCGTCGAGCCGTTCGATCTTCGCGCGCAGCTCGGGCGTGAGCGCGGGTGCCGTCGTGCCGCTCATGCGCTCACCCCGCTCGCCGCGCGGCGGCGAAAGAGCGGCGCCGGGTTGTCGACCGCGCCCTGATAGCGCTGCGAGAACTCGCCGAACGCGTTCAGCGCGTCATGGACGTTCTTGTCCGCGCGCACCGCGAACGCATCGAAGCCGCAGCGCGACATGTAGAGAAGCTGGTCGCGCAGCACGTCGCCGATCGCTCGCAGCTCGCCCGTCCAGCCGTGGCGCTCGCGCAAGAGGCGCGCGATGCTGTAGCCGCGGCCGTCCGCGAAGCGCGGGAAATCGACGCCGATCAGCGCGATGCGGTCGAAGTCGGCGGCGAGATCGGCGGGCTCGCTGTCGGGCGCGAGCCACACGCCGAGCTCGCCCTTCGTCTTCGCGGCGACGAGCGCGTCGCGCTCGGCCTGCCACAGCGCGAACGGCACGAGCACGTTGCCGGCCGGCAGCGCGTCGACCGCGGGCAGCGCGCCGTCTTCGGCCGCGCGCACGACCTGCCATGCGTCGTCGACCACTTCGCGATTCTTGATAATCAAAGCCATCTGCTGATTCCTCTACGCTGGGTTACGCGTGGGCGGTCTGGCGCGCCGCGTAGACGCGCTCCTTGAACGGCGCGATGCCGATGCGGTCGTACGTGTCGATGAAGCGCTCGCCGTCGACGCGCGCTTCGACGAACGTGTCGATCAGCTTCGAGATCACGTCGGGCACTTCCTCCGCCGAAAACGACGGGCCGATCACGCGGCCGAGGCGCGCGCCGCCCGCCCCCGTGCCCTGCTCGCCGCCGAGCGACACCTGATACCACTCGGCGCCGTCCTTGTCGACGCCGAGAATGCCGATGTTGCCGACGTGATGGTGCCCGCACGAATTGATGCAGCCCGAGATGTTAAGCGACACGTCGCCGAGGTCGTACACGTAGTCGAGATCGTCGAAGCGCTGCTGGATCGCGAGCGCGATCGGAATCGACTTCGCGTTCGCGAGCGAGCAGAAGTCGCCGCCCGGGCACGCGATGATGTCGGTCAGGAGACCGACGTTCGGCGTCGCGAAACCGGCCGCCTTCGCCTTTTCCCACACGGCGAACAGGTCGCGCTTCTTCACGTTCGCGAGGATCAGGTTCTGCTCGTGCGACACGCGCAGCTCGCCGAACGAGTATTCGTCCGCCCAGTCGGCGACCTGCTCCATCTGCGCGTCGGTCGCGTCGCCCGGCGCGACGCGGTGGTTCTTCAGCGACAGCGTGACGGCCGCGTAGCCCGGCACCTTGTGCGGCGCGACGTTGCGCTCGACCCAGCGCGCGAACGCCTTGTTCTCGAGCAGATGCTGCTCGAACGACGCGTCGGTGTCGGCGAGCTTTTCGTAGACGGGCGGCTGGAAATACTGCGACACGCGGTCGAGCTCTTCCTGCGTGAGCGTCGACGGGCCGTCCTTCAGATGCTGCCATTCCTCTTCGACCTGCTGCGAGAACTTCGCGGGCGACAGCGCCTTCACGAGGATCTTGATCCGCGCCTTGTACAGGTTGTCGCGGCGGCCGTAGCGGTTGTACACGCGCAGCACCGCTTCGCAATAGGTGAGGAGGTGCCGCCACGGCAGGTTCTCGCGGATAATCGCCCCGACGATCGGCGTGCGGCCGAGGCCGCCGCCTGCGAGGATGCTCGCGACCACTTCGCCCGCTTCGTTCTTCTTCAGATAGACGCCGAGATCGTGGATCTGCACGGCCGCGCGGTCGAGCTTCGAGCCCGACACCGCGATCTTGAACTTGCGCGGCAGCCATGCGAATTCGGGATGGAACGTCGACCACTGGCGCAGGATCTCGGCCCACGGACGCGGATCGATTTCCTCGTCGTGCGCGACGCCCGCGAACTGGTCGGCGGTGATGTTGC
The DNA here is from genome assembly GCF_000959365.1 of Burkholderia oklahomensis C6786. Taxonomy (NCBI): domain Bacteria; kingdom Pseudomonadati; phylum Pseudomonadota; class Betaproteobacteria; order Burkholderiales; family Burkholderiaceae; genus Burkholderia; species Burkholderia oklahomensis. The sequence goes on from NZ_CP009555.1 coordinate 701,792, forward strand.
GGATGCAGTTGCCCGACGTCTGGATCGCGTGCATCTGCACCGAAGCCAGCTTCGCGAGGATCTCGGGCGTTTCCTCGAGCTGCACCCAGTTGAACTGGATGTTCGAGCGCGTCGAGAAGTGGCCGTAGCCGCGGTCGTGCTCGCGCGCGATGCGGGCGAGCATGCGCAACTGTTCGCTACGGAGATTGCCGTACGGAATCGCGATGCGGTGCATGTACGCGTGGCGCTGCATGTACAGGCCGTTCTGCAGCCGCAGCGGACGGAACTCGTCCTCGCTCAATTCGCCGGACAAGCGGCGGCGGACCTGGTCGCGGTACTGCGCGACGCGCTCGTCGACGATCGTTTGATCATACTGATCGTACTGGTACATTCGGGGACCCCAGGGTTTGCTCGACATGACCGCGCGGCGTCCTAGCCACGCCGCGCCCGAATCCTGCACCGCCCGCACCGAGCCGGCCATCCGCCCGGCCGCTCATTTGCTAATGACGATTACAGATATCCATATTTGAAAAACACCGGGGAATCGTAATAAACTCTCTATATATTTCAAACGACTAAAAAATTCTGTTGATATGCGGAAGGGTTATAAATGAACCTGCACCAATTTCGTTTCGTGCGCGAGGCCGTCCGCCAGAATTTCAACCTCACGGAAGCCGCAAAGGCGCTGTATACGTCGCAGCCGGGGGTTTCGAAAGCCATCATCGAGCTCGAGGACGAGCTCGGCGTCGAGATCTTCACGCGCCATGGCAAGCGCGTGCGCTCGCTGACCGAGCCGGGGCGGATCATCCTCGCGTCGGTCGAGCGGATCCTCCAGGAGGTCGAGAGCCTTAAAAGGGTCGGAAAAGATTACGCGGCGCAGGACCAGGGCAACCTGACGATCGCGGCGACGCACACGCAGGCCCGCTACTCGCTGCCCGCCGCGATCGCCGAGTTCAAGAAGCGCTTCCCGAAGGTCCATCTGTCGATCCTGCAAGGCAGCCCGACCCAGGTCGCCGAAATGGTGATCCACGACCAGGCGGACGTAGCGATCGCGACCGAGGCGATCGCCGACTACAAGGAGCTCGTCTCGCTGCCCTGCTTCCAGTGGCACCACGCGGTCGTCGTGCCGGCCGACCACCCGCTCCTCGAGCGCAAGCCGCTGTCGCTCGACGATCTGGCGCAGTTCCCGCTCATCACGTACGACGACGCGTTCGCGGGCCGCAAGAAGATCAATCAGGCGTTCGCGCTGCATCGCCTCACGCCCGACATCGTGCTCGAGGCGATCGACGCGGATGTGATCAAGACCTACGTCGAGCTCGGGCTCGGCGTCGGCATCATGGCCGACATCGCGTTCAACCCGGAACGCGACCGCAACCTGCGCGCGATCCCGGTCGGTCACCTGTTCGGCAGCAACGTGACGCGCGTCGCGCTCAAGCAGGGCGCGTATCTGCGCGGCTATATCTATACGCTCGTCGAGCTGCTGTCGCCGACGCTCAACCGCAAGCTCGTCGAGACCGCCCTCAAGGGCGAGGCCGAAACCTACGAACTGTGACGCGCGGCGCGCGAAACAGCGCCGCTCGGGCGGCGCCCGTCGCGCGGCCTTGCTTTCCCGAACCGGCATGGAGACCGCCCGCATGAAGCCATCCCGCCTGCTGCGCCGTGCGGCCGCCTGCGCCGCGCTCGCGCTCGTCAGCATCGCGGCGCGCGCCGACCTGACGGTCGGCGTCGATCTGTCGACGACGGGCCCCGCCGCGACGATCGGCCAGACCAGCAAGAACGCGATCCTGATGTGGCCGAAAACGATCGCGGGACAGAAGCTGCGGGTGATCGTGCACGACGACGCGTCCGACCCGGGCGTCGCCGTGCGCAACATCCGCAAGCTCGTGACGGAGGACCAGGTCGACGTGGTCGTCGGGCCGAACATCACGCCCGCGGCGCTCGCCGCGCTCGATCCGATCGCCGCCGCGCAGACGCCGATGATCACGCTGATCGGCTCCGGCTCGATCGTCGAGCCGCAGCGAGGCAAGCGCGTGTGGGCGTTCAAGATGGCGCAGAGCGACCGCGCGATGGCCGACGTGCTGACCCGCTACATGGCGAACCACGGTGTGAAGACGGTCGGTTTCATCGGCTTCGCGGACAGCTACGGCGACAGCTGGCTCGACGAATTCACGCGCTTCGCCGAGCTGCGCAAGCTCAGGATCGTCGCGACCGAGCGCTACAACCGCACCGACACGAGCGTGACGGGCCAGACGCTCAAGCTGATCACGGCGAAGCCGGACGCGATCCTGATCGCGGGCGCGGGCACGCCGACCGTGCTGCCGCAGCGCACGCTGATCGAGCGCGGCTTCAAGGGACCGATCTATCAGACGCACGGAATCGCGACGCCCGAATTCCTGCGGCTCGGCGGCAAGGACGTCGACGGCACGCTGTTTCCGACGCAGCCCGTCGTCGTCGCGCGCACGCTGCCCGCCGATCATCCGGCGAAGCAGGCGGCGCTTGCGTTCGTCGACGCGTACGAGGCGAAGTACGGCCGCGATTCGGTCACGCAGTTCGCGGGCGACGCGGCGGGCGTCTACCCGCGTCTCGCGGACGCGGTCGGCCGTGCGCTGAAGATCGCGCAGCCGGGCACGCCGGCATTCCGCACGGCGCTGCGCGACGAGCTCGAGCATGCGCACGAGCTCGTCGTGCCGAACGGCATCGTCAACACGAGCGCGACGGATCACGTCGGGCTTGACCAGCGCGCGAGCGTGATGGGGATCGTGAAGCGCGGCGCGTTCGTCTATCTGAGCCAGTGAGCCGCCGCCTCGCCGCGCGACAGCGGAGGCAGAATGCTTGCCCGCATGGGGGATTTCGGTAATAATCGCCGTTTTCGCCGCACACAATCGCATGCGCGGCGCAGGTTTGCCCAGGTGGTGAAATTGGTAGACGCAGGGGACTCAAAATCCCCCGCCGCAAGGCGTGCCGGTTCGATTCCGGCCCTGGGCACCATGACATAGTTCCGGGAAGTTCCCGGAAGTCCCAAAACCCGCGACAGCACAAGGCTTCGCGGGTTTTTTCATTCCGGCAAAGTGCCGTGTGGTGCGTAGACAGCCGGGGGCAAGCGGGGGCAACATTGGGGGCAACCCACCCGAAATTGCCTTACCCGTCAGGAGTTGCCCCCGTGCCATTAACCGATACAGCCATCCGGAACGCCAAGCCTGCCGACAAGCCCGTGCGCCTGTTCGACGGAGGCGGCCTCTATCTAGAAATCGCCCCGAGCGGGGGCAAGTGGTGGCGCCTCAAATACCGGTTTGGGGGCAAGGAAAAGCGCTACTCGCTCGGCGTCTACCCGGAAGTTACATTGGCGACCGCACGGAAGAAGCGCGACGAAGCCCGTGAAAAGCTCGCTGCCGGCATCGATCCGGGTGAAGCGAAGAAGGCGGAAAAAAGAGCCAGCCTGCTCGCGGCCGCCCATTCGTTTGAGGTTGTCGCTCGCGGCTGGATGGACGAGCGCAAGACGACTGTGGAGCGAGCGCAGCATGACAAGACGCTCGCCCGCATGGAGAACGATGTATTCCCATGGCTCGGCAAGCGCCCTATCGCTGAAATCGACGCCCCGGAAATACTGGTTGTACTGAAGCGCGTAGACGGGCGCGGAGCGAGATTTACCTCCCATCGCATCCGCAGCGAGATAAGCCGGGTATTCCGCTACGGCATCAAAGAGGGGCACTGCAAGACCGATCCAGCCCGAGATTTGGTAGATGCCATTCCGCCCGCCCAGACAACGCACTTTGCCTCGATCACCGAGCCCGAGAAAGTTGCCGAGATGCTTCGCGCGTTCGACGGCTTCACGGGTACTTTCCCGGTTCTCTGCGCGCTCAGACTAGCCCCGATGCTGTTCGTCCGCCCAGGCGAATTACGCAAGGCGCAGTGGTCACAATTCGAGCTCGACAAGGGCGAGTGGCGCTATTTCGTCAATAAAACGAAAACGGATCACCTTGTTCCGCTGGCCACACAGGCGGTTGCGATTTTGCGCGAGCTTCACGCCCTGACTGGCGAAGGCGTCTACGTGTTCCCCGGTGCTCGCGACCGAAATCGGCCGATGAGCGAGGCCGCTATCAATGCAGCCCTTCGTCGGCTTGGCTACGACACCCGTACCGAGATTACCGGTCACGGCTTCCGGGCAATGGCACGGACGATCCTGCATGAAGAGTTGGAGGAAAAGCCGGAAGTGATCGAGCACCAACTAGCGCATACCGTCCCTGACAGCCTGGGGCGGGCGTACAACCGAACGAAATTCATCAAGGCCCGACGTTCGATGATGCAACAGTGGGCGGACTACCTCGACAAGCTCAAAGCCGGTGCGGAAATCATTCCGATCGCGGCGGCAAGATAGATCCGTACCGCTGCGAGTATGACCCCCTTCCGTGCGTCTCCCACCAGTAAAACGGACACGGCCTAGGCATAGGGTAAGCCGATGATTTGGCCCCTTATTATTATGTGCCCCCCCTATGTTTGCCGTCAGTAGAGAAAAGACGCGGGTATGAGCCTCCGCATGTCGCTATGGCATGGGGTCCCCCCGCGTTCCCAGCCGGCGAGCCCTTGCGGCGTACTCAACAATGTCGGGGCGAGCGCGTTGCGGACTTTCCTTGCGGAAACGCGTTTTCGATGGCCGCCAATTCCCGGAGAGCCTCGCCCGGTCTACGTTTGCTCTCGTCGCGGGTGTCCGACACAAAGCCGCTCAGTGCAAAACGAGTTGGAGATTTGGAGACAAACGCCCGAATCGGCGGCAAACCCTTGTGGCGTAAGGCTATTGGTGTCTCCAAACGATTTGGAGAGCGCTGGAGATACTGGAGATAAACCCACTCGGATCGTTACGAACTCAGCAAGATACGAAACCGACTTCCCCGGCTCGTGCGCGGTGATTTACGGGGTTGCCCCAATCGGAACTTTGAACAATCTGTCGCTCGACATGACAGCTAGGCGACATGACGAACTGAAAATGGGCCATAAATACCGTGTCCTTGAATGCATCACAGCGCGACGATTCAAGGCATGGCGAGAGTCTCGGGAAAACTTGATAAGGACGGAAACCTTGTGTCGCTCGGAGCGGCGATTCGCGCTCGCCGCAAGGAATTGGTGATGTCGCAAGAGGCGCTAGCTGATTTTGCGGAGCTCGACCGCTCGCACATGGGCAAGATTGAACGCGGCGAACGAAACGTTACCTTCATGAATATCGTCCGCATTGCGCGCGCATTGCAACTTCTTCCCTCTGAGCTGCTGCGCAGCGCCGACCTGTAGGCACTGGCAACACATAGTGTTGTGCCGCCCGGTTCCATCTGGCGCGCATCGTCCAAAGTTACTTTGATGCGCCGGCACGAAATCCCGCGCAAAGAAACGCTCGCCGCCGCCCTCCCGCACGGCGGCGGCGGCGCGATTCACAGTTCGAGCGTGAAGATCGACGGACGAACGCGGTACACCATGAATTTCCCGTAGCCGGGGACGTATTCCTGTCGATACGGATAGCCGTCGCTGCGCGGCATCAGCACGCCGTGCTTCATCAATGCCTTGACAACCATCTTGTGATCGAAGCCGGCGCACATGTCCTTGCAGAACACGGCCGCCTCGATCAGATATTCCGTCTCGACGTGCTCCGCGTCGCCGGTGCTCATCTTGCCGCCCCGAACTCCCCGCAATACTCTCGATCAGATCAGATGGTGGTGCACAGCTCTGCGCATCATGTGTGTTGTCTTAGTACTACAGCCGTAGTTATATTTATAATACTAAAAATAATTAGGATGACTGTAAAATTGATCTATGAATTCGACTGCAAAGGCGTGGGAGCATGAACTGGAGTCACTGCATCGACGACTCGGAGAACTTTTCAGGCGCCCCGAACCCCGACAACGGGCGCTCGCGTACTTGAAGGGCCTGCTTGGCGCGGTCGAGCGTAAAAACGGCTGGCAACTCGCCGAATGGATTGGTGATTCGACACCCGATGTTGGAGCGAGCGCAGTGGTATGCCCATGCCGCGCGCGATGTATTGCGGGAGTATGTTGTTGAGCAACTGGGTGAACGTGACGCGGTGCTGATCGTGGATGAGACCGGTTTCGTCAAGAAGGGGCAGCACTCGGTTGGTGTTCAACGCCAGTACAGTGGCACCGCAGGCCGTATCGAGAACAGCCAGATCGGCGTGTTTCTTTGCTATGTCGGTCGTGGCGGTAGCGCGTTTATCGACCGCGAACTGTACGTGCCAAAGGTGTGGACCGATGACCGTATGCGCTGCGAAGCAGCGGGCATTCCCGAATCGGTGGAGTTTGCAACGAAACCGCAGATCGCGCGCAGCATGCTTGAACGTGTGCTGGACGCAGGCGTGCCGTGTGGCTGGGTCACGGGTGATGGAGTTTACGGCGGCGATCGTCACCTGAGGTTGTGGCTCGAATCGCGCGACCAGTCGTTCGTGTAGTGGTCAACTAATCCCAGACACTGCGCTAAGTTTTTCTTCCGCAACGGCCGGCGCCAGTCCGTCGTTGAACTGATGCGGCCGAATCCAGTTGTACCGGTGCATCAGGTAGTGGCTGATGTCCCGATGTGCTTCCTGCGCCGACATGTACCCCACTGACGGCAGCCATTCCGTCTTGAAGCTGCGGAACAGCCTTTCCATCGGGGAGTTGACGCTCCTATGTCAAGCGGCGGCCGTCGAATCGGCAAGATCGGCCAGAATGAGCGGGTACAACTCCCGGACGATATAGCGTTTCAGGCAGCGGTGGATTTCCTTGTTCGACATGCCTTCCTTCGTCCGTCGATCGACATAGGCACGGGTACGTGGATCGCTGCGCATCCGAACCATAGCAATGGTCCATAAGGCGTTGTTCGCCGACCGGTCACCACCTCGGTTCAAACGATGCCGGACCGTCTTGCCGGACGACGCCTGCAATGGACTTGTGCCACAAAGTGCCGCTAGCGCCGATTCACTTTTCAGTCGTTCGGGATTGTCGCCCGCGACGGAAACCAATACTGCAGCGGTCTGCTGGCCGACGCCGAATCGTTCGCGAACTCGCCTGGCATGCTGGCTGGTAAGGCTGTCAAGCATTGTGTCGAGTGCGTTGAGCTCCTCTGCCAGCATCAGCCAACGCTTCGCCAGCAAACGCAGTGTGGTCGTGAGCGTTTGCAATACTGGCGTTTTGCCCAACGAGCGAAGACGGGCGCAACCCTCAACGCATTCTGCTGTCTTCACTTTCAGAAGACGCTCACGAATTTCCTGGGGAGCGCTTACGAGTAAAGCTCGTAACTGATTGATAGCCTGCGTCTTTGCCTTGACCGCACTGCGCCTCGCGACGGAGACGGCGCGCATCGCCTCGGCGGCACCGGACTGTTCCTTAGGAATAGCAGTGGCCCTTCCGGCGAGGACCGCACGCGCGGCGTTTTCGGCATCAGTGGGATCGGACTTCCCTCGGGAGCGGCGCATCGCGCGATCGGGACGATTGACCTCAAGGACCTCGATCTCATGATCGCGCAGCACGCGGGCCAAGCCCGCACCGTAGGTGCCGGTCCCTTCAACCCCGGCACGACGTAATTGACCGAACGAATTCGCCCATGTCAGCAGGTCGAGATACCCCGCTGTGTCGGTTGTTACAGACAGCGTTCCGAGAAGCCGGCCTGCGCCGCTAATCACAGCCCCGGCGTGCGTATCCAGATGCGTATCAACGCCCAGAATTACTTCGTTCTGTTCCATGCGTATATCCGTTGTAGTGGGCGCATCGCCAACCCCACTCGCAGGACAGGACACTCACGGTGCAGTACAAAGCTCCTATCAGGTCACAGACGGTGAGCCCAGCAACGCTCGGGGAACGCCGGAACCCGATCGACAGGTCAACTCAAAGGCAGCTCGGCCAGTCCCAGCACGAGTCAGATCGGGCCGACGTTCAAGACGTATTTTGGACTGAGTGTCCCAGCAATTTCCACGGCGGCTCATGCTCTGCTGAATCCGATAGCGCCACAGGCGCTGACGGAATTTCCGGCTTGCATACTGGCCGCCTTGATCCGAGTGAAACAGCACGCCTTGCGGTCGACCACGTTGCTCATAGGCCATCTCCAGTGCCTGCACGACCAGATCGGCATCCGGGCGTGTCGAGAACGCCCAGCCGACCACCCGACGCGTGAATAGATCGAGTACCACGGCCAGATAATGCCAACGGCCCTGCGCCCAGACATACGTAATGTCACCACACCAAACCTGATTCGGCGCGCCAACCTCGAATTCACGATTGAGATGGTTCGGGATATCGATCCGCTCGACCGTGGCCTGCTTGTAGGCATGGCGACCCGGCTGCTTGCAGATCAGTCCAAGTTCTTCCATCAAGCGGCTGACCTTGAAGCGGCCAATCACCGTACCTTCCTCGCGCATCATGCCCATGATGCTGCGGCTGCCGGCAGAGCTTCGGCTCTCGACGAACAGTTCGTGTATCCGGCTACGCAGTGCCATGCGCTCAGCGTCAATGCGCTGGGTGCGCTCACGGTACGCATACAGGCAGGAACGTGATACGTCGAATACCGCGCAGATCAGTTCGATCGATTCGCTTGCGCCAATCTGATCAATTACTTCATACGTTCGATGCCTTCCGACATCAAGAGCGCGGTAGCCTTTTTTAAAATGGCTTTCTCACGCTCGAGGCGTTCGATACGCGCCTCGAGTTCCTGAATACGCTGTTGATCCGCCGTGATTGCCTTGCCCTGCGGCGTGACGCCCTGGCGTTCCATTTGAAGCTGGTGCACCCAGCGACGCAGTACCGTCTCGCCGACGCCGACTGAGCGACTCGCCTCCATATGGCTATAGCCCTGGTCGAGCACTAGGCAGGCGGCTTGCCGTTTGAACTCCGGGGAAAACGTACGTCGTTGCTTGCTCATCAGACACCTCTTCATGGCGAACATTTTCGCCTAAATCAGTGTCCGGATTCATTAGACCACTACAAGTGCTTGGCGAAAGGCAAAGCGCGTAAGCCGTACGAGTTCGGCGTGAAGGTGTCGATCACGACGACGCACAAGGAAGGTCTGGTAGTCGGAGCGCGCTCGATGCCGGGCAATCCGTACGACGGGCACACGTTGGCCGAAGCGTTGGAGCAGGCCGCGATCTTGAGCGACATCCAGCCGGAGATCGCCGTCGTCGATCGCGGCTACAAGGGCGTCGCCATTGACGGTGTGAAGGTCTATCACCCTGGCTTGCGACGCGGCATCACCCGAGGCTTGCGCGCGATGATCCGGCGGCGAAGCGCGATCGAGCCAGCCATCGGACACATGAAGGCGGACGGAAAACTCGATCGCAATTGGCTCAAAGGTGCGCTCGGCGATGCAATGCATGCGGTGCTGTGCGGCGCCGGTCACAACCTGCGGATGATCTTGCGCAAGCTGCGGTTTTTTTACGCCGTGATTCTCGTCGCGTTGTTCAGCTTCAAAACCGCTTCGCCGTCGGCGGTCTAGCTTCAGCTGCGCGACAAATCGAATTGTTCAGGGCCGACTTATTAGCCACGTAGTGTTTCGCTAGAAATAATTGAAGCGTAATCGTAGACCGTAATAAATACGTCACCGCCCTCGCTTCGCAGCGGTGGGGCCGAGGGAGTTGTAGTTGGCACTTTTGCGTCCACACGAAACGTCGCAAAAGACCCTGTAACTCAGGGCACGCGGGTACCGTTAGGTTAATGATGCTGCGGCTCGCCGAAGCTACCAAAACGAGCGATATTTCAGTACTTTATGCGGGTGGCGCTCGTTGTATTGCTCGAGAGGGCATGGGTCAGATGCGAGAGCGCCGCTCGCACATCAGGCTTGTCCATAAAGGCAATGTGATCGAGCTTCATGGTCTTCACGAACGACTCAGCCGTGCCGTTGCTCCTCGGCGAGTGCACAGGCGTGTTCAATGGCTCCAGGCCAAACTCGCAGGCGACGCTGCGCGTGCGATGGTCGCCTCCCAACATCTGGATGAGATGCCGAAACCTTGTGCCCGCCTCCTTGATGCCTTATTTTGGATAGTATTATGTAGTAAAACTAATCATATGGGGAAATACACATGGTTAGCTGTTCTCGTGTCTGCCGACGTGTCATGTTTTGGTTGTTTGCAGTCCAGGTGCTTTCTGGCTGTGGTGGTGATGATACAAACTCGGTTCAATCAGGCGCAGCCGGCACATCCGCTGCCACGCGAGCCTCCGCTTCGGTTCCGGTGAGCACACCTGCTGCTTCGATTCCAGCATCGGCTGCAGCACCGTCGCCTGATCCTTTTCCAGCGATTTACAAGGTAATCGATGTAAACGGCAATGGCAGTCTCCCGGCACCCAAAACTGTGCCAATGGGCTGGAATGCTTGGAATACCTTCCGTTGTGACGTATCTGAGGCGCTTATCAAGGCCGAAGCTGATGCAATCGTATCATCAGGCCTGAAAGACGCAGGCTACCAATATATCAACCTAGACGACTGCTGGATGGGCGGTCGGGATGCGACAACCGGACAACTTATCAGCAACCCGACTACCTTCCCGAGTGGCATCAAGGCGCTGGCAGACTATGTTCATAACAAAGGTCTAAAGCTCGGCATCTATCAAGCAGGCAATACCGAGACATGCGCAGTAATTTGGGATAAATATCGATCTGATTACGGAACGGGTAGCGTGGAATATGAAGCGCTCGATGCGGAAACGTTCGCAGCGTGGGGCGTCGACTACGTTAAATACGATCACTGCAATGGACCGAGCGATCGCGCAACGTTTTCCACGATGCGCGATGCCCTTGCGGCGACCGGTAGAAATATTTTTTATTCGATCAATCTGGATTACCCTGGCACGAACGGTTCAAGTGTCGATCAGATAGCGCATACCGCTCGCGTAGCGCCCGACGTCCGCAATTCGTTTAGCTCGCTGCTGTCAGAAATCAATGCATCGAACAACCTGATCGGCTACGCGATGCCGGGCTATTGGAACGACATGGACATGCTCGAAGTCGGCAACCTGGCAAACGACGATCAGAATCGCGTCAACATGAGCATGTGGGCCATCATGGGCAGCCCGCTCATCATAGGCACCGACGTGCAAAAAGCCAGTGCGTCGACGCTGGCGATCCTCACGAACTCGGACGTGATTGCTGTTAGTCAAGATCCGCTGAACATGCAAGCCGCAATGGTACATCAGGACATCACCGGCCTTCAGGTGTGGAGCAAGCCGCTGTATGCGAACGGGCAGCGTGCGGTGGCATTGCTAAACCAGACCGGTACCGCAGCGAATATCACTGTCAAGTGGACCGATCTCGGGTTGAGCAGTGGTGCAGCGCAGATACGGGATCTCTGGGCGCAGGCCGATCTCGGCACTACGATGGATCAATATACGGCCTCGGTGCCCGCGAATGGCGTGATCATGCTGAAAGTGACTGGTACCGAAAACAGTTTACCGACCGGCAGTTCGTCACTGGTCAACGCCACACGGATCTATGCCGCAAACAGTTATGGTCCCGTCGAAATCAATATGTCGAATGGTGAGGCAGCACAGGGCGATGGCACACCACTCAGCATCGCGGGTGTGGCCTACAAGACTGGATTCGGAACCAATGCTCCGTCACAGATCGGATTCCGTCTGAACGGCTTCTGTACGTCGTTCACAGCGCAGGTTGGTGTCGACGACTACTTCAACAGCAAGAGCAACACCAATGGCCATGGCAACATCGTCTTCCAGGTATGGGGAGATGGCCGCCTACTGACGCAAAGCGACACGATGAAGCCCGGTGCTTCTGCAGCAACACTCACAGCTGATGTGACGAGTGTGTCCGTCTTGCGCTTGATTGCTCGTCCGGCTGATAACAGCAATTGGTTCGATTATGCGGATTGGGTTTCCCCTATGGTGACGTGCCAATAATATGCACGCCAGACCCGGCGCTCTCAGGGCAACGCTGGGTCTGATGTTCCGCTGAGCTCACCCCACGTGCAATGGAAGTCGCACAAACTGAAGGAGCCCTAGGAAAAGTGCCACCCTACGACGCCGACGCGCTCAAGGTGCTGTCGCTCACCGGCGCGAGTACATCACAACCGGCTCGGCGACTATCTGCTGGACCTGTGGGCGTCAACGGGACGCGCAGCTACGACTGGGAAGGCAAGCAAATGCTGATTGAGGCTTGCCTTGAGCCTGGGGTATCGGTTGCCAGCATGGCGATCCGAGCGCAGGTCAACACGAATCAGTTGTGGCGCTGGATCAAGGCGCACAAGGCGGAGCAGCAAGGTGGTGGTGTTCCGGGAAGCGAGTTGACTGCCTTCGTTCCGGCTGCGGAGATTCGCGACCCACATGCTCAGGCTCAGCCGCCACAGTCGACATTGCCGGAGTTGCCCGCTACGGAAGTGCCACCACCGGCGCGTCTGTCGGCGCGACTGCCCAACGGTGTAACGCTGGAATTGCAGTGCGCTGGCAATGATGCCTCGTTGTTGGTGGCGATGGTCAAGGCCTTGGGGGACGGTAATGTTCCGCTTCGACACGGACCTGCGAGTCTACCTGCACCGCGAGCCGATCGACTTCCGTGCCGGGTTGAACATGCTGGTGACGATGGTCGAGCAGTCGATGCAGCTTGACCCGCTAGCGCGAGCTGTCTTCGCGTTCCACAACCGGAAACGTGATCGCATGAAGCTTTTGCTCTATGACCGAGCCGGTTTCTGGCCGATGTTGAAACGGCTCGAGGCGGACCGTTTCGTTTGGCCTCGTCGTCAGCAAGCGGTGGTCGAGCTGACGACCGAGCAACTTCACCTGCTGCTCGACGGGGTCGATGTCGATGCGATGCGCCGCCATCCCAAGCGGCAGTACGTCCACGTGGACTGAGGCGCCGAGACGGTTGTTGCCGACAAACAACGGCCGGCACGGTTGTTACAAATTCCCGTCAACCTTTGCGGTGTCGCGCTTGGCTATCGTGAAGCGCATGAAAGATCCTTTCCAGTTGCCGCCGGCCGCCAAGGCCTACATCCACGAACTGGAGGCGCTCGCGGTTGCTGACACGCAGCGCCTCGCCGATCGCGATGCGACGATTGACGAACTGACCAAGCGCATCGAGGCGCTTGAAGAACAGTATCGTCTCGCGTTGGCCCGGCGCTTCGCGCCGAAGAGCGAGAAGCGCCGTGACCGCCTGTTCAACGAGGCCGAGCAGATCGCCGAAACCGAGCCGGCCGAAGAGGATGACGACGCGCCCGCACTGCCCGATACGGGACCGCCGGACGTCGACCCCGTGCCTGGCCAATGCGGCCGCAAGCCATTGCCGGCGCACCTGCCGCGCGAGCATGTCGAATACGATCTGCCCGAGGATCAGAAGACCTGTACGTGTTGCGGTAAGACGCTGCACCGCATCGGCGAAGACGTGAGCGAGCAGTTGCACTACGAAGTCAAGGTCACGGTTCTCCAGAATGCCCGCTTCAAATACGCGTGCCGGCATTGCGAGACCCACGCCGAACGCACGCCAATCGTGCTTGCTCCCATGCCGACACAACCGCTGCCGGGTAGCCACGCGAGCGCGGCGATGATTGCCACCGTCACGACCGGGAAGTACGTCGACGGTACGCCGTTGTACCGGATGGCGGATGTGCTGGCACGCTCGAGCGTCCCGGTCAGTCGCGGCACGCTGGCGAACTGGATCATCCGGCCCAGCGAGCTGCACTACGGCAGGCTGTACGACGCACTGCATAAGAGACGGTTGTCAACGTCGGACGTAATTTCCCCAGAAGTGTCGAAGTAAAATTCCCCACCCTGTTGGGACGGTGATCAGCCGGCGACATGATCGGATGGGCTCCTTCGAGGACGGCCCGGGCGCCGACGAACCGGCTCAGCGGGCGCGGGATTCAGGGAAGACGGCCGGTTGCGTAGATGGTCGGGCAACAGATCGGCGTGTTCTCGCAGGCGATACGATGTGCCTTCGAACTGCACGACGATCGCGTGATGCAGCAGGCGGTCGAGCAGCGCCGCGGCCACCACGCTGCCACCGAACACTTCGCCCCATTCACCGAAGCTGCGATTGGACGTCAGGATGATCGCGCAGCGCTCGTAGCAGGCGTTGACGAGTTGGAAGAACAGATTGCCGCCGTTGGAGCCGATGGGCAGGTAGCCGATCTCGTCGACGATCAACGTAAGCGGCTCGGCGCGACCAGTTCCATATTCGCGCGCGCATGGGGCATGATGTGAGAGCTTGGGGAGTTCCGTGAGGATCACGTGAGATCGTGCCCACGATCGTGGATCATGGGCACGATCTTTCTGGATCTATGAAGCAGTCAGGCAGTGCCATGCGAGCTGACCGACGTCAGCTTGTCGACCACATTCCAAGGCAGCAGTTCGTCGACGCGGGTGATGACGTGATCAGCGATGTGGGTCAGGACGTATTCCAGATAGGCGCGCGGGTTGATGCCATTGAGTTTGCACGTCCCAATCAAGCTGTACATCGCGGCAGCCCGCTCGCCCCCGCTGTCGGAACCAGCGAACAGGAAGTTCTTTCTCCCGAGGCTCACGCAACGCAGGGCGTTTTCTGCCAACGCGTTGCTGATCTCGGCTTGCCCATCCTCGCAGAACAGCGTCAGCGCAGTCCAGTGATTCAGCGAGTACTGGATCGCGCCGGCCAGCTCCGACTTGCGCGACAGCGTCGCGAGCTTGGCCCGGATTCTCGCTTCGAAGGCGTCCAGCAGCGGCTTGCTTTTCTCACGCCGCACGCGCTGCCGTTCATCGGGCGGCTTGCCGCGGATGTCGGTTTCAATGCCGTAGAACTCGCCGATCATCTCGAGCAGTTTCTGGGTCTCGTCCGTCGGTGTGCTCGCGTGGATTTCGTAGTACTTTCTCCGCGCGTGGTCCCAACAAGCAGCCTCGCGGATCTTGCCACTTACGTACAACTCGTCGAAGCCGCCGTAGGCATCGGCTTGCAGGATGCCTTCGAATCCGGCCAGATGGGACTGCGGATGGATGCCCTTGGGGTCCGGCGAGTAGGCAAACCCCACCGCCGCCGGCTCCTTCGAGCCCGAACGGCGGTCGTCGCGCACGTACACCCAGAGTCGCCCGGTCTTCGTCTTCTTGTTGCCTGGCGCGAGCACGGGGATCGGCGTGTCGTCCGCGTGCAGCTTCGTGCCCGCCATCGTGTACCGGCACAGCGCGTCGGTCAGCGGGCGGCAGAGCGCTTCACACTGACCGACCCAGCGCCCCATGCTGGCGCGGTCAAGCGTCACCCCGTCGCGCGCCGCGATTTCCGATTGTCGGTACAGCGGCGCATGATCTGCGTACTTCGACACCAGAATGTCGGCCAGCAGGCTCGGATGAGCAATGCTGCGCGTGATCGGCAGGCCGGGCATGGGCGGTTGCGAGACGTGGTGGCCGCACGGACAGATCGTCTTGCGCCGGATCGTGCGAATCACCTTGAACGCCGCCGCGACCCGGGCAAGTTGCTCGGACACGTCCTCTCCGAGCGGCTGCATCGCGCTGCCGCACTTCGGGCAGGTCGCGTCAGCTTCCAGCACGCGTTCTTCGCGTGGCAGATGCGGCGGTAGCGCTTCCTTCGGCGACGCGTCGCCGGCAGGCGTGCCCGCACTCGCTTGGCGGGCGCGTCGCACATCCGCGACGCCACGCTCACCCGTCAGATCTTCGAGCGCGGTTTCGAGCCGCGCGACCTCCCGGTCCAACTGCTCGGACTTGCGCCCGAACTGCATGCGCTTGAGTTTGTCGATCTGTGCCTTGAGCTGCTCGATCTCGAGATCACGCTCGGCAAGCTGGGCACGGGCCTCGACCAGCAAGGCTCGCAGCGTTTCAACATCGTCAGGAAGTTCGGCGCCGTTCGACATGCGGCGCAGTTTACGAGCCTTCCTCGCGGTTTACAACATCGACAGCGCAGCGGTGCGTCGCGGCTGTCGATCGCGGTAGGGACGTTCCTCTCGGAACGCCCCCCGCACAGATCCGGACGTGCCCAATTAAGGCATCCGGCTCCTACCGTCGGTGTTTGACAAGGAAACGTTGCTCTGGCCATGGATGCTGGACACGCGGCATGGGCAGGTACTTTTCAACGATCACGTTCATGCGCCGCCACGTCAGCCGCCGTCGCTGGCTCCGCCTCAGGAGACTGAGATACCAGCGAATCTTGACCAGGTGGCGAACAGCACGAACAGCCTGAAGATTGGTTGGCACCGCAAAGTAGGTGTAATGCCCTCGCAGTACCTGAGCCAGCCACCGGCCTTGCTCGTCGATAGGACTTGACCTCATGTGCCGCAGTTCTGTCGCGATTCGCTTGACCGTCTCGGTCTTACGTTTGCGCTTCGTCTTTCTCCAGAGCTGGAACCCTTTACCCCCTCGCTTCTTCCCGCAGATGTGCGTGAAGCCGAGGAAGTCGAAGGTCTCGGGCTTCGACAGCCCTTGCGCCGCGCGCCGCTTGGCAACGAAGCGTCCAAACGCGATCAGCCGCGTCTTCTCCGGATGCAGGCTCAGCCCAAACTTCGCCAGCCGTTCTCGCAACTCGTTCAGAAATGCGTTGGCATCTGATACATACTGGAAACCAACAATGGTGTCGTCCGCGTAGCGGACGACGATCATGTCGGCAGTCGCATGACGGTTCCGCCACGACTGGACCCACAGGTCGTACACGTAATGCAGATAGATATTCGCAAGCAGCGGCGATATGACCGCTCCCTGCGGCGTCCCCTGCAATGTATCGATCCGCTCGCCCTGTTCCAGCACGCCCGCCTTCAGCCATTTCTGGATAAGGCGAATTATCCTTCGGTCGCCGATACGGTGCTCCAGAAACCGGACCAGCCATTCGTGGTTGATCGTGTCAAAGAAGCGGCTAATATCAGCATCGAGGATCCACCAGATATTGCGTCCCTTGATTCCGTACGCCAGAGCATCCAACGCATCATGCTGGCTGCGTCCGGGCCGGAATCCATAGCTAAAACCCAGAAACTCCGCCTCGTATATCGGCGTGAGGATCATGACCGTCGCCGCCTGGACGATTTTGTCTTCCATGGCGGCGATGCCGAGCGGCCGTTGTTTGCCATCCGCCTTGGGTATGTACACCCGCCGCGAAGGCAACGCCCGATATGCCCCTGCGTGGAGCCGTCGATGCAGACACTGGAGATTCTCTTCAAGTGTTGCCTCATACATGCCCCACGTCATCTGGTCAACGCCCGCTGATGCGCTCTTCTTTAACGACAGGAAGCCCGCGCGCAGGACGTCAACGTCAATGTGATGCAGGAGCGCTGTCAGTTTCTCCTTCCTGTTTCTGTTGACAGCTTCCCGTATGCGACTCTGCGCCTGTGACACGGCTTCCCGGCTCTGCGTCCGGACCATGCTTTGCATCATCGCATTCCCTTCGGTCCCGCTCCTTCCCTTCACCAGCTCCGCTGCGGCTGACGCCGCTTTGTTCGCCGGCTTCCCTGGTACTACAAGCGAGTCTGACTTCTCCGGACCGTGCATCATGGTCTACGGCTCCCAGCCTTCACCATGCGGCCCATCGCCCGGCTGGCGAGGGCAATCCGGAGATCTCGCGGTTCCCGCTCAAGAGACGTACACGCATGCCAGGGTCTACAGACGACGCGGAGCCGCCCGCCGCTCGCGATATCGCGGTGGGACGTATTGCCTTCTGCTGACTGGAAAGCATCAGCACTCCGATTGGGAAGTCTTTCGTCGCTCAATGGCTGGCCTACGTGCGCCCCTGTCAACGCTTCGGTGACACCCTCGCGAGTGCCCCCGCATCACTCGGGGTCGATGTGATTCGCTAGTTCTTCATCGTAAAGGACTTTCACCTTCTATCTCTTGACGGTCTCCCGTCGCACCCAATCGATGCCTTCGAGCAACATCGGCAATTGCGCCGCCGTCAGATGGACCTTGCCGCCATCGGCTTGCGGCCAGATGAAGCGGCCTCGTTTCAATCGCTTCGACAGCAGCCAGAGCCCGTCGTCGGTGGCCCAAAGCAGCTTCACGAGATCGCCTCGACGTCCGCGGAAGATGAACACATGGCCGCACAACGGATTCTCCTCGAGCGTCGCCTGTACCTTCGTGGCAAGCCCCTGGAAGCCGCAGCGCATGTCGGTGATGCCCGCAACAAGCCAGACGCGTGTACCCGTGCGCAGGGAGATCACGACCGCACGCTCCCCAGTACGGCCCGCAGCGTATCGGCATCGACCACGCCGTCGACCTTGACGATCACCCCGCCGATCCGAATCTCGATCGTCCCGGCTTGTGGCGTCGGATAGCCAACGTCCCGTGTTTCCGGCAGCATCGCTGCACGCTCCGGCAGTGTCTCGTGAACGATCGCCACCGGGATCAGGGACGTCGTTCCAGCCTGCTGCAATTGCGCGCGATACCGACGACGCCGCGTGAACAGCATGTTTGCATTGATGCCATTCTCCCGCGCCAGCTTCGCGACCGACACACCAGGCTCGCAGGCCGCGGCCGCAAGCCGGCGTCGAAACTCGGGATCATGGTTCGGACGGCCCTTGCGGCTACCCGGCTTGGCTTCCAACTCCGTCACAGTGGTGTCCATCAATTCGAAAATGATGGGCACTACTTTGATGTCGCTCCTCGCTGGCGTCTACGATGGCCGTCGCGATGTGCTTACGGCGATTCGAGCCGTGATGCCGCGTCGGCGCAAATCACTTCGGCATCGACGGCAGTCGTAACCCTTGTCGGCATGCAGTTTGTCCGGACGCCTGCGTGGTCGCCCTGTGGGGCCCGGCACGGGCGGAATAGCATCCAACGTCGACTCGAAAGCCATCGAATCATGACGATTCGCTCCCGTCGAGGTAATCGCCGACGGAATACCTTGCGCGTCGACGATAACGTGCCGCTTGCTGCCTAACTTACCCCGATCGGTCGGGTTCAGGCCGGTTTCCTGGCCTCTCGGGGGCTGTGCAAGCTCGCACCGTCGATGCTCGCGCGACCCCAATCGATTTGGTCATGTTCGCGCACGCGCCACAGCATGGCCAAATGCAACTTCTCCCACACGCCCGCCGCCTGCCGATCGCGTAACCGTCGCCAACATGTCATGCCGCTGCCATAGCCAAGCTCTTGAGGCAAATCCTCCCAAGGAACACCCGTCTGCAGCACATACAAAATGCCGTTCAACGCGGCTCGGTCGTCAAAGGATCGACGCCGACAGCCCTTGGGCGAATGCTCAAACTCCGGAATCGACGGTTACATCGCACTCAAGCGACATCTCTTGCGCGCCTCGCTCTGTCGCAAATAGCTCGCCGCACGCTTTGCCGCGCGGCACTGCTTCACTGAGCTCACCCAAGATCCGTCTGCTTTCGGAGAAAATACGCGTCCTCTCCGCTATTGCCTCGCGAATGCTTCAACGTGACAGTGCCTGCGCGGATCCTGCAACTTCGATGACCTGCGCAGCTATAGGTCGCGCAGGCCTGCAGTTCTGTTTGCCGTTACATTATTAGGCGGGCGCGCGTGTTTTGATGACGAGCGGCACCCCCGGATTGGCCGTGAAATTTCCTTCCGGCGTCAAGACTGGCGCGGCGGGGCCACTCGTGATCAGCACGGTGGTATTTCCCGGTTGAACATTGACATCATAGGTACGCCCCTGCCAATGCATGCCTTTCAGGTACATCTGTGTCAATGCACTTCCTTCGATGGCACCCGTAGGCAGAATCGGCGACAGGTAGATACCGTTCTGCCTAACGCGATAACCAGCCAGACCATTGAGGAATGTTTGCATGAAGCCGCCCGCACCGGTCAGGAAAGTATACGCCGGATTGCCTTGGCCTCCGCTCGGTGCAAGGGAGCTCGTTTCATTAAAATTCTTGAAGGGGCCGAGAAGATACGGCTGATAAGAGTCCAGGAAGAAATTATCTAAACTCGGCAAGCCATATTGCGCGGCAATGACCGCTTGCACTGAATTCGTCATAGCTGGACCACCCGGATCAGTGATCGCCGAATAGTAATTCAAGTCATTGATCCCCATCTGACTGGACATCGGGTATTCCATT
Organism: Burkholderia oklahomensis C6786; assembly: GCF_000959365.1. Classification (NCBI taxonomy): domain Bacteria; kingdom Pseudomonadati; phylum Pseudomonadota; class Betaproteobacteria; order Burkholderiales; family Burkholderiaceae; genus Burkholderia; species Burkholderia oklahomensis. Next base: position 721,709 of record NZ_CP009555.1, read on the forward strand.
GGATAGGCAAGCAGGACCACATCTGCTTGTTTCACCTTGTTCGATGCATTGGGATTAAATCCCGCATACTCCAGATGAATATTCTTATCCGTGTCAACCAGCGGTTGCACCAGATTTGCAGAAACCGTTGACCAGAGTGGGTGCGGTTGGTAACCGAGAATATTGGCAGCTTGGGTAGCAAAATCGATTGCTTGCAGTGCGCCACCGTTTGAATACGCTTCATCGTTCGTTCCATTAGCAAATTCATCGGCAGCATGTACATTTTTCAGGCTATACGACCCGTCACTATTCTGTGTCACACGACCAGTGTAGTAATCTGCAATCGCGCTGAGTACTGGCCAACCCTGGTTTCTCAACCAAGTTTGATCACCCGTTGCTTCATAATACTGAAATTGAGACAGCGCAATATCGGCCTGCAGATGGATTTCATCCATGCCGCCCCATTGATTATCGACCGACCACAGACCGTTCGTTGCCTCCCAGGGAAAAAACGAGCCCAACGTACTATCTATTGCGCCAAGTTGCACATTGAGCAATGCATTCGGCAGCGTATTAGATCGGTAGTCAACGATTGCTTTTGCCATTTCAGGATGTGCGGCCAGCAAATACGGATACATCCAAGTTTCTGCGTCCCAAAAGATGTGACCAGCATAGTTGTCGCTGGTGAGACCAGCGGGCGCGATGCTATGTTGAGCACCCTCACGTAAATTAGAATACAACATATATTCCGAGGAATGAATGATCGCTTGCAAATTGCTATGCTGTGCGTCAACGATCACGTCACTCTGCCAGATGGATTGCCAAGTGACTTCGTGCGCTTTCAGAATCTGGTCATAAGATCCATATGTACCAGATTGCGCGGCTATAGCCGGATTTCTGGCAAGCAAATTGATTTGCTGTGTGGTGTTGTCGGGCGCGACCGGCGGGTTGAGGAGATCATAGTCAACACCAGAAGCAATGCCAACATATTTCACGAAAGTATAGGTTTGGTTCAGAGTCGGAGAGAAAGACCAGCTCAACCCGCTTTGATTGCTGTTGTTCAGTGCGGTGCTACTTGCCAAGCCAGCAGGGGGGACTACCCGGAAGGCAACCGTTGCCTTGATATTCGTATCATTTGATACGATAGATGCTTCTGCACCATTGTTCGCTGGATCTTGCCAACGTTGCGAGGACATCTCTGTAGCTTGACGAATTCCTCGCAAATCCACAAAGGCGTCCACATTCATCGGCCCGGACCACTTGAGCGGCGTGATGTCCAGGCGCACCACCCCGAGATGCATATATTGTCGGTGGGCAAACATTGTCCACACGAGCTTAGCTTGATTGCCAGACGGAGAGGTCCAAGTCACTGATGTCGTGACAAGACCGTTTTGCATATCGGTTGTCTGTGTGTAATCGGACAGTTGGGATGCCTGGATGGTTTGTGGATCGAAGGCGTTCCCCGAATCTCGCACCATTAGCGGCGACCAATTAGGTAATCCTACTATCGCGGCATTGCTGTAATAACCAGTGATCAGTGTAGAAGTATAGCGTGGATAGGGCGTTGACTCGCTACCGAGTGGCCAACCTGTATTGTTGTCTGGCACCTGTGTGCCGACCCAATAGCCATTCCCCGCCGACGGAATGCGCAGCCCCATATAGCCGTTTCCGACAAACGGTTGATTGGCATAGGTTTCGTTGTAACCGGTGTTGGTCAAGCTCCATTGCTCCGCCGCAGGCGCCGCCATCGTCGAGGCGGTCGTCGACGACACCTCGGCCGAAGGTGTTGGTGCCACACTAGCCACGCTATCATCTCCTCCACAGCCAGCAAGACTGATTGTCAGCGCTGCTAATAAACCCAAAATCACCAGTCGGCCGTCAACAATACGGGCATGCATATGTCTCTCCTCACAATTATCTCGGCATTCCTACATAATTAGGGCAAACTCACCCTGGACGCGCTCTCCGCAAGATTCCCGACATTACGGTATCCAACGGACGATGCACGGCCACCGTTTCTGGCGGCGGCCATCAGCCATGCGGTGCGCTGGTACTTTCGCTTTCAGTTCAGCCTGCGCGACATCGAAGAGTTGCTGTTCGAGCGCGGTGTGACGGTCAGCTACGAGACGATTCGCCGCTGGTGCGAGAAGTTCGGCGCGAGTTTTGCCCATCGGGTGAAAGCGGCGCGCCGCAAGCCGGGTAGCACATGGCATCTCGACGAGGTGTTCCTCACCCTGCGTGGCGAGCCGTACCTGCTGTGGCGCGCAGTCGACGAGCACGGCGTCGAACTCAACATCTTGCTGCAGAAGCGTCGCGACAAGGCTGCAGCCAAGCGGTTTTTCAGGCGCGTGCTTGCCTCTTGCCCCGAAGTGCCGCGCAAGATCGTGACCGATCAACTGCGCAGCTATCCGGCGACGAAGGCCGAGATCCACGAGCTGGCAAACGTCAAGCACGTCTTCGCCAAAGCCAGCGCCCGGGTGAACAACCGGGCCGAAAACTGCCATCAGCCCACGCGTGAACGCGAGCGCCTGATGCGCGGTTTCCGCGCTCCTGAGCGCACGTAGGCATTCTTGTCGAACTTTGGCCCGATCCCGCAGCACTTCGCACTCAAGCGACATCTCCTGCGCGCCTCGCTCTTTCGCAAACAGCTCGCGGCACACTTTGCCGCGTGGCATCGCTTCACTGAGCTCATCCAAGATCCGTCCTCCTTCTGAGAAAATACGCGTCCTCTCCGCTATTGCCTCGCGAACGCCTCAACGCGACAGTGCCCTTCGACCATATTCATTTCAAGATGCAGGGGACCAGTGCCAGAATTTGTTCAGTTAGAGAGACGAACCTCCGGTAGCGGGGGCTCATCTATTCCGACTACGAACCTATAACAACGGGCGCAGGCAATTGATCGATCGTCGGCGGATTTATTTCACGCGTATAAATCAAATCACTATCTTGCTCGGTGATCGCTGGGTAGGCCTTGTGTGCGTGGAACAGCTGGATGCGCTTCGGATTACGCTGCAGTTCGAGGTTCAGCGAGAACGAATCAAGTTGAGTCGCGTTCGTGATCTCTCTATCCGGAATCAGTGCATAGTCGACGGAGCCATCGGCATAAGCGATTTTTACAAAGTAACGCGCATCAGTGTACGGTGCCGGCAGACCACTACCAAAGGGGTTTGGCAGCGTAAATACATTACCGCTTTTCGCGAAGAGCGGAGGGTAGATCTGCGACGTACCATCGGTCAAATTGGCCGTTAGCGTACCGACTAGCGTCGCAACTGGTATGTCGATCTTTGCAGGTCTGAGCGCTCCATCGGCAGCAGTGGCCGAGTCATAACGTAGCGTCGTGCTGTTCCATCGATAAACGCCTGGTGTGCCGTTCTCGTCGGTGAGCGTCGGTGTCGCGTCGAGCCAGTTCTGCATCTTCATCGCCTGGTAGGCCGTGAACTGTGGATAGCACGCGACCGCGTTACCATCCTCGCCACCATTCATGGGATCGTGCTTGCCCACCGGCTGGCCGGTCGCCCTGTCGAGAACCGGGCCATTCGCGTCGACGCGATACCAGGTACGGAACAGGTTGCGCATCGTGTCGAATCCCCACGGATTGTTCCGCCCGTTGACGCCATCGTTTGGGTATTCGTCCGCGATCCCCCATTGCTTGGCGGTCCCCGTCGTAAAATGAGACAGACCTAGCGAATGGCCAAGCTCGTGCGCGAACAGGTTGCCACACTGTCCGGCCGGATCATTCCAGGTGGCGGCCCAACCGGTCCAGCCGCCAGAGTATCCGAACGTGTTGGCGTCCTGATACTTGCCTTTCGCCGCATCGTAAAACCAGCCGATGCCGATGTATGAGCCGAAACTGTACGGTGACGAGTCTCCATAGACCACTGCGCCCTTCGCATCCCGAATTAGCAAGCCGCGCCCGGTGTTAGCGAGGCTGACGCGGATCGCGAGTGGCTTGAGCACCTTGCCGTATAGGTCGCTGGCACCATCGATGACAACGTCGGCGAACTTCGTGTATTTGCGCGGAGGATGGCTGCTGCCCTGGAGGATCACGTAATCGAGCCTGAGCGGCGTGTAATCGAAATAATTCAACGTGCTAACCGGGATCGAGTCGAAATAATCGCGAGCCAGCTTCGAGATGGACACTTTCGACGTCGTCGGATCCTGCGCTGTCGGCCACAATACCAGTGACAGTCGCCCGATTGTGAAACGTGCGGGACGTGCCCATTTGACAGGTGTCGCATCCAAGCTGGCGCCGTTCCCGTAACGAATGCCGAACGAATACTGCGGCGCGACAACAGTGGCCGGCACCACGATACTCCATGCTGTCGTGCTGTACGACTGCAGCTTCGTCTGGGTCAGGCCGCGTTCAAGATTGCCAGGCAAGTTGGCAGGCGACACAAGCGGCGCGCTGTACACGGTCGTTGTGCCTTTCCTCACGTCAAGATAGGGCTGTACGCCGACAGGCACGGACATGTCAGGCGTAAACAGCAATAGGGCTTGACGATGGATGATCGGTACCGGTGCCAGTCGAGTGCCGCCTGTACGCTGTACGACGTGCGTCTGCGCGAATTCGATTTTTCCCGTCGGGGCGGACTGCGCGATGGCGGTGCTGCCATGCGCTATCAAGCACAATCCACTCAGGGCGGACAAGCATTTCCATTCAGATGATCGATTCATCGGCAAATTCTCGCAGTAAATTCCGACTGTTAAATGGGAAATCACTGTTTCCCAAATTTTGGGAGAGCAACCAAAAGGGCGGTTGGCCGGGAGTTGGAGCGGCCCCCTGAATCACCGGACACAGTCTCCCACTTAAAATAGCGGGTAGGCACACGACTGTGTTTTTGACTAACAACAAGCAAGAAGTGATGGAAGTGTTGACGGGGCCGGAGCGCCGGCGGCGGTGGTCAGCGGAAGAGAAGCTGGCGATGGTGCGAGAGAGTTTCGAGCCGAACAAGTCGGTCTCGATGGTTGCACGCCAGCACGGCGTCAATCCGAATCAGCTGTTTCACTGGCGCAAGCTATATCAGGACGGCAGCCTGTCGGCTGTCAGTGCCGGCGAGGAAGTCGTGCCGGCGTCGGAGCTGAGCGACGCACTCAAACAAATCAGGGAGCTTCAGCGACTGCTCGGAAAGAAGACCATGGAGAACGAGATTCTTCGTGAGGCGGTGGAGGTGGCGAAGTCGCGAAAATGGATTGCGCGCTCACCCTCATTGCCAGGGGACGACCAGTGAAGCGGGTCTGTGACGTTCTCGGTGTAGCGCGCTCGAATGTGGCGGACAGGCTGGCACGGCCGGCAGACTGGCGAGACGGGCGTACGGCCAGAAGGACCGACGACGCCGGTCTGGTCGAAGAAATTCGGCTGAGCGTCGCTGACCTGCCGAGCTACGGCTACCGTCGTGTGTGGGGCCTGTTACGTCGGCAGCGGGAGAACCAGAGCGCGGCCCCCGTCAATGCCAAACGGGTGTACCGGGTAATGCGCGTTCACGGCCTGCTGCTACAGCCCAAAGCGCTCCCTCCACGCCCGCAGCGCCGACATGATGGCAAGGTCGCGGTGGCGAAGAGCAACCAGCGCTGGTGCTCGGACGGCTTCGAGTTTCGTTGCGACAACGGTGAGCCGCTGCGTGTCACGTTCGCTTTGGATTGCTGTGACCGTGAGGCGATGAGCTGGGTGGCGACAACCGGTGGCCACAGTGGCGATGTGGTGCGCGACGTCATGCTGGCAGCCGTCGAAAAGCGCTTTGGCAACGTCCCGAAGGCCCCGGCTGAAATTGAATGGCTGACGGACAACGGCTCGGGTTATACGGCGGAGAAAACCAGGACCTTTGCATCTGACATTGGTTTGAAACCATTGACCACACCGGTGTGCAGCCCGCAAAGTAACGGCATGGCGGAAAGCTTCGTGAAAACGATGAAGCGTGACTATGTCGCCTTCATGCCGAAGCCAGATGCAGCAACCGCAGCGCGCAATCTCGCCGTCGCTTTCGAGCATTACAACGAGCAGCACCCTCATAGCGCGCTGAAGTACCGCTCGCCACGCGAGTTCAGGCGCAGCACCGATTCATCAACTCAAGTGTGAGGCGGTGTCCGGAGGTACAGGGGCAAATCCAGGAGTCGTAAAAAATCCGCCACATCTCGGCCTAAACATCTGATTAAAACGAAAATTACCAGCCTGATCGAGTGGGGTTGTAGGTCCAGTAGGTAGTCGCCGAGCCGGTTGATGTGCTCACGCCGACAGAAAGACAGGTTTTTCGGCACCTACCAGGCAAGCACAAACTAATGATATCCCGCCGTGCTGTCAGAGGGCGGGATATCATATCCTTCCAATGTTAATTCGGCACAAACCATGTCTGATTATTTTGAGCGGCCCCACATTGCCAAAGATCGATGGGCGCTTGATCTGCTTTTACGCCTTGATAAACATCAAGACAATTCCCGTCTGATGCAATCAAATTATTATTTTCGTAGCTAAACTTTTGATTGTCTGAAGTTGCGTCGCAATCTGACAGCTGAATCCACGTTCCAGATGCCCCATTTAAATTACTATTTGCACCATTTGCGGTTGATGTCAAGCACTGCGCAGTCCCAGTTTGCTGAATCTGACCATTCGAATTATAGGTCCATCGTTGGGTGGGATTCAAATTGTCACAAATCGATGCAACTGCATATCCGTTTTTGATGTCAAGACATATCGGACTTTGCTGATTGAGCGAAATTTGCCCTACTCCATACGGAGGCGCGCCAATGGAAACTGCATTACTCGAAAAAACTGAGTAATTAGCGGCTTTCCCTCCACCCCATGTACGATCAGCGATAACTTGCCTAGCGCTTACAGCATAGTAATCAATCCATTCAACCGATTGAGTTTCCGCGCTATCCGACCAACGCGAAATTTTGTATCCCCGAATATGCGGCGCAACGGTGAAATTGTAATTCTCGTAAACATTGCTTGCATCAAAATAACCATATATCCCGAGACTCGTTCCGTAGCCAGGCGAAACATACAAGCTGCGTTCCTGAGAGCCGACGGTATCATATTGCAAAGGCGCTGAGCCAGAGGTTAAGAATGCAGTCGCAGCTCCATTCGCAAAATCGGAAGCGGCACCTGCCCAATCATCAATTCGAATGGATGTATCGACTGCCGTAGATACATTATTTTGCTCGCGCTCCCACCAATCCCATATCTCCATGGTTTTCCCTTGCCCACGGACAACACTATTCATATCATTGATAAAATCAACCAGCACATCCCCAGGGTATTTAAATCCCTTCTGATTTTGATAGGCCGTCCATGGCGCGCATGCTTGTTGGTCATATGCTTGAGGTACCTCGTCTGTTCCAATATGAAAATATGGGCCAGGGAATAATGACATCATTTCAACAAACAGGCTCTTTAAAAAATTTCTTGTATAAGTGGATGTAATATCAAGCGTCCATCCCGGATTATCGGAGCCCGGCCATTGGTTTGATGAATTGGGATAATTTGCCGGATGGCTCATTGAATCGCATCCGATTGCTAGATTATTGTCAGTTGAAGAAACTGCGACCGCATGAGATGGAACATCGAACTCTGGCACCAGAGTCACATAGTATAAATTGGCATACGCGACCAGATTTTTAATATCATCTTGGGAATAATGATCGGCGGAAGCAAGATTGGGATACAGTTTGCTTTCGACGCGAAATCCTTCCCAATCCGATAAATGAAGATGAAACACATTCATTTTCATCCATGCCATTAGGCGAATTTGTTGTTTAAGGTATGCCAGCGGATAAAATTTACGTCCAATGTCGAGCATCTGCGCCCGCTCCGGAAAAGTGGGCCAATCTAATGCGATGCCCTGCGGAATGGATTGCCGTGAAGAGCTGGACTTGAACATCTGTAATAATGTTTGTGTCGCATAAAAGACCCCTGAAGGTTGGTTGGCTCGAACAATTGCCGAATTTCCAATGTAAGCACTATAACCTTCGCTGCCAATCTGCGAGGATGTGCCGCTGCAGGGTGATAAACTAAGGCCGATATCTCCAGGATTCAATGTCCCATCTGCCACGATCGGCAGGTTGAATCCGGTGATTGCCTTTAAATCTGCAGCAAAGGTGGTGGCTAAATCCTGCAACCCCGCGGAATCGATGACAATCCGATTTGATGCTGACAAATTGAGGTTTCCGCTTCCCCCGTACCAATTTTGCAATGCAGGGACAACAGTTGGTGTGGAATTCGTACCGCTAGGATTCGTACCATTTTCTGCGGCGGAACAGGCTGGTAGTGCAACGATTGCTGTGCTGCCCCCTACTGCTGGCTGGTTAGTCATTCCGGTAGCATTCATTGCTCTAGCGGATTGTGTTGTGCTGTTTGATGGAGATATCATTCCTGATTTACTATCATCACCACCACATCCCGCCAGAAGGCATAATGCCAAAATCAACAAAGCATATAATTTCATAGTTATCTCCGTTGCACACCATTGGGATAGCTAGCGTAATTATTTAACCGCCCCCAACGCCAGCCCCTTCACCAGATACCGCTGCAGCCACGCAAACACGATCGACACCGGCAGCGTTGCGAAGAGCGTGGCCGCCATCACGAGTTGCCATTCGACCGTGTACTTTCCCGCCACCATGTCGGTCACCTGAACCGTCAGCGTCTTGTTTTCAGGCGAGCGGATCAGCGTGTACACCACGGCGAATTCGTTCCACGCATTGATGAACGTGAAGATCGCGGTCACCACGATCGCGGGAACGGCCAGCGGCAGGAATACCTTGAACACGGCGCGCAGCGGGCCGCATCCTTCGAGCCACGCCGATTCTTCCAGGTCGCGCGGCACCGTCTGGAAATACGAGGACAGCATCCAGACCGCGAAGGCGACGTTGAATGCCGCATAGGAGACGATCACGCCGATCTTCGAGTCGACCAGGTTGCCGTCGCCATAGGGGATCATGGCGGCGAGACGAAACAGACCGACCACCAGCAGGATCGGCGACAACATTTGCGTGACCAGGAGGAACTGCCGGTACCAGCCGCGGCCCCGGAAGGGAAAGCGCGCCAGCGCATAGGCGGCGGGCAGGCTGACCGCTAGCGCGAGCGACGTGGACAGCAGGCTGATCACCGCGCTGTTCCCCAGTGCGACGCCGAAGTTGGCGGCATGCCACATGTCGATGAAATTGCGCCACCGCCAGTGTTCCGGCAGCCAGCGCGCCGGATAGACGAACACTTCCTGGGCGGGCTTCAGCGCGGTGAAGAACATCACCGCGAAGGGAAACAGCACGACCGCGGCGAGCGGCAGCAACGCCAGCCAGCACCAGAGCGTGCGCCGCATCTTGGAACTCATGCTGGATCTCCCTCTTTTCGCGGTTGCAGGCGCAGATACGCGATCGAGAACATGAACAGCATCACCAGCATGATCAGCGACACGGCCGCTGCCTGTCCTGGCCGCCCCAACCGGAAGCCCAGCTCGTAGAGATACGTCACGAGGATGTGCGTGCTTTCGTCGGGGCCGCCTTGCGTCATCACCCAGATGATAGGAAACGAGTTGAACACGTAGATCACGTTCAGCAGGACGGCCATGTTGATGAAGGGGCGCAGGAGCGGCAGCGTCAGTTGCCGGAACTGCTGCCATGCGCTGGCGCCGTCCATGCGCGCCGCTTCGTAGATGTCGCCCGGTATCGAGGACAATCCGCCCAGCAGGATCGTCACCGTAAACGGGATCGATACCAGGATGCCGATCGCGATCTCAACCGGAAACGCGTATTCCGGCGTGGCGAGCCAGTGGATCGGCCCGTCGATCAGTCCAAGCCGTTGCAGCGTAACGTTGACCATCCCGTATTCGTCGTTGAAGCCCCAGCGCCAGACCACGGCGGTCATGGTCAGCGATACGGACCAGGGCAGCATGACGAGGGTCCGCGCCACTCCCCGGCCGTGGAAATCCTGGTTGAGCACCAGGGCGACTGGGACGGAGATCGCCACGGCGCCGCCGACGACCGAGAGCGTCCAGTAGATCGTGCGCCTCAGGGCGCCGAGGAATTCCGGATCGGTGAACACCGTGTGGAAATTCGCCAGCCCGTTGAAATCCCGGATCGCGCCGAAGCGCGACACGTCGTGCACGGACTGGTACGTGATATTGAAGATCGGATAGCTGATGATGACGAGCGCAAGCACGAGGCTCGGCGCGATCAACAGCCACGGGATCGGCAGTCGCGAAGCGGCGGTGGGGTTCATATGCTTGAAAAAAAGGGGGAACCGGCGTGAGGCCCGGCTCCGCCTGAAGTCGCGACCTGAGCTGATTCGCGACGACTCGAGGAGGTTCATTTTCCGAGGGCGCCGTTGGCCTTCGTGGCGGCCGCGTTGAGCGCCGCGGCAGGCTGCGCCTTACCGAGATATATCGCCTGCATGGCGTCGGAAACCGCTTTCGCCGTGTCCTCCCACCCGGTGACGGTGGGCGCGAAGCGCGCCGTCGGAAGCAATGCGACAAAGGCTTTGGTGTCGGGATCGTTGAAGGCCGGATCAGCCGATTCGGCCTTGGTCGTCGGCAGGAATCCTTCCGTGCTCGTGAACTTGACGCGCGGTTCCTTCGTGAAGAGGTAGTCGAGGAACTTCCATGCGCTCTTCTTCACCTTGGAGTTCTTGAACATCACGATCGAATCCGTCACGGCGTACGTCGCGCGAACGGTGCCCATCGGAATGGGATCGATGCCGTACTTGAGATTCGGCGCTTCCTTCTTGATCTGCTTCGACAGGAACGGCGCCGAGATCACCATCGCGACCCGGCCCTGCTTAAACAGGTTCTGGACGTCTTCGCGGCTGTAGCCGGTCACGCCGGGTTCGGTCAGCCCCTCGTCGATCATCGTCTTGTACATGGTCGCGGCCTTCACGCCCGCCGGTGAATTGAAGGCGGCCTTGCCGTCCTTCCCCACGACGTCGCCGCCGTAACTCCATAGCGCGTAGTAAAAGTAGACGTCCGTTTCGATCTCTTTTCCCTGCTGCCCGAAACCGGCAATACCCATCGCCTTCAATTTCTTCGACGCGTCGATCACGTCGTTCCATGTCTTCGGGCCATTCGGATAGCCGACCTTCGTCAGCAAGGTCTTGTTGTAGTACAGCGCACGGGCCGAGCCCGCGACCGGCAAACCGTAGACCTTGCCGCCGATTTCGCCGGGTGCGAGGAAGGGGCCGATGAAGCGATTCTTGAAGTTCGCATCCATGTAGCCATCAAGCGGTTCCGCCACGTCGTCCTTCACGAAATCCAGCAGCCAGCGGGTACCGACGATCGCCAGATCGGCGTTGGCGCCTCCCGAAATATCCGTCTGCAATTTCTGCTGCAACGTGTCCCAATTCACGTCTTCGATCTTGACGGTCGTTCCGGGATTGGCTTTTTCGAAGTTGCGCGCCATTGTTTCGAAGTACGGTGCGGTCGCGTCGCTGTAGTGCGCGACCGTGACGCGAATCGTGTCGGCATGCGCGTTGGCTGCAGCGGATGCCACTGCAAGCGCGGCGACAACATTTCGGAATGCAATCGAAATAGGCTTCATCCGGGACTCCTCGAAACAATCAATGGGGAACCTGCTCAGTGCTTGTATGTGTAATTAGGCTACACGCCGCAAAAAAAACTGTCACTGCGGATTTGTGAGAAGGCACATGATTTTTTTTTGACAAAACGTCATATTTTTCGGGTTATGTATCGTATTTTCCCAAATTTCGGGATGGTGGACAGGTTGTTGCGAAGTAATTTCGCGACTGCTAATTTGTAATTTAATTACATGTCGGGTGATGAGATGGTTCATCTGGCTCGCACTGTCGGGAGCCGAGCCCCATTTCCCATAACGTTGGAGGTCGATCATGAGTCGCGTGGTACTTGTAACCGGAGCCTGTGGCGGGATCGGATCGGTTTTGTGCCGACGCTTCGTCGAACACGGCGACGTTGTCTTGGCGCTTGACGTGGGTACGCATGCCCTCGATTCTCTGGTCCGCGAATTGGGAAAGGAGCAAGTCACGCCTGTCGCGGCCAATCTCGAGCATCCGATTGAAGCAGCGATCGAATCGGCGGTCGAGCTGCGCGGTCCGGTGGAAGTTCTGGTCGCCAATGCCGGCGCGGCAACGGGCCCGACACTGGAAACCACCGATGCCGCGAGCTGGCAACGCGACATTCAGCTTAATCTGACGGGCACCTATCATAGTGTGGAGGCGGTGCGCGCCTCGATGATCGAGCGGCAGCGCGGCGCGCTGGTCCTGGTGGGTTCCGTCAACGGGATGACGGCGCTGGGTCACCCGGCCTACAGCGCCGCAAAGGCAGGGCTGATCAGTTACACCAAGTCGCTTGCGATGGAGTTGGGGCGCTACGGCATCCGTGCCAATATCGTGTGTCCCGGTACCGTGAAGACACTGGCTTGGCAAGCACGGGTCGAGAAAAATCCGCAAGTGTTTGAAGACCTGAAGAAGTGGTATCCGCTGCGCGATTTCGCGACTCCCGGCGATATCGCTGATGCCGTATGGTTTCTCGCGTCGCCAATGGCGCGGGTAATTACCGGCGTGGCGCTGCCTGTCGACAGCGGACTGATGGCCGGCAACCGGCTGATGGCCGCGGAATTGACGCTTGAGGCACTTTGAACAATGGCCCGGGCGTACTACGTTTCAAGCATCGGACAATGAAGGGGTAAGCATGGCGGCTGTGCAATTGAATGGGATCTTCAAGCGTTACGGCGATACCCAAGTGGTGCATGGCATCGATCTGCACATCGACGATGGCGAGTTCGTCGTGCTGGTCGGGCCGTCGGGGTGCGGCAAGAGCACGCTGATGCGAATGGTGGCGGGGCTCGAAGAGATCAGCGGCGGCGAATTGACGATCGGCGGCATGCGCGCCAACGGACTACCGCCTCAGCAGCGCAACATCTCGATGGTATTCCAGAGTTACGCGCTCTATCCGCATCTATCCGTCTACGAGAACATCGCTTTCGGCCCGCGCGTCCGCAAGGAAGCCGTCGACAGTTTCAAACCGCGCATCGAAGCGGCGGCGAAAATGCTGAATCTCGGCGGCTATCTTGATCGTTTGCCGCGCGCGCTGTCGGGCGGTCAGCGTCAGCGCGTGGCGATGGGACGAGCGGTCGTACGCGAGCCCGCGCTGTTTCTCTTCGATGAGCCACTGTCCAATCTCGACGCCAAGCTGCGGGTGCAGATGCGTACCGAGATCAAGGCGCTACATCAGCGCCTGAAGAATACGGTGATATATGTCACACACGACCAGATTGAAGCAATGACCATGGCGGATCGGATCGTCGTGATGAATGCGGGCCGAATCGAACAGATCGGCAGCCCGCTCGATCTCTATGATCGTCCCGCCAACAAATTTGTCGCGGGTTTTCTCGGGTCTCCGTCGATGAACTTTGCAGAAGGCACGCTGACGGGCGGCGCGCTGGGTGCGACGCTCAGGATTGCCGAGGGCGCCACGGTCAATCTGCCTCGATTGAAAGCGCCGATCGCGGAAGATACGGAGGTGATCTTCGGCGTTCGCCCTGAACATATCCAGATATCGACGAATCCCGACGGCGTCTCCATGGAGGTCGAGGTGATCGAACCGACAGGCGCCGAGACGCACTTTTACGGGAAGGTGAATGGCAGCACATGGTGCATAACGACCCGCGAGCGTGCGACTCTCCGGCCGGATCAGCGCGTGAGGCTGCAATTTGCGCCTGAGCACATCCATCTGTTCAATCTGCGGACCGGGAGCCGCATCGAGTGAAATCGTGCGCGAAGACCGTCAGCGCTTCTTATTGCTCGCCGGACGCGGAAATATATCGAGTCCGTGCGGAGACAGGACATTTTGCAGCCGGCGCAGCTGCTCAATCCCGGCGGCACCGCGCTCGAACGCGACGCCTACGATTAGGATGTCGATGATGGCCAGGTGCGCAATACAGGCGTCGCTCCCGATATACGCGTTGACCGATGCCGGCAACGCAAAAGTCAGCGGGATATCGCATTCGCCGGCAAGCGGTGTGCCGGGCTCACAGATTCCGATCACGACGGCGCCCCGTTCTCGGGCAACGCGCACCGCTTCCAACAGGAAAGGCATGCGTCCGAAGTGCGACACCGCGATCACCCCATCTCCGGGACTTAGCGTCGCAGCAGAAAACATCTGCATATTGGCGTCGGTATAGGTTTGCGCCTGAATGCCGAATCGAAACAGTCTTGCTTGCGCATCCGCCGCGACGAAGCCCGACGTTGTGCCGACGCCATAGCAGTCGACGCGGTGCGCACTGCCGAGCGCGCTGATCGCGCGCTTGATCTGTTCGCGGGGCAACTGGCGCTCGATGTCCAGCAGGATGTCGGCGGAACTGCGCAGTACCTTGCCGACAATTTCGTCGATCGAGTCGACCGCCGTAACGTTGCGATGCAGCGCTACGCTGCCCAGCGCCACTTGCTGGGCGACGCGCAGCTTGAAATCCCGCAGCCCGTGGAATCCCAGCGCCCTGCAGAACCGCACGACAGTGGGCTCGCTGACGCCGGCAAACACCGCGATCTCGTTCACATGCGCTTGCATCGCCCATTCGGGTTTGTCGAGGAACACCTTGGCGACCAACCGCTGGGCCGCCGCCAGGTCGGGTAGGCGGGCGTGAATCAAGCTGAACAAATCGGAGTCGATATCCGTACTGGACATGCTCATCGCAGGTATATTGGGAACCGAGCGAGTAGACGGTCGCGATGGCCATGCGGAAATACCCCGCGCATTTTGCATGCTTTCCGCTGACCTCAGGAATTCGTTTATTGTAACTCGTCGGACGGTCGTATGTGTCGGCTCGAAGACCCTGGCGGCAGAAGTTTTGCGAAAGCGCGGGCCCGCGAAGCGTTTGATGGAGACCATATAAGTCATCCGGGTTGCGCAAGCATTACATCTCTATCGCTAAGAGACGGTTTCATAAAGACTGGTCGGCCTGCCGAAGGGTATTCCAGCAGATCAGGCAGCAACCGAGTTTGAGGAACGCGCCATGAATGTCGGCACGGCGCTCGAAACGAATGCGGAGACGACGGAAGTGATGCAGCCAGGCATGCGTGCGTTCGACGACCCAGCGATATTTGTCCAGGCCGCTGCCATGTTCGGTACGGCGCTTGGCGATCACCGGCTCGATGCCGCGATCGCGCAACGCTCGTCGATGTCGCTCGGAGTCGTAACCGCGATCGGCGTAGACCACGCGCGGTCTGCGCAGTGGGTGGCCGCGCAATCCGCGAATCGGCGGAATCGCGTCGATCAGCGGCAGCAATTGCGTGACATCGTTGACGTTCGCCCCGGTCAGGATCGCGGCGAGCGGGGTGCCGTTGGCGTCGGTGACGATGTGGTGCTTGGAACTGGGTCGCGCGCGATCGGTAGGGTTTGGCCCAGTTTTTGGCCTGCCCCAACGGCGCGAATCGATGATGAATCGACGGCGGCTCGCGAGAAGTCGATCTGGTCCGCTGCGCGCAGCTTTGCGAGCAAGTAGCTCGTGCAAGCGATCCCACACGCCGGCTGCTTGCCAATCGCGCAGCCGTCGCCAACATGTCACGCCCGAGCCGCATCCCATCTCGGTCGACAGATCGCGCCAGCGCAGTCCGGTCTTGAGAACGAACAGGATGCCAGTCAGCGCGGCGCGATTCGAAACAGGCAGGCGCGGCCCGGGTTTTTCTCGCGCCGTGGCTTGGGTGGCGGCAGTAACGGCTCAATCAGTGTCCACAATTCATCGTCGATGATCGGTTTGGCCATCTCCTCGGTCTCGGTTGTTCCGATGCCTGAGGTTAACAGCTCACCGCGAAAGTTAACAGCCCCACTTGGCCTTTTTGAAACCGTCTCTTAAGCCCGTGCGGTTTGGCACGTTCGGCCGTTACACGCAGCCCCCTTTACCATCTTCAAGCCCCGAACAACCTTGGAGTTGGATCGCTGATGGTTGCACTTACGGTCAGCGCAATGCCGGGGGGATGCACGATGCTAGGACTATTGAGTCCGAGTGATAAGGAAGTCGTCGCGATTACGACCCACAATCCAGCGAGGTGCTCTCCCGCGGCCACTCCATGTCGCCCCTGATAACGGATCACGGTATTTCTGGGTAGCGGGACCTCTTGGCGACCGCCGGATTTGCTTCGCGCTTGCGCCGAATACTTCGTCGGGCGTAATGCCAAATTCGAGAATGGTTGCGCGTAGCTTGGCAATCACAGCACTCGCTTCTTCCTTCCGTATCGCCTCAGCCTGCTGCTGCAATTGCCGGATTTGGTTTTGTAGCTCTTGAAAAGTCATCACTGTTGGTCCTCGAAGTAGATACCCCGGTTAAGGGAGGCACGGCTACGCCGCAAACCGACGTGACCATTCATTCTAGAACTGCCGAATCGACTCCTGGATCATCATGAACACAGAACAGAACTAGAAACGAATCGCAATTGGCAATCGGAATTTAGAACAATCCGTAGCTCAACATGATAGCTAAGCGACATGACGAATTGAAAATGGGTCGTAAATGCCGTGTCCTTGAATGCATCATAGCGCGACGATTCAAGGCATGGCAAGAGTCTCGCGAAAACTTGATAAGGATAGAAACCTTGTGTCGCTCGGCGCGGCGATTCGCGCTCGCCGCAAGGAGTTGGCGATATCGCAAGAAGCACTGGCCGATTTTGCAGAGATTGACCGCTCGCACATGGGCAAGATTGAACGCGGTGAACGAAACGTTACCGTCATGAATATCGTCCGCATTGCGCGCGCAATGCAACTTCTTCCCTCCGAGCTACTGCGCAACGCCGGTTTGTAGGCGCAAACAACACTAGCGTGCGCCGCCGCCCCCTCCCGCACGGCGGCGGCACAGTTCACAGTTCACAGTTCACAGTTCGAGCGTGAAGATGGACGGACGAACGCGGTACACCATGAATTTCCCGTGGCCGGGGATGTACTCCTGCCGATACGGGTAGCCGTCGCTGCGCGGCATCAGCACGCCCCGCTTCATCAGTGCCTTGGCGACGATCTTGTGATCGAAGCCGGCGCACACGTCCTTGCGGAACACGGCCGCTTCGATCAGGTATTCCGTCTCGACGCTTTCTGCATCGTCGGCGCTCATCTTGCCGCCGAACTCGGCGTAATACTCGCGATCGGAAGCGATGGGCGTGCGGCGCTCGTCGCGCTTCACGTGCTGCTTGAAGCCCGCTCGATGCGGCACGTTGGGCCGATGGTCGTCCTGCGCCCGGTTCATCCACACGAAACGGTTGTCGCCGTGCGCGGCGAGGAAATGCTGTACCTGCCGCACGGCTTCCGCCTCGTCCGAATTGCCGGTCCCGCCACGCAGTTCGAGCCAGCCTTCGAAGCAGCGCCGCGCAGCCTCCACCGCTTCGCCCTGCGGCCAGCCGGTCAGCCCGTGCGCCGTCGCCAGCTCACCGGCCACTGCGACGAGGCAGAACCGCTTAGCGACGCGCGCGACCTGCGAATGCGAGCCGTCCGGCACCCATTGACCGACCAGCTCATCGACGCGGATGCGCAGATGCTCGGCCAGCTCGCCGGCCTGCGACGACGCCCACTCGATGAACGCGGGGCCGGCCGTGCCGTAGTGCATGCCTGCGTGCCTCTCTAGATGCTCGATCAGCGCGGCCGGCGTCGGGAAGCCGTGCAGTTTCTCCACGACGCCCATTTCGCCGACCTCGGCCGGGATCGCGGGCAAACGCACCTCGATACCGCCTTTCATGGGCTTGTTGCCCTCGGCCATCAACGCGGACACGCTCTTTTCGCCGTTCGACAGGAACAGCAGCCGCCACGTCAGTACAGGCTTGGCCGAGCCGCTGCGAGACGCGCGGGCCTTGCCCGACTCATTCGCGAGCATGTAAATCACATCGCCGACCAAACGCGGCTCGACCTGCCCGATTTCGTCGAGGATCAGCAGCGCGTCGCTATGCTGCGTGGCGACGGCTTCGAGCGCGTTGTCGGTCGCCTTCCAGCTGCGCACGTAGTCCGGCGAGCCGAACACGGACGCGGCGATGACGCCGCCCGTGGACTTGCCTTTCGACGTCGTGCCGAGCAAGTGAAACCCGCCCGACTGAAGCCCGGAGAAGTGCAGCAACGGACCAGCGAAGGCCGTAGCAACGCAGAACAGTAGCCGGCTATTGCCGACGCAGTAGGCCGCAACCTCGCGTTGCCAGTCGTCCAGCGTGCCGCGCTCTTTGAACTGGCTCTGGATCGGTGTGTCGGCCTGATAGATCAGCGCCTCTTTGCCGGTGCCGATGACGCGATCGGGCAGCACGAACGCGCCGTGATGCCAGCCGACGCGCGGCACACAGCGCACGCGCTCGTCCGGCTGCGCCATCTGCACATAGTTCGCGATCTGCGTGCGGGCGATCTGCGTGACGCCGAGCTTCACGCCCATATCGAGCAGCATGCGGCGCAGCTCCGTGCCGTCGCCGGCAAAGAGGCCGGCCGGCACCGCCCACCGTTTCAGGATGCCGTCGCGGTCCATGAATTCGAGCAGGTATCCCCATTCGCTGTTCATTTCGTTCCGCGTCTCCGCGATCACGTCGATCCGCGTGCTGACCCAATGCGGCGGAAGCGGATCGCCCTGATTGTTGAAGCCGTGAAACCACACGCCCTTGTCGTCGACGACGAACCGCGACTTGCCGTCCTGCGCGCGGGCCGTTTTCGGGCGCTTGGCGGGCTTCGCGGCGGCTGGAGCGGTCTTGCCCTTGCTGGCATCCGCCGAGCCGGCCGGTGCGAGCGCAGCGCGCACGGCGGCGGCCACCGCATCCGGGCCGAGGTGCGCAGCCAGGTCGTTGAAGTCGGTGCCGGCCGCCGGACGGTTCGGACCGAAGTCGGGCACCGCGACGATGCCGGCGACGGCCGCGGCCGCCGCGCGGGCCTTCGTCACGCCCGGATTGCCCTTTGTCGTGTGGTCGTCATCGGCGCACACGACGATGCGGGCGTCCGGATACTGGCCGCGCAGTGCCGTCGCGACCGCGTGCAGGTTGCCGGCGTCGAACGCGACGGCGGCCGGATAGCCCGTCGCGGCCGCGAGCGTCGCGCACGTGGCGTAACCCTCGCCGACCAGTACCGTGGACGGCGCGGAAGATAGCGGGCCGCCGATCAACGAGAAGCAGCCTGCCTTGCGACCGTTCGGCAGGTAGCGTTTCTGGCCGTCCGTCAGGATGAACTCCAGCGTCCACAGCTTGCCGTCCGCGTCACGCGCCGGGATGACGAGTGCGCCGTCACACGCGGCCGTGCCAATGCACAAGGCGCCGCGATAGACACGCAGCGCGTCGACCGGGATGCGCTTGCGAACGAGGTACGGGTGATCGGCCGGCGCAGGCTCGGCCGCCGACCAGATCGATTCAGCGAGCGCCGACGCGGTTTGCTGTTTCTCGGTCAGTTCGGCCAGCTCGGCCGCTTCGCGGGCCGCGCGCTCGGCTTTCTGCCGCTCGCGCTCCGCTGGATCGACCGGCTTCGCTCGATGCGCACGCGGATCGAAACCGCTTTGTTTGGCAAGGTGAAACAGCGTGTTGATGGTGATTTTGCCGCCCTTGAACGACTTCCACACATCGCGCGCGTCCTTCCCGTTGTAGTTCTGCGCGCCTTGGCTCCATTCGTTCCAGAGGGCGAAGCCCTCCTCGCCAAACTCGGCCTTGAGCGCCATCCCCACCTGACTCCACGTGTCGCGGTCGTCGGGCGGAACATAGCCGAGCGCGACTCTCGCCCGCTCGAATTCGGACATGGGTGCGTTACTCATAGGTTCCCACTAGACGCGCGTCGGTCGCCTTCCGATTAGTAGTCCATATCGGGCAAACAGCTACCCGACGCGCGAAGCATTGAATGATGCGATGCCTAGCGGTGCAGCGTCAGCCGGCCGCGCGAGGCACCGACAGAACCGCCCCGCCGGCCGTGACGTCGTTGCTGTAGACGTAGCGGCCGAGCCGCGACTCGCCGAGTGCGTCGTTGGCCGCCTCCAGCGCCGCGCCAATCGACGGCAGGGACGCACGGAACAGGCTCAGCACAAGCCAGTAGTCGTCATCGGACATGGCCTTGTCGGTCGCCCAATGCAGGCTGTCCAGCAGCTCCATTGCGTCACTGATCTGCGTACCGATACGGTTGCGATCGGGGCGGTTCACCTCGGCCACGAAGTGCGAGGCGAGCGGTTGCACGGCGTTTTTGTTCGTCTTTGCCATGACCGTCTCCTCAGTGCGTTGTACGCGGTTCGCGCATGACCAGACCGAGCGCCGCGAACAGATGCTGTTGCACGCGCCCCATCAGGCCGGCCGCGAACGCTTGGCGGCTGATCGACACGCGGTGCGCGTCGACGTCGCCCGCGTCCTGCATGGCGGCTTCCATACCGCGCGCGAACGCAGCGGCTTGATGCGCCGCGTAGTCGTGCAGCCGCACGTCGCCTTTCAGGTCGAGCCATGCGTCGGCGCAAATCGCGCCCAGGTCGACGGCGAATTGCAGCTCGATCGGTGCGCCGGTATCCAGCGGCGGTGCGTTGTCGAATCCGTCGACAACCGCGGTTCGGATGCGCTGGTCAGTCATGGCACACCTCCGGCTGCGCGGTGCGGCGCATTTCGGCCGAATACCGGCTTGCAACGCTTTGCCCCATGTCGACGAGCGCTCGCTCGTAGGTGCCCTCCGCAAGATGCGAACGGACAGCATCGAACAGGGCTTCGAGCTGGGCGAACTGATGGGCCGCACACATGGCGATCATCGTGACTTCGTTCGGCAGGCGGTATTTAGACATGGCGCACCTCCAGAATCGACGCGAGGAGTTGCCGGACGTCGACCGTGCAATCCAGCTCCGCTTCGCCGCGAATCGGCGTGAGGTTCCAGTCGTGGACGGCTGCATGCGTGAATTCGCCGAACCTCCGGCCGTAGACGCTGCGCCCCGAGACGGGGCCGCCCAAGATCCGCACGCGCCAATCGTGATCGGGCGTCGGACGAGCCGATGCCACCTCAACCAGCATGCCGATGCGAGCGCGTGCATCGCACTTCGTGACGATCGCCAGATCGCCAATCTTGCAGCGCAGCTCAGCCATGGCGCACCTCTGCACGGACGAGCGCTGCGATTGCGGCCGATGCCGCACCGGTTGCGTCGAGCGCGTCTTGATACGTGCTGGCCGTTGCCGCGTCGCGCAGTGCTGCGCGGACGATGGATCGAATGAGGTGGGATTGCTGCCCGGTACGGGCGTGCGAGGGCTGGCGCATTGAATGCGACCTCCTTGGACGGGTTGACGAACCCGGCCCCATCGCCAAATGGGGTGGCCGGGCACAAGGCAGGGTTGGCGAACCGGCGTCCAAGGGAACCGGCGTGCGCGAACGCACCCCCACCAAGGCCCGACCATAGAAGGCGCAAGGTGTACGGACGTAAAAAAACCGCGCGAAGGCGGTTGTCCGCCTTGGAGCATCTCCGGTCGCCAAACCGGGTCACTGTTGTCTCAGCGACGCGCACAGAATACCGCGCGATGCTGGACGACGCAAATCGCGACGCCCCTCGCCGTGTATCGCCTAGTGCAAAGCGACTTTGGGGGAGCATCAGGCGGCCTCCCCCTTGAGCACAGCGGTCGCCAGCTTGAGCTGTTCGATATCCAGTCGCAAGCTGCCCTGCGCCAGTGATTGGCCGAGCGCGACGCCTCGCAGCAGGGCGCTAACTTGCAAACGGCGCGTCCCGTCCGTGCACTGCGCATCGATGTCGTTGTAAAGCGCGCGATAGGCTTTCCGCAGCTGTCGATACTGTCGACGACGATAGTTCGCCGAATCCTGTTCAGCAGCGGCGATCGCCTGGACGAACTTCTCGCAGGCGGTGCCAAGTTGCTTTGTCGTCAGACGCGGGGCTTCGAGCGCGAGCGTCGAGGCGAGCGTGACGGCGATCGCTACGAGCTTCCCTGTGTCGTCGCCACGGTTCCAGAAGCAACCCTCGATGTCATCAAGGATTCCGGCGAGCTTGCGCAGTCGAGCGTCGCGGCAACGCACGAACGCGGCGTCGCGCGCCGTGACGGCCGCGCCCATCGCGCGACCATACGGGCCGCCGCGACTGATCAGCGGGGCATGCGCGCTCATGCCTGCCCCCGCGTGGACTGACGGGATTCGAGCCATTGCTGGACGTCTGTCGCGCGCCAGCCGACGCTCCTGGCCCCTAACTGGACCGGCGCTGGAAACTTGCCTTCGCGAATCCAGCGATACAGCGTTGTTTTCTTGACGCCGACGCAATCCAGCACACCAATAAGTCGAAGAATCTTAAGAGCCATTTTCTGTTCAGAAATGGCCTGTTCCGCAAGAAGGAGGAAAGCGGCGGCAATAAACCGCGCCGTACTATCAAAGTACGGGCGCAATGAAGTTGAGGAAGAGGCACAAAGTAATCCTGCAAAGTTACTTTGCACGGCGCGCCGCGCGCGGTATCATTCGTCCTAACAAGAGCTATGCGTTTCCTAGGCGCGGTGGCTCTTGTCGTTCCTCCAATTATGGAACAGGCAGCCAAGCCAAAAATCGCCGGTGGGATGTGTTGGTAGCACACCCCCGGCACCCTCTCGTCAGCGCGACGAAATATGCTCAACGATTGAGCATTCCCCGCCTTTTTTCCTTGCATCGCCCACAGATTCCTAGAGCCGTGTTCGATTAGGTGCCAACAAGTACCTCAATTATATCGAAAGGTCTGCCCCCATAAAAGATTTGTCTCGTATTATCTAAGACAGCAATACAAGGCGTCACTGTTCGGCCATTTGGAGACATTCGACAACCCTGGCTGGATGGTTGACAACCGATCGGCATCAACCATGTGGGGTACCCGTGAACACTGATTGGCAACGCTTGCGCGAAACTATGTATTCGGCCGATCGGCCATCGGAGTGGCCCGATGGTGTGCGCGCCATATCCATTGATGGGACGTCGTTCATCGGGGTTCACACGGAAACTGGCGAATTGTATTGGGACGGCAAGAAAGTGGTTATTCAAAAGCCAGTCACCTTGGGGTCGTTTGAACGCGCTCTTGCCATTTTGGCAGCAGTAGGCACCTTCGGCGTGTTCATTCTCGAATTGGGCCGGTCGATCGGGTGGTGGAAAGGCTGATGATCGGCTTCGGATGGCGTGCAGTCGATCGCAGCCTCATGCAATTCAACTGTGTATGCTGTCTGTGTGAGGCGGTCCATGGCGATATATAGCAATTGGGCGTGGCGCATCACCGCTACGCCCTTCTGGCAGAGGTGGAGACATTGTTGTCCAATGAGAAGACTATATTGCCAATGATATCGTTCACAACGTTTCCGCGATTCTCAAATACGGCACCAGCATAGCTTTTGAAGTCGGAAACCGTATCTATTCTTTGCATCAGCGCATCTCTAACAGCGCCCTGGCATCGAGATGTTGCATACGTCATTATTGTATTATACAAAACCAGTTCATCCGCAGTGTAGTCGACACTTCTAAAACCAGAATGAACCGAATCATTTCGGAATATTCTTATTTTTTCAACAATACCCTGCAACAACTTCTTCCACTTTACCCAGCTCTCGTTTTTAGATAGCTGCGATAAGAGGTCTCGAGAAATATCTTTTGAGTACGTGCCCCCTGGAAATCCAAGGTACAGCAACAGCAAGCTCGATATATTATCCTTTTCGCTTTCCTTAAATAGGGCTTCAACAGAAAACCATCTATACAGAATCGCCATTTGCGTGCTTTTCTCCCACTTCGCATTTCGCGCCCAATGAAGCGAGCGCTTGTATCGCTCGGCAAGATCGGTTTTTTTGACGAATGATCCAATGTTCAAAATCTGATTTATTCACGACTCCTCGGGGGGCGATGAAGGTCAAGCTTGGCCCAAAAAAATTGCTCTTTATCGGGCATATGGTTCCATCATCCAAATTTTTGACGTGACCAACTTGCGTTAAGGAAAAATCGCTTAAGGCAAACTTCGCGGAAAGTAAATCGAGAATCGGGACGAATTTTTCATCGGCCAATCGAATGGCCTCTTCGATCGACGTCGCGCGAACGATGGTGGCAATTCTTGCTGCGATTTGACGCTCATCCTTCGGGAATTTTTCAGACGCTGAGTCGCTAATCGCAGCGGCCTCTGTTTCGTCGTCGGTGCTTGCAGGACGTATTTCAACGTCGCCGTACACCTCAGTTACTGGAAAGACAGCGCCACCGCCTGCCAAAATTTTCACAATATAAAAATTCACAATTTTAATCATGAATATTTCTTGCGACTCTAATTAGACGTTTAATCAATATTTGACGAAATGTTTTTTCCAGTTTTGGGCTTGGGATTATCTTTGCCAGCTGCTTGTCAAAAAATAACAGCGATAGCGGTTCATCATGCGTTTCTTCGATTGTTTGAATCAATACGTCCATTGTGAATCTCTCGCTCACGTCCAGAGTGCAAAGATACTTCGCCTCCTCCAAAGCAAGAGGCAAATTTGAAAATGCAATATAGTATGCCAGACGAAGCGCGTGTAAATCCTCCGAATCGCCACCAAATCCCTTCAAGGCAATATCGTACGCTTGGACGTGGGGGTCGAGACGTTTAATGGAAAGCAAATATCCAAGCTTATTTACTTCATAAGATTGCGGTTTTAGTTTTTTTAATTTTTCGAAATAAAATGCTGCTTCCAGAAGGCGCCCAGAGTCCAGCAATGACTGGACGAGCTTCCTGATGGCGATTGGATCACGAAGGTGCAATCGGTAGCATTTTTCGGTTGGGTCCATTTTTATGCCAGCTTTCGAAGGTGTGATGATTCTGCACGAAAGCGTGACATCCGTGCATCAGTTTGTGTCGGAAACGTTGGGCTATCCCTTGATCGATCATGACATTGCCCAGTCATGAGAGTCAAACTCGCGGCAGAAGGTGCGGCAACGGGCGATGGTAGTTCCATGAATGGCTGCTTTCGAATCGGCCATGCGGCCGCTTTGGGTCGATCTGCGCCAGTCCCGCGTTGCAGGCCGGGATCGGCCATGAACGGTCTCTCACCCTGTGACTCGATTGTTCATCCGAATGACTGCAGCGAAACAGAAACCCGACCTTTGATGGGTTTGGTTAGCAGCAGAAAAATCTGTCATGATCGGTATTGGCACCAATGCCTAAAACAGACAGACCCGAGGCAAAATGAAAGCATCGGAAGCGATCCAGCAAATACAAACCGACGTCGCCGGCGCCAAGGCGGATGGGGCGCAACAGATTGTTATTGCCAACCTCGAGGCGTACCTAGCCACTGCCCTACAAAAAGCACAAGCGGAAGAATCTGCCGCCAGCGCCGAACAAATCGCTCAGGTTGAACACAACTTAGAAGTATGGAAAGCACGGCTTGCGGCTAATACTAACCACAGCATTGAGATGTTCAAGTCGGTTGTCGAGGCTGGCCAAACCGCTCTTCGATCGGCAATTGTGATCAACGGCGGGGCTGCAGCTGCATTGCTTGCTTTCGCTGGAAATGCGATCACGAAGGGGCAATCGCTGGCCGGTGATCCTCTGCTCTCTAAGATCGGCCTAGGTCTCGCATGGTTCGTCGCTGGAATGGGTTGCGCTGGTATGGCCACCGGCCTGCGATATCTGGCTCAGTTTGCCTACTCGGTATGTCACGCCAACCAACAAAGACGCGGCGTGAAAGCAACCGCTAACACACTCAATTGGACGTCGATCGTCCTGGGCGCTGTATCGTTCGCAACCTTCTTCGTTGGAGGTTATTCGACCTACTTGGCTATCGCCAAGCCCAACGATACGCCAATCGCCAATGTCGCTTCGCAGCAAAAGCGATAGTGTTAGATTTTAAGTGACGACCACTAAATCTACGTTATCACCTAGGTCAGTCGCTCATGCGAAAAGTCATCGATGCAAACTACTTCCAGTCGCCAGATCTCACGTCCTACCTCGCGGAATCCAGGGCGAATATTGCGGTGCTTCCGGACATAGCCGGCATGGAGACGTACAAAGGTGACCCCGTGAAGAACCTTGAGCGGTCGTACGAGATTCTTCATCGCTTTCCTCAACAGGTACTCATCCTGCGCGGGACTCGGGTAATCGTGAAAACCGCAGCAGACACGAAGAGTCATACACGCTGGATGGAGGACAAGGATCAGACAGCGGGCTTTGAACTGTTTTACCGACAGATCAAACTCGCAGCCACAGGCGAGGAGAGCCATATCCGTGCTGTGCATCAGATCGCAAAGGATGCTGTCGAGCATTTCGACCGCGTCCGTCGCGATGTGGCCTGTATACCGGCCGCATACGAGGGCATGGCTTCGGCCTATACAAACGCCGACAAGCAGCAACTGCGGGCGGGGCTCGACAATATCCGTGAACCGCTACGAGACAAGCTCGTTTGCCAATTGCTGGAAATTGCCGCCTTCGCTCTCAGCAAGCACCCAGACGTGCAGGATTTGCCGCGACGACTGAATAAGGCCGTACGACGGCTTCCTGCGAGATATGCGATAGCCCACTATCTGCTCTTCCTTCGTAAACTCCTGAATGGTGGCCATCGGGCTGTTGAAAGCGCGCACCTTGCCAGCGACGTCGCCGACATGGTTTACATCGCATATGCCACGTACTTTGACGGCTTATTGTCGAAGGAAAAGATGGTCAATGACGTGTACCGCGACGTCATCAAAGTGCTGTCTTGGATTGGGGCGTTCCGCGAAAACTGATCCCCAGAAAGACCACGGATTCGCAGCCCCTATTGGGACCTACCACTCGGCCACTGAGTGGCCGGTGTACACATAAAAGCCGCCGTCACGTGCAGGCCCCCGCGACCGGCAGCTTCGGGTCGCTTGTTGTCGTTCGAATAGTGGCGCCTTCCTATCTGTCCCCGCGACCGACCAGAAGGCAATCGGTCTCCAATTAAATGCGCCTGTCCAAAACCGATCCCTTGCGGACAGGGGCATTTTGCCCTGTCCGTAAATAAGGGTTGAAATGTTTTGGACATTGCCTTACATTCGGACGTCCATTTCGTACAGATTGAGTGCCCGATATGTCCCGAACCTTTGCCTATGCCCGTGTCAGTACGTCCGACCAGACCACCGCGAACCAGTTACGAGAGATCGAGGCGGCCGGCTTCTCGGTCGACAAGCGCCGCGTTGTGTCGGAAAGCATTTCGGGGAGCGTAAGCGCCGATCAGCGGCCGGGGTTTGCGCAGTTGCTCGTCAAGATGGAAGAAGGCGACGTGTTGATCGTGACGAAGCTCGACCGACTCGGCCGCAATGCGATGGACGTGCGGGCCACAGTCGAGGGATTGGCCGAACGCGGTATCCGGGTTCATTGTCTCGCCCTGGGCGGCGTCGATCTGACTAGCGCGGCCGGCCGGATGACGATGCAGGTGTTGAACGCGGTGGCCGAATTCGAGCGGGATCTGTTGATTGAGCGCACGCACGCCGGTATCGCTCGCGCGAAGGCGGAAGGCAAGGCGATGGGGCGGCCGTCCGCCCTGTCAAACGAGCAGCGGGCGGACGTGCTGCGCGAGTTGGACGCGGGGGCAAGCGTGGCCGCACTTGCTCGGCGATTTGGCACGAGCCGCCAGACGATCATGCGGGTACGCGACGCAGTCTAAGCGGCGCGCGTCGTTCAACTCACGCCCTGCTAGAGCCCGACTCAGCGGACCATGCAGACAGGTTGTCTGGCTGAGTTCGGCCAGAAGGAGACCGTCATTCGATGCGCCGCCAAGACATTGAGACGGCTGCTGAACTCCGCAAGCGGTCACTCGATCGTCGAGTGCCGGCGTCGCGCTATCGACCTTTGTCTATGGGGCGGTTTTATATCACCGAAGGCGACAATTGTTTCCAGTATTCCTTGGCTTCGATCGTCCAATTGATGTGACTTGATACTCCATCAAGCCCCGGAAACAATGTTGCATCATTGAATCCGTAATATGACAACTGGCTACGCAACGTATTTCTGAACCCCTCTGAGATCCGAATTTCGTCCAGACCCAGAACACCCTTGGAGTCCGCTCGAATTGGCAACTTAGGGTCGGGATGTATCGTAAATGCTCCACTTTGACTCGTTATGCGTTCGGCGATCCGATGAGTTCGAAATACTGCCAAATCTGAGAACTTGTGGGGACTACTTTCGGTCTCTGGAGGAACTGTCCATTGAAATTTCGCTGCGTAAACGATCGCATCGCCCGGTTGCTGTTCACGCACAGCGAAGTAGCATGCTACGAGCGGATTGAGCGACCAGTCTAGGAGACGAGTGGCGAGGCCATGATGCTGCCCAACGGCAAGCCATTCCCAATCGTCTTGAGGTCGTGAAGTAATGTAGGCGACAGCCTGCCGGCGCCATGACTGAAATACGACTTTATCGTCTATCTGCTGGTACGGCTCTCGGCCGGCCTTCGGGATCAGCGGCCAATCTGCTTTGGCATGCCCTCGGAAAATCCAGCGCTTGTCAGACCGGTACGCATCGAATGCGGCGTGCAACTGCTCGAAAGTTGAAATCATTGCCATAGGAATTTGTTCAGTATCGACCTATTATCACTGACCTTCTGCCATTTCAGCTAACGACAGTTTCTACGGGAAACTTGAGTTTACGTTCTATCTTCGACTTTATGCGCTGCGCTTTCGATGTCGCGATCGAGGGCCGCTGTACTTTGGAAGCCGCCATAGAGGTCCGCTCGTGACGAGCGGCGGTAATGGGTCGATCACGGCCCTTGATGAGGTGACGTCCACGTAATCTCAGACCTGATCTGCATCCGACTGAGAGATCAGGTCTGGACTTGCGCATCTCAGCCCCCGAATCACCAATCTTGTCGCGATTATGCCGCACTTGCTCGTGCCAATCACTGACGTGATGCGACGGTTGCAAAGTAGCTTTCTAGCGTGACGGCGGCTCGGGGGTGTGGGCGCGCGGGGCGTTCTTTGCGCGCAGCGTTCCAGAAGGCGGGGCAACTCTCAACGTCGTCGTACGGGCCCCATGGCTAAGCAGCCTGTCTCCAACTTTATCTCCAAGAAAATGTGTACTTTGGAGATAGACTTGGAGATGACCACAGCCTTACCAGACAAGGCTTACAGGCCGATACAACCGTCTATCTCCAAATCTCCAAATATTTTTGCTTCCGGCGGCACAGCAACGTTCCGCACGGCACGGGCCTTCGACTGATCGAGCCTACGCCGATACGCCCGTCGGTATCTTCTGAACGACCTCGCCTGAACGGCACACGCAGCAGAGCGATATGAATTCTGCGGCTGCCAGAAGCGCGGGGGGCAACTCTGGGGGCAACTCAGCAACACCCAACAAGCAATGCCCTTACACTACCGGCATCACAGAGAATTATTTCATTCCGGCCCTGGCACCAGACAGACATCGAAGCATCGCGCGCAACGTGCCGATGCTCACGACACGGCACCGGCTACGCTCCTCGCCGCCGGGCCGCCGCAATCGAGCCCCGCCTGATAGATACAGCGCGGGGCTTTTCATTTGAACTCGCCGCGGCTCGTCCATTTCGTAGCCACTCGAGCGCCCGCCATCCGCCATCCGCCTCACCCGATTCGCGAACATTCAGCGCCACAGGTTTGCCGCCGGCATAAAAAATCGCCATTGCACCCGGAACACGGCGTCCTGCACATTGGGGAAAGTTGCGCCATATACAAATTTCACAAACGGATCAGAAGGGAATTGTTACAATCACCCCTCGAATGTGCACAAAATGTAACATATGCAACACATTGTTTTATTTCTTCAAAACGCCCTGTCGCTCAAGGGCGTCCTGCTGGGGCTGGCCGGCCTCGTCCTGGTGGGCGGCCTGGCGTACGCGATCCGATCGATCCGCCTCTTCATGAAGATCGGCAACGACGAGTAAGTCCTCGCTAACGAACGAATAACAGACGAATCTCGTTCGCGCCGATCGCGCCGAGCCGTGCGCAGCAAACCGCCATCGCCCTTCCCGACGCGCCTCGATCGCTCCCCCGACTTCTTCCATGCGCCGCGCGTTCGGCCGCAGCAGCCTCCATCACTAGCCAGCGCCGCCCTCTCGCACGCCCTCCTCGTTGCTCACGACGACGAGCACCTCCGCCTGCGTCGCGCCGACGCTGCGCATCCGGTGCGGAATCAGCGCGTTGAAATAGACGGAATCGCCCGTCTTGAGCCTGATCGTCTCGTTCGGGAACTCGATCTCGACGCGCCCCTTGTGGACGAACAGCATCTCTTCGCCTTCGTGCTCGCGAAACGCCGACGTCACGTAATCGCGCGGCGGATGCACGACGAACGGCAGCAGTTTCTTCGGCGCGACGCCCGCCGCGATGCTCTCGTACGTGCGCGCGCTCGTCCCGCCGCCCATCGACGTGCGCTCCGACGCGCGCGTGACCGTGATCAGCTCGCGGTCGTGGCTATCCGAGAACAGCCGCTCGACGTCGACCTGCAGCGCCTTCGACAACTTGAGCGCCACCGCGATCGACGGCACGCTGATGCCGCGCTCGACCTTCGACAAATAGCTCTTCGTGAGGCCGGTCGCTTCGGCCAGTACGTCGAGCGTCCATCCTTTCTGCTTTCTCAGGAGCTTGAGTCGAATCGTCATGACGGCAGGTGTCTTTTGAAAAACCGATTGTATCGTATGACACATCGTGTCCTATAATCGACCTCGTGTTTTCAGTGGCTCGCAATGGCGCACTGCACGCACATCCGTTCACATCATGGAGGTTGCATGGTCGACACATTGAAGATGCCCAAGAGCGAGCTCGTCGCGCTGGCGCAGCAGCGTCTCGACATCGAAGTCAAGGACAGCGGCTGGACCACGCGCCAGAAGCTCGCGCTCACGTGCCGGATCCTGTTCGACGACGGGCACGATTCCGGCCTCGCCGGGCAGATCACCTGCCGCGCCGACGCGCCGGACACGTATTACACGCAGCGCCTCGGGCTCGGCTTCGACGAGATCGCCGAATCGAATCTGCTGCAGGTCGATCAGGATCTCGAAGTGATCGGCGGCCAGGGCATTCCGAATCCCGCGAATCGCTTTCACACGTGGATCTATCGCGAGCGCCCCGACGTCAACTGCATCATCCACACGCATCCGGCGCACGTCGCCGCGCTGTCGATGCTCGAGGCGCCGCTCGTCGTGTCGCACATGGACACGTGTCCGCTCTACGAAGACTGCGCGTTTCTGGAGGATTGGCCAGGCGTGCCCGTCGGCAACGAAGAGGGCGAGATCATCTCGAAGGCGCTCGGCGACAAGCGCGCGATCCTGCTGTCGCATCACGGGCAGCTCGTCGTCGGCGCGACGATCGAAGAGGCGTGCATGCTCGCGATCCTGATCGAGCGCGCGGCGCGGCTGCAACTGATGGCGATGGCGGCCGGCGCGATCAAGCCGATTCCGCCCGCGCTCGCGATAGAAGCGCACGACTGGATCTCGACGCCGAAGCGCGACGCGGTGACGTTCGCGTATTACGCGCGCCGCGCGCTGCGCCGGCATCCCGACTGCCTGGGCTGAGTCGTCGGCTCGTCCAATTGTCAGACCGGCAACATCGAACATTCCGGAGCACCTCAACCCATGTCCAATGCACTGCATGGCGTCATCGCCTATCCCGTCACGCCTTTCTCGTCCGACGGCCGCGTCGATACGGGCGTTCTCGGCGCGCTCATCGAACGCCTGATCGCAAGCGGCGTGCACGGCATCGCGCCGCTCGGCAGCACGGGCGAGAGCGCCTATCTGTCCGACGCCGAATGGGAAGCCGTCGCCTCGGCATCGATTCTTGCCGTCGGCCGCCGCGTGCCGACCGTCGTCGGCATTTCGGACCTGACGACCGCGAACGCGGTGCGCCGCGCGAAATTCGCCGAGCGCGCGGGCGCCGATGCGGTCATGGTCCTGCCCGTGTCGTACTGGAAGCTCGACGACGAAGAGATCGTCGGCCACTACCGCGCGATCGGCGACGCGATCGGCATTCCGATCATGCTCTACAACAACCCGGCGACGAGCGGCATCGACATGCCGCCCGAGCTGATCGCGCGCATCTTCCGCACGGTCGACAACGTGACGATGGTCAAGGAGAGCACGGGCGACATCAAGCGGATGCATCGGCTCGCGCAACTGGGCGACGGCGCGATCCCGTTCTACAACGGCAGCAATCCGATGGCGCTCGCCGCGCTCGCGGCGGGCGCGGCCGGCTGGTGCACCGCGGCGCCGAACCTGAACGCGCGCTTGCCGCTCGCGTTGGATGCGGCGATGCGCGCGGGCGATCTCGGCGCGGCCCGCGATGTCTTCTACCGGCAATTGCCGCTCTTGCAGTTCATCGTCGCCGGCGGGCTGCCGGTCACGGTGAAGGCGGGCCTGAGGCTCGCGGGCTTCGACGCGGGCGAGCCGAGAAAGCCGCTGCGACCGCTCGGCGCAGACAAGACGCGCGAGCTCGCGGCGATCCTCGATGCGTTGCGCGACGTCGAGCGCGCATGAGCGGATCGGGACGCATGCATTCGACGAAAGCGAAACTCGATGCGCTGCTGATCGGCGCAATACGTCCGCTCGCGGACACGCCGCATTCGAGCGCGATCGACAAGCAGCCGGTGCGCGAGCGGCTGTGGCTCGGACGAACCGGGTTCGCTGGCGACGAGCAGGCCGATCGCAAGCACCACGGCGGCCCGGACAAGGCGGTCCATCACTATGCGCTCGATCACTATCCGCTCTGGGCGGTCGAGATCGGTCCGCGCGACGTGCTCGCGCGCCCGGGTGCGTTCGGCGAGAACCTGTCGACGCGCGGCGTCACCGAGCGCGACGTCTGCATCGGCGACGTCTTCACGATCGGCGGCGCGACGCTGCAGGTGTCGCAATCACGGCAGCCGTGCTGGAAGCTCAACGCGCGCTTCGGCTTCCGGACGATGTCCGCGCGCGTCCAGCAAAGCGGGCGAACCGGCTGGTACTACCGCGTGCTCAATGAAGGCTGGGTCGAGCCCGACGGCGAACTCGCGTTGCGCGAACGGCCGCATCCGGAATGGCCGCTGTCGAGCGTGCTCGACGTGCTGTACCGGCGCACGCTCGATGCCGGCGCGCTCGAGGCGCTGTCGGGCATCGACGCGCTGCCGCCGTCGTGGCGGCAATTGTTCGAGCGGCGCCTGAAGGCAGGCGCGGTCGAAGACTGGACGAAGCGGCTCGACGGATGACGCGGCCGCGCGGCACACGGCGGCAGGCGCGAATCGCTCGGCGCGCGCCCGCCGCCCCGCCTTCCTCATTCGCGCGCGCAGAACGTCACGATCGCTTCGGCGACCTGAGCAGCCGCTTCGCGCTGCGGAAAATGGCCGATGCCGTCGAGCACGCTGCGCTCGTAGCGTCCGGCGAAATAACGCTCGCGCGACGCGGAGCCGTCCGGATGATTGCAGGTGTCCGCGCCGCCGTGCAGCACGAGCGTCGGCACGGCCAGCACGGGCGCCGGATTCAGGCGCACTTCGTCGGCCGCATAGGCGGCGTCGCCGCTCGCGAAGCCCCACCGGTGCCGATACGAATGCAGCACGACGTCCGCCCAGTCGGGTGCGTCGAACGCGTCGGCCGCCTCGTCGAAATCGGCTTGCGCATACCAGCCGGAAGGCGCCCAGGTGTCCCACATCGCGCGCGCGAATGCCCGGCGGTCGTCGCGCACCGCCCGCTCGCCGCGCGGCGTCGCCATGAACCAGTGATACCAGTAATTGCGCGCCTGCTGAAGCGACAGCGGCTGATTCGGATCGTTCGTGCCGTAGCCGACCGACAGCATCACGAGATGCGATGCGACCCGCTCGCGCAGTCCGCACGCGTTCGCGACGGCGCGCGCCCCCCAATCGTGTCCGACGAGCACCGGGCATTCGAGCCGCAGCGCGTCGACGAAATCGAGCAGGTCGCGCCCCAGCGCCGCGAGTTGCCCGCTGCGCGGCGTCGCCGCGTCGCGAAAGCGGGTCGGCGCGAAACCCCGCAGCGCCGGCGCGAGCACGCGATAGCCGGCGTCGGCGAGCGCCGGCGCGACCGCTTTCCAGCATGCCGGACTATCCGGCCAGCCGTGCAGCAGCACGGCGGTGCGCGCACCCGCGGGATTCCATTCGAGATACGCGACGTTCAGCAAGGGAGTCGCCGCAAACGCATAGCCGGACATCGTGGTCTCCGTCGATCGACAAGTCATGCCGATCGTAGACCGATCGATCATCACGATTCACAAAGAATCATCATCTATTATTCGAATATCTCGTTGAATCGATTGCCCCGCCCCTATGGATACGCCGCCGGATTCGGCATCGATGTCGCTCGACATCGTGCTGCTGCGCACCTTCCTCGAAGTCGTCGAGCGTCACAGCTTCGCCCTCGCCGCCGAGCGCCTCGCGCTCACGCCGTCCGCGGTCAGCGGGCACATCAAGCGGCTCGAGCAGGCGGCGGGCGTTGCGCTGCTCGCCCGCACGACGCGGCGCCTCGAGCTCACGCAAGCAGGCGAGACGCTGTATGCCTATGCGCGCAACATCGTCGAGATGGAGCGCGAAGCGCGCGCGCGGCTGCGCGGCTCGCCGCTGCACGGCCGGCTGCGCGTCGGCGCGTCCGAGGATTTCGCGGGCGCGTGGCTGCCGCAGGTGCTGCACATGTTTCGTCGCCGGCATCCGCGGGCGTCGATCGAGCTGAAAGTCGGCATCACCGCGGATCTGCTGCGCCAGCAGGCATCGGGACGCGTCGACGTCGTGTTCGGCAAGCAATGCAGCCGAATCGACGAAGCCGGCGAGTTGCTGTGGGAAGAGCCGCTCGTGTGGGCATACGCGTCGGACGCCGCGCTCGACGCAGCCGACACGCTGCCGCTCGCGCTCTTTCCGGAGCCGTGCGTCTATCGCGAAGCGGCGATCGCCGCGCTGAGCGGCGCGCCGCGTCCTTTTCGCATCGTGTTCGAAAGCGGCAGCATGGCGGGCTGCGTGTCGGCGGCGCTTGCGGGGTTCGCCGTCACCGTCGTCGCACGCAGTCAGCTGCGCGACGGCTTGCGCGAATGCGGATCGGGAGACGGGCTGCCCGCGCTGCCCGCCGCGCGCTTCTACGCGTTCTCGCGCCAGCCGACGCCCGCGAGCGCCGCACTGATCGACGCGGTGCGGGAAACCGGGCGGCGCAACCGGTTCGTGCCGACGAATTGACGCGCCTATGCGGACGAACGCGCATCGACTGCGACGCCCGTCTCGGCAATGAATCGCCGATACAGAGCGCGCCGAGAGAGATGCGCGATCGGCGATAAGTCGGTGAGAATCCGCGAATATGAAAATACGAAGACCACGCCAATCAAAAAACAAGTCACGGATATACTAGGATTCATCCATTAACAAGACACTTAAAGTCTCGTCAAATTATCTATGCGCGAGGTCAATCGTTTCTCCGAGATGGCGGTGTTCGTTCAGGTGATCGAGTCGTGCGGATTCTCTGCGGCGGGACGACGGCTCGACATGACGCCGTCGGCGATCAGCAAGTTCATTCAACGGCTCGAGACGCGGCTCGGCGTGCGCCTGCTGAACCGCACGACGCGCAAGCTGCAGCTCACGCCGGAAGGCGCCGCGTTCTACGAACGTTGCGTGCGCATCCTCGAGGACATCGCCGACGCCGAGCGCGAAGCGACGCGCGGCGCGAGTCCGCAGGGGCGCGTGCGAATCAATTCGCACGTGCCGTTCGGCAAGCGCCATCTGATGCCGCTTCTACCCGAGTTCCAGCGCCGCTATCCGGAAATCACGCTCGACATCGTGCTATCGGATGCGGTCGTCGATCTGCTCGACGACCGCAGCGACATCGCGATCCGCTCGGGCGCGCCCGACGATTCTCGGCTCGTGATGCGCAAGCTCGGCGGCAGCCGGATGGTCGTCGTCGGCTCGCCCGCGTATTTCGAGCGCTGGGGCGTGCCGGAGACGCCGGACGATCTCGATCGCCACCATTGCATCGGTCTCAGCGGCAACACGAAGACATGGCCGTTCGTCGTGGCGGAAGGCCGGCGTCTGCTGCCGTCGGGCGGCAACCTGCTGCTCGGCGACGGCGAGAGCATCCGCGAGGCGGCCGTCGCCGGGCTCGGGCTCGCGCGGCTCGCACGCTGTCATGTCGCCGAGGACATCGATGCGGAGCGCCTCGTGCCGGTGCTCGAAGCGTTCAATCCGGGCGACGAGGAAGAGATCAGCGCCGTGTTCGTCGGTCCGAGCGAGCAACTGCCCGCGCGTGTGCGCGTGCTGCTCGATTTCCTGAAAGAGCGGATTCGCATCGGATCGCGCATGATCGACGATCGAGGCGACGCACCGGCGGCCGGCACTGGCGCCATCGTCACGCGACTGCGCTGAGCGCGCCGCGGTCGACGCGCGTCTCGGCGCCCGCCGTCGCATCGCCCTCTTACGATAGTCGGTCCTGCGAAATTCACCGCGTCCATCGAATGGGCGTTTGATGCCAGCGCTCGCCTGCTAGCGTGAAGGCGATGCGAGCGCGCGCGATTCGCCGTTCGTGAACGCAAAGGCGACGAGCAAAGCGGCGAGCGCATAAAAGGCCGTCAGGCCCAAACGAGCAATGGCGCGCAGCAGCCAGCGCAGGTTATAGCCGGCCGCGCGCGTCTCGGCATGCACGGCGTCACCTGTTTTCCCTTTGAGCCAGCAGCGGCGCATGCCGTGATCGTGCTTCACGTGCCCAGTGATCGGTTCGATGACCTGCCGGCGTTTGAGCCAACGCCGCTGCTTGTTTGAAAGCGTCTTGCTCTTGCTGCATTGAACGAGTTGCACCGGCGCAATGTCGGCGTCCACGCCGCGATACCCGAGATCGGTCAGCATCGTCTTCACGCGCGGTTCGCCTTGCACCTCTTGCAGCAGGATCGAGGTCTGCGCCAATTGTCAGTTGGATAGGCGATCGCTTTCTCTTGAACCGTGCTGTCGACGATCACGCGCTCGAACTCGGCCGGCTGAATCGCCTTCATTTGAGTCGCCGTGGCAATCGTCGTCGTCAGCAACGCCTCAACGCCGGCCTCGCCCAAGGCTTGCCGAAAGCGCACGAGATCGGTCGGATCGCAGGACATGCGCGCCTGAAAGTACGCCTCGCCGCAGAAGAACTGGAAGTACACGTCTTGCGCCCAGCGCTCGCATACCGATTCGTCGCTCTCGTTGTAGGCATGCTTCAAATACAGCAGCCCCACCATCAAGCGAATCGGCAATCGTGGGCGGCCCGCCGCGCTCGCGCCACCGCCCGCCATTACCTTCATCGCGCCGAACAGATCAACGCCTTCGAGAACACGGCCTTCACGAGCACGGCGCTCGAACATCGGCGCGAGCGCCGCTTCGATCGACCCTCACGGCATACGCGTGGCCAACACCGCCAGCGGGTGACGAAGATCGATCCTCGTGTCCGGACGGCTGCGGAAAAAGTCGGGCGTGCTCATCGGCGTGGCTCGCAAACTCCCAGAAAACCAATCAGATCAATATCGACTCTCGGCGTTCGCTAAATCACGATCTCCCTCCACTGCCTTGCCGCACTTGCCTCGCCTACCTTATGCAGTGCCGACAAAGTACCGGCGACTTCATAACCACAAGTCTTATGATCGCAATTTGACGGGATCTCGGTCAGCGCCCAATTCGGGCAACTCAAAAAAACTAGCGATCAGTTGAATACCGTCCGCCTTATTGCGACAGAACCCGTCGATATACGTTATTTTGACGTTGCAGCACGCCGCGATCGACAAGATATCGCCTCAGCCGAGCGTAATCGGTCGTGAACAACTGACAGATTTTGGATATCTCCGATTCGGTGTATTGGACATCCGGGGCGAAAGCCGTCGCGATCTTTTCGATGGCGAGATCCGTTTCCAGCTGTCGATCGCTCAAATCTTCAGCGCTGCGATGCTGTCGATCGGCAATCTCTCCCCACACTGTGTCGATATCCAAAAATCCACTCTCATCTCGCTGAATAAGGCCGATGCTCAACAACCGGGTCACGATTTTGCTGATGGCCTTCGCATCGATGCCGACTCTCTCCACGATATCGGCAAGCCGATTGACGCCGAGGACGATCGCAGCATAAACGGAGCGCGTTTCGCGCGACGTCATCGCGGCAATGATGGCGTCTTTGCGAAGACGCTGGTTCAACGCCTCCTCGCCAATCGGCAAATAGCTGCTGCGAATTGGAATTTCTCCCAGTTCGACGAGCTCGGACTGCAGCGGCTGCGAACGGAGCACGCGTTCATTTTGTTGACGCTTCCGGACGATACCCAAGCCACTCTGGCGGTATTTGTGCAACTCCGGCAGTGTTATCAGCTCGAATGAATCGTCCAGCCTGCGAAACAGCTCTTCCCAGATCGGCGTTCTGACTCTGCGAACGCGTTGTTGTCCGCCCTCCATACTGACGGTGGTCAACATGGTTGGCTCGTGCAAGCACAGGTATCCACCAGGCGCGACGTGTTCCCAAAGCGCCGCGACAAAGCGGACATCGTCGGCCGGCGTGCCCGCATCGATCCACGCGATGTCTATCGCTCCCCATGAAGCAATGGTGGCTTCGTCGAGTGCGTAGAAGTTGCTTTTGACGAATGTAACGAGGCCCCCGTCGACATCGTGATTCTTCAACGCATCCCATGCTTCTTCGGCCGAGGAGCCTTCGGCCGTGAAGTTGTCAATGGTAATCAGCCTGGGTTGATAGATATCGGGAATTCCGGTCGGATCCAGAAGTGCGCTGCGCTCCTGCCATGTCGAGGCATCCAGTAAATCCTTGTCGTGTTGCCAATCCTGCCGCGCCTGCTGGAGCGCCTTCGCGATGAAAATCGTGCTGTCACCGGCACCTATCTCAACGACTGTTGCGGGGCGGGTCATGCGGATGAGCGCCGAGATCAGACTGGCGCTGTTCTCGGTACCCATTCCGGGTCTAATCATGTGCACGGGCGTTCTCTCCAGAAATCAATCGCAACATGCCGGCTTCCACAAAGTGGACGATGTTCGGGTGCAGTGGTTCCGGTATCTCGTTCAAAAGCTTGTCCAGGGAAAAGATACCTTGAGAAGCTTCGCTCAATCGAATGGTTCGACCGTTAAGCTGGTTGATGGCTACGCGTCCGATCCCGGGGGCGTCGGCAACGATGCAGGTGGGTTCGATCATGTAGCCGACCGGAGGAGATGCCGGGAACACTTGGTCAGTCTCGATGAACCCATGTCGATATAGCGCGACCAATAGCGTGCCCGCCTCATGCGCCACGCCATTGATTTCCATACCCGGCAACGCGCCCACTGTTGTCCCTTCGGCGAGCGCCTGAACGTCTTCATGGCGAAACCCTCCAAACGCCTGCGCGCCTTCAACCACGACAAGCGATGATCGAATCCCCCGCGCACCGACAAGCCGAGGCGTATTGCGAGTAATGCGCACTGACTTGGACCATCTGACCGAGCGGTCTGGCGCCAGGAATTCAGGGCAGGTGGCGAGCGGGTTCCGCAATTCCGGTGGCATTGACTTGCTGAGCGTGTAGCTGCCATTTCCGTCGGCCTGGTCGCCCTGGAGATATTCGGCGAGCTGCCAGGCATACCCCCCCGCGCCCTGATAAAAGTTTGGTCGAATCGGATCTGTTCTCATGGGGGTTCAAGCCGATTTCAATATGACAATTGCCGTTGCCATGCCCACGGCGGTCCCGTCCTGCACTTCGGATGCGATCACTTTTTCGACCGTGAGGCCGCTGGCCTCCGCGATGGGGACGAGTGCCGACGGCGTCCACATCCGGTCTCGAAGATCGCATACGACCCCTTCGATATTCCCGTTGTCATTCCGTCCCGATTGCGCAAAGACCGATCGATGCATGATCAGCTTGTCGCTGTCGTATTTGTAGGCCCACCAGATGAGCGCGGCTTCCCCGTTGCTCCGCCGAAATGGCACCACCGTGCATCGTTTGTCCATGAACGAAAGACGCTCGGGTGTTCCGTCACCGAAGACGGCGACCATGATCCTCGATCCGGAGTCGCGCAGCTGCGCCTTCGCGCTACGCAACAGCACTTCGAGCTTATCGTCGTCCAGAATGAAATTGACCGTCGCATCGCCAAACGTAACGACGTCGAAGCGTCGTTGCGTGATCGGCGTCGGCAAATCAAATATGTCGCCCTGGAGCGCGTGAATGTGGCTGTGATTGATGGACTTATTGAAGCGATCGATGGCGACCGGGGAGATGTCGATGCCAAAGCTCTCCTTCAGCGAAAATTTTTCGGCGAGGTGCAGGAGCAGCCGGCCATCGCCGCAGCCCAGATCGAGAATATTGTGCCCATCCCGGACAATGGATTCCGCGGCGGAAAAATCCCATGTCGCACGGACCGTCGTCAATTCATACTCGTCGAATAACGGCTCGTCGAAGTAGTAGTGGCTGACTCTGAGATCCGCTATGCCCGATGTCACGATTCGATCCAAAGGGGCTTGTAGTTTGATTGATTTCGTATCGCTTGGCTTCGATCCGAAGCGTCCTATACCATCCATCATTAAGCTCCTTTTGTAACCATGCTTGGTCGGTTTTTGACATTCAACGCGAAGCCGCATGCGCCGATGATCGCCGTTACGACTCCAACAGCCACGAGAGCCATGCTCACGTGCGCCGTACTAATCATGCCGGCGCTCAGGAATCCGAGAAATACCGAAGTCTGGATGCAAAATATGTAGGCCGGCATCAGGTTGACACGCCGCTGCGGATCGATCGCCTTCATCATGAAACTTGCCGTGAGCGCGTTCTGGATGCCGTTTGCCGATCCGATTAGAAACGTGGCGCACATGATGATCCATGCCGCGTCGCTCAATGCGAGCCATAAAATGCCGAAGCCGATGATACTGGCGGCAATGGAGGCGCCGGCGGCATCGCCGAACCTCGCCAACATCCCGGAGAAAACCACGGGACCGACGATCAGCCCCACACTCAACGCGCTGATAACGAATCCGTAGATCTCGGCACTGAACTGCAGCTCGGTGCGAATTCGAAATATCAGCAGCACATTGAGCGTGGATGTCAGCGCGACCGTCATCAACAACGGGGCGACCGCACGGATCACGCCGGCCGTGCGAAAGAGATCGGGCAAGTCGAATCGCCCCTTCTGCTTTTCTTGCGTGGGCGCCTGATCGGATTTTTGACTGAAAGAATCCAGCACCTTGAAACATAGCGCAGTGACAAGCGCGGCGACCAACACCAACAATGCCAGCAGCAAAAGCCCCCGTGAACGCTCGGCCGTGCCGTACAGCAGCCCGCCGAGAGCCGGGCCGCCCACGTAACCCATGTTCCGCACCGATTGCGTAATCCGGTTTACGCGATCGATGTACCGCTCGTTGTTTGTGTAGCTTGGAATGGCGACCATGATTGCCGCCCACTGAAGGGACCCCGTGGATCCGAGCGCCATCGACACGACGACGTAGCTCCAGAACTGATTGGCCAGGGACGCGACCGCGATCAGAAGCGACTGAAGGAGAAATACCGCGGGAATCGTTTTGCGAGGCCCGATCCGCCGAAGGACCATGGGTGCGATCGGGCCGGAAAGAATGCCTCCGATGAGACCGGCGGCGAGCAATATCGAGACCGAGGAAGTGTGGTCAGCCAGCCTCAGGGCAAAGGTCACTTGAGCCGCTTCATCGGCGAAGCTGCCAAACGACAGGGAGATACAAATAAAAACGAGCGCCCATCGACCTCGGATGCCCATCAAAGTGCTCCCCACCGCGCCAGCGATGCGGCAACACTCAGGAAATCATCGTTAAGCAGCCTGTCTTTCCCGCTCGATAAATCCGAAATGTTCACTTGCTGACCGGCGGACAGGCTATTCAGAAAGTCGTGTAATGCGCGGCTGTATCTGAAGCTGCCGCAGTGGCCGTTGGCCGCGACCAGGACCTCCCCCTCCTGCAATACCGGCATCCACTGCAGGGTGCTGACGGCGTTGAGGGCGATGACATCGTCCAATTCTTCGACTTCGACGATTGGACGGCCGACATTCAAGCGGCTGCTGGTGTCCGAGATGAGTTGAGAAATCATCATTCGTCTTTTCAGAGACGCGCTGTCAAGCAAGGCCTTCAGGGATGAAAGCAGAAGCGCATCATCGGGGTTCAGGCTCGCGATGCCTGAGGAACGCACGTCATGGCGGGTACGATTGGGCGCCTGGAGCAGGCCCTTCACGTAGTTCGCGTTTTGCTGAGAATCGTTGCCGGTCTCCCAAAAAGCGATATTCACGTTTACCGAAACGTCGGATTTTGTTTCGGCAACGTGAAGCCAGTCCTCGGGGAAATAGGTTACTCGATTCGTTTTGTTCTCGAGCGGAATGCCTTCAGGCTTGAATGACTCATAGTCTGGAAATCGCACGCCGACGAGATCCGACCGGGTTCCGGGCCAGGTGAACATCGTTTTCCCATCGCGCAAGGTGAACCCGAAATTATGCGCATGATCCACATGGATTCCGATGTAGGTGGATGAATATCGCCCGATAAAGCAATCAATATCGACGCGGCCGCCAGGCCGATAGCCTATCGACAAGGCGAGCTGGTCGGAAAAAGCTTTTGCGACGTCCCAAATGACGGGGCTTGCCGCATGAAGCCCATAGTACATGACCGTCCACTCGTCGTCGCCGGCAAGACGCTCAATTCTCGATACATAATCCTCGAGCGTGTTATCGGTGGGACGCACAAGAAAATCAGGATGCGGCTCTGGCGTGCGCTTTCCGTTGAAAGCGGTTATGGCTTCGGACTGAGAGTTGCGGGATCGAATGTCGTTCGCGCACACCGCATATTCCCTGAGCGCATCCAGCACATCTTTATCGTTGAATGGGATCTGCGATATGGCCAGCTCCGTCGCTTGCTTACCCCATAATTCTTTCACAAATTGCGGCGACAACAATGCGACCATATTCGACTCTCCGTTCAGAGAAACATGGATACGTGAGCAAGAGGCCAAAGCCTCTTGCTCAAGAAGCGGATTCAGCAATGCATGAGCATTACCGCGCCCTTCAGGCAGCCTCGGCGACAGCCATTACTTCTTCATCGTTACGCTGCGCATACTTGACATTGGCCACAACCGGCTCTATCTCGACATCATTGCGCTGCGCGTATTTCACGTTGGCTACGACTGGCGCCACCTCGACGTCGTTACGCTGTGCGTATTTCACATTGGCTACGATCGGCTCGACCTCGCCAGCGGTCAATTCATGATTTCTCGTTATGTTTTTCAAGGAAATCGTCATATTGATGCTCCTTTTTAACGAAACTGAATTTAGGGAAGGTGACGCGTGCATCCTCTTTTTCCATTAAGAGGTTACAGGCGGATAGAAATTACAACAAATGTAATTTCCATGTCAAGCATTTGTAATGTAGGTTAAATTCAGCCGATTTCGACCACGTCGATTTATTTGCATACCGACTGAGTTACTTATGTCAAAAATCCACACAAATTTCGTCACATTTATAACTTGCAATTATGATGGCAATTCCCGCACCTTGGTCATTGGCCAAACAGATGCGGCGAGCTTTGGGCGCTCGTCACGCCAAGCAGCAACCCGATTGATGCGATGGCTGTTAATTTCTCGTGTCTCCGCAAACGCAGCGCCGCAAATGTTCAAAGTTCAGCGCGTTGCGGTGGCGCTCGATGGTGATGCTTCGGCCTGACGTAGCCCGCATGCAGTTCAGGGCCATGGAGCGCAGACGCGCCAGAATTCCGCGCTTGGTTCGCGTCGAGCAGTGATCCTTTCGCAAGGCCACATCGCGTACGTGGTGATTGTGGTTTTCTACTAAGTCGTCGGCCCGGCAAAATTCGCCGCGTCCAGCGCACGGGCGTTTGACGCCAGCGCTCGCCTGCTAGCGTGAGGGCGATGCGAGGGCGCGCGAACAGATCAACGCCTTCGAGAACACGGCCTTCACGAGCACGGCGTTCGAACATCGGCGCGAGCGTCGCTTCGATCGACCCCCACGGCATGCGCGTGGCCAACACCGCCAGCGGGTGACGAAGATCGATCATCGTGTCCGGACGGCTGCGGAAAAAGTCGGGCGTGCTCATCGGCGTGGCTCGCAAGCTCCCAGAAAACCGATCAAATCAATATCGACTCTGGACGTTCGCCAAATCACGATCTCCCTCCAATGCCTTGCCGCACTTGCCTCGCCTATCTTATGCAGGGCCGACTACGATAGCGTTTCGATGCAGGACATATCGTCGAGCGCCGCCGGGCGGGTTCGCCGCGTCACGCGTTCGACGCATCACGCCGGCGGGCGAGACTTCGAGATGCAAAAAGAAGCATGAGCGATCCGTTTCGACGATCGTCGGCGCCACAGTGAATGGCGCGCCTCGAATGCGCGGATATATTCGTATTCGAATGCGCGTTAAATCGATTCGACCAAGCGACAAGAAACCGATCGATCCAGATTAATCGATTCCGCGCAACCGGATCGAATACGGATGATGTCGAATGACGGATTCGGAAAAATCCGGTTTCGGCAAATGCCGCGGCATGTCCGGATGCCGCGGCCGCACATTGCTTACTGCTTGCCGCTTATTTCACGGTGAACTTGTAGCTGCCCTGCGTGCGATGGCCGTCGGTCGCGACCGCAACCCACTTGACCGTATACGCGCCCGCCTGCAGCGGCTTGAGCGCGACCGACATGCGCTTGCGATCGGATGCGTCGACGACCGCCTTCGCGGCCGCGGCCGGCGCGCCCGCCGCGTCGACGACGACGATCGAGCTGAACGCCGGCTCGAGCGTTTCGGTGAAGTCGATCGACACGGCCTGCGGTGCGGCGACCGCGGCGTTCGCGGGCGGATCGGTCTTTTCGGGTTTCGCGTGCGCGAACGCGACGCTCGACAGCGCGAGCGCGAGCGCGGCGGCAAGGCCGCGCCGCGCGACGGAAGTCATCGTGATTGTCATCGGATACCTTCGTTCGAACGGAGAGTTGCGGTCGCGCCGAGCGCGGCCGCGCGGCCCCGAGCTTACCAGCCCCGGCGTGCGCTTGCGCTCGGGCGCGCCGCGACTGTCTACCCGATCCGCGTTTGATACGCTTGGTACAATGCGCGCGCCATGGATC
This sequence comes from Burkholderia oklahomensis C6786, assembly GCF_000959365.1. NCBI lineage: Bacteria > Pseudomonadati > Pseudomonadota > Betaproteobacteria > Burkholderiales > Burkholderiaceae > Burkholderia > Burkholderia oklahomensis. The sequence continues at coordinate 766,527 of NZ_CP009555.1, forward strand.
TCGAAAGCATTCTGTTTACGCAAGGCTTCGGGTCGCGCCGCCAGTGCCGCGCGCTCGTCGAAGCAGGACGCGTCGCCGTCGGCGGCGCGACGTGCACCGACGCGCACGCGTCGTTCGACACCGCCCGCCTCGCGTTCGAAGTCGACGGCGTCGCGTGGCCGTACCACGCACGCGCGTACGTCGTGCTCAACAAACCGGCGGGCTACGAGTGCTCGCGCGAGCCGCAGCATCATTCGAGCGTCTTCCGCCTGCTGCCGCCGCAGTTCGCCGAGCGCGGCGTCCAGTGCGTCGGCCGACTCGATCAGGACACGACGGGCCTCCTGCTGCTGTCCGACGACGGCCAGTTCGTCCACGCGTACACGTCGCCGAAGCGCAAGGTGCCGAAGACCTATGTCGCGACGGTGCGCCACCCGCTCGACGACGCGCTGCTCGACGCGCTGCGCGCGGGCGTGCTGCTGCACGGCGAGCCGAAGCCGATCGCCGCGGTCGCCGCGCACGCCCGAGGAGAACGACTCCTCGAAATGACGGTCGCCGAAGGGAAATATCACCAGGTGAAGCGGATGGTCGCGGCGGCGAGCAACCGCGTCGAGGCGCTGCATCGCGCGAGCATCGGCGGCTTCACGCTGCCGGCGGATCTCGCCGAAGGCGCGTGGCGCTGGCTCGACGAATGCGATCTGGCCGCATTGCGCGACACGGCGAAAACCCTGTCAGGGTAAGCCCGAACGGCTGCTGCACGGCCATCCGAATCATGCTGCTTCGCAGCATGGCACTGTCATCAAGCCCCGCTATACTCGAAACAAAATCACAATGCGTTCCGGGTTTGGGGGACATCATGACCATCAGCAATCCGATTGAAATTTCGTCCGTGATACTCGCGTTCGCGGCGCTCGGCGCAATCATGATCGGCGGGCTGCTCACCGCGATGCATCTGAAGCGCAAATATCATCCGAGCCTGATCGGCGCGCTGATCGGCGCGCTGCTGTGCTTCCTGCTGATCGAGGCGCTGCCGGCGATCACTTGATCGGGCGCGGCGCGGCCGCGGTGCGCAGGAAATCGTCGACGGTCGGATAGCGCAGCGTGACGCGCAATTCGCGCTTCATCCTCGCGTTCGCGAGCCGTCGCGACTCGCGCATGAACGACAGCAGCATCGGCTCGAGCTGTCGCTCCGCCTCGGCACGTGTGATGCGCGGCGGGTTGCGCATGCCGAATGCGCGCGCGACCAGCTCGAAATAATCCCCCATCTTCAGCTCGGTGTCGTCGCTCGCATGGACGACCCGCGCAGGCTTGCCGCGCGCCGCGGCGCGCAGCAGGATCGACGCGAGATCGTCGGCATGGATATGGTTGGTATAGACGTCGTCGGCCTCGACGAGGGCCGGCGTCCCCTTCTCGAGCCGCGCGAGCGGCAGCCGGTTCGCCGCGTAGATGCCGGGAATCCGCACGATGCGCGCGGACAGCGCGCCGCGCACGGTCGCGCGGCGCAATTGACGCTCGGCCGACACGCGACGTCGGGCGCGCGGATTCGCAGGCCGCACCGGACGCGTTTCGTCAACCCGTGCGCCGCCGCAATCGCCATAGACGCCGCTCGTGCTCGCGTAGACGACGACGGGACGCGACAAGGCGTCGGGTACAATACCCGTTGCCTGAAAAGGCGGCCAGGCCGATCCGGCAGCGGCCCGCCCCGCGCGCAGCCTGCCGTACGCCGGCGCGAGCTGACGCGACGGCCGCCGCGGCGACGCGAGCGCAGCGACGAGCGCCTGCGTTCTGCGGTCGACGTCGCCCGTCGCCTGCGGCGGCGCGAGATGCAGCACGACGCTCGCGATCCGCGCGATCCGCGCGATCCGTGCGAGCGTCGCGCGCTCGTCCAGATCGCCGACGACGGGCACGACGCCCGCCGCCCGCAGTTCGGCGCAACGCGCCCGCCGGCTCGTCAGCGCGACGATGCGCAGGTTCTGGCGCCGCGCGCGCAACTGCGCGGCGCAGCGCATGCCGACGTCGCCGCAGCCGACGATCAATACGCGCGGCCTGCGCAGGATTCGTGTCGCAATCATGGTGTATCGATTGATCCGTAGGAATGCATTGTAGCTGCCGTGTGCGCCTTGCACGGTCCCCACTTTTTGTTCTCAACGACTTATGGCTTTTAACGTAACCCTCAAGCAAAGCGGCCGGCAGTTCCAGGTCGAAGCCGACGAAACCGTGCTCGCGGCGGCGCTGCGTCAGAACGTCCATCTGCCCTACGGCTGCAAGAACGGCGCGTGCGGCTCGTGCAAGGGCACGATCGTGCAAGGCCAGTTCGAGCAGGGACCGCACTCCTCGTCGGCGCTGTCGAACGACGAGCGCACGCGCGGCCTCGCGCTGCTGTGCTGCTCGAAGCCGCAGAGCGACCTCGAAGTCGACGTGCGCGAGATCGCGGGCGTCGACGGCGTCCAGGTGAAGAAGCTGCCGTGCCGCGTCGCGGCGCTCGAGCGCCGCGCGGACGACGTGATCGTGCTGAGGCTGCAGCTACCGGCGAACGAGCGCCTGCAGTATCTCGCCGGCCAGTACATCGAATTCATCCTGAAGGACGGCACGCGCCGCAGCTACTCGATGGCGACCGCGCCGCACGACGAAGGCCCGATCGAGCTGCACATCCGCCACATGGCGGGCGGCAAGTTCACCGACCACGTGTTCGGCGCGATGAAGGAGCGCGACATCCTGCGCTTCGAAGGCCCGCTCGGCACGTTCTTCCTGCGCGAGGATTCGGACAAGCCGATCGTGCTGCTCGCGTCCGGCACGGGCTTCGCGCCGATCAAGGCGATCATCGAGCACGCGCATCATCTGAAGCTCGGGCGCCCGATGACGCTCTACTGGGGCGCGCGCCGCAAGAAGGATCTGTATCTGCTCGACATCGCCGAGCAATGGGCGAAGGAGATCCCGAACTTCGAGTTCGTGCCGGTGCTCTCCGAGCCCGACGCGAGCGACGCCTGGACGGGCCGCACGGGCTTCGTGCACCGCGCGGTGATCGAGGATCTGCCGGATCTGTCCGGCTACCAGGTGTACGCGTGCGGCGCGCCGGTGATGGTCGAATCCGCGCAGCGCGACTTCACGCAGCACCACAGCCTGCCCGCCGACGAGTTCTATGCGGACTCGTTTACGAGCGCCGCAGACCTCGCCCACGCCGTCTGAGCGCCGCGCGGCCTCGGGAAAAAACCGACGCGACACCGAATTGTCGCGTCGCAGCGGTTTACTCGAGGCCGCATGATGCCTTATGCTTGCGCACATGAACCGCTTCCAGTCCGCCCTCCGACGTCGCCGCTCGCCGCTCCGCACGGATGCCGCCGGCTCGTCACGGACTCGCGCGTAACCGCTTCCCCGTTACGCAAAAGCTGTTCGAACCACCAAGCCACGGCATCCCGTGGCTTTTTTTATTGTCTTTTCGCCGACCTCCCCCTGGAGCTTGCCGCCATGCCGCTGAACGACTACCCGATCGACTCGCTGATGTACATCACGAACCGCCCCGACATCGTGTTTACGCACGGCAAGGGCTCGTGGCTCTACGACCACACCGGCAAGCGCTACCTGGACTTCATCCAGGGTTGGGCGGTCAACTGCCTCGGCCATTGCAACGACGGCCTCGTCCAGGCGCTGCAGGCACAGGCGGAAAAGCTGCTGAACCCGTCGCCCGCGTTCTACAACGAGCCGATGGCGAAGCTCGCGAGCCTGCTCACGCAGCACAGCGTGTTCGACAAGGTGTTCTTCGCGAACAGCGGCGCGGAAGCGAACGAAGGCGCGATCAAGCTCGCACGCAAATGGGGCCGCAAATTCAAGAACGGCGCGTACGAGATCATCACGTTCGACCACAGCTTCCACGGCCGCACGCTCGCGACGATGTCCGCGAGCGGCAAGGCCGGATGGGACACGATCTACGCGCCGCAGGTGCCGGGCTTCCCGAAGGCCGAGATCAACAACATCAACTCGGTCGAGAAGCTGATCAGCGACAAGACCGTCGCCGTGATGCTCGAGCCGATCCAGGGCGAAGGCGGCGTGATCCCGGCGTCGAACGAGTTCATGCAGCAGTTGCGCGCGCTGACGAAGCAGCACGATCTCCTCCTCATCGTCGACGAAGTGCAGAGCGGCTGCGGCCGCGCGGGCACGCTGTTCGCATACGAGCTCGCGAACATCGAGCCGGACATCATGACGCTCGGCAAGGGCATCGGCGGCGGCGCGCCGCTCGCGGCGCTGCTGTCGAAGGCGGACGTCGCGGTGTTCGAGGCGGGCGACCAGGGCGGCACCTACAACGGCAACCCGCTGATGACGGCCGCCGGCTACGCGGTGATCTCGCAGCTCGTCGCGCCGGGCTTTCTCGAAGGCGTGCGCGCGCGCGGCGAATACCTGAAGCGCAAGCTGCTCGAGCTGTCGGAAGAGCGCGGCTTCGGGGGCGAGCGCGGCGAAGGCCTGTTGCGCGCGCTGCTGCTCGGCAAGGACATCGGCCCGCAGATCGTCGAGAAGGCGCGCGACATGCAGCCGGACGGCCTGCTGCTGAACGCCGCGCGTCCGAACCTGCTGCGCTTCATGCCGGCGCTCAACGTGACGAACGAAGAGATCGACCAGATGATGGCGATGCTGCGTTCGGTGCTCGACTCGCTCTGATCGCACATGTCGACCACGCTCGTTGCCGACGACGTCGCGATCCGGCCGTTCGAGCACGGCGACACCGATGCCGTGCTTGCCGTGTGGCGCGACGCATTTCCCGCGTACTCCGACACGAGCACGCCGCATCGCGATCCGCGACGCTCGATCGCGCTCAAGCTCGCGACGCAGCCGGAGCTGTTCTTCGTCGCGATCGCCCGCGGGCGCGTCGCCGGGACCGTGATGGCCGGCTACGACGGCCACCGCGGCTGGCTGTATTCGCTCGCCGTCGAGCGCGACGCGCGGCGGCTCGGCATCGGCCGCGCGCTGCTCGCGCATGCGGAAGCGGCGCTCGCCGCGCTCGGCTGCCCGAAAGTGAACCTGCAGGTGCTGCCCGGCAACGACGACGCGTGCCGATTCTACGAAGCGCTCGGCTATAGCGCGGAAGAGCGGATCTCGTTCGGCAAGCGGCTCGCGCCGGATTGAGGCTGAGAACGAGAGCGCCGCGCGGGACTGCGCGGCGCGCCCCGCCCTCTTCCGGCCGCCACGACGCGTGCGGCTCCGAGCGGATGCCCCGGTTCACGTGATTCCCCATCGGCACGCCGGCTGACACGCCGCCGCGCTAGCGCTCGCCCCTTCGCGCCGCCTGCGACTCGCTACGAAATCGGCCCCGCGCCCGGCAACGGGTTGCCGAGGCTGTCGGTCGGCACCGCCTGCTGCTCGAACGCGGCGAAATACGCGGCCCACTGCTCGCCGCCGAGATCGACGAGCAGCGCGCCGTCCTGCCACACGTCGTTGTGGTCGTTCGCGTCGTCGCCCGCCTGATGCAGAAAATGCGGGCCGGTCGATCCCTGGTTCATGTGCGTGTCGTGAATCCCGTTGCCTTCGACGTACGTGCGCCCGAACACGTACAGATCGAGATTCTGCTGATGCGCGGCGTCGACGAGCCGCAACACCGACGGAATCGGTTCCGGATGCTCGGTGCCGTCCATCACGTCGCTGACCCGCCACGCCCCCGTTTCGCTCAGGACGTCGCTGCGCACGTAATCGAGCGCCGGCAGCGCATCGCCGTTCGTCAGGTCGACGTAGCCTTCCGCGGCGGCGGCGAGTGTCCGCGTGACCGGATGATGAAAATCGTAGACGAGCTTGTACTTGAGCAAGTCGTCCGCGTCGTTGGTGCCGACATTGATCGCGACGTCCCAGTCGCCGTCGGGCAACGCGAGCGTCAGGTGGACGTGATACTGCGTCTCGTTCGCGCGCCTCGCCGCCTTCAGACCCGCGACCGCTTTGATCTTCGCTTTCACGAAACCGTAATCGAGGCTCATATGCGTCTCCGTTCGATGGTGGCCCGCACATTGTGCCCGAGCTGCGTGTCGGTTTTCGATATGCCGATCGGCGAACGCCGCACGTCGCGCATCGGGGCCTCGGCCAGGCACGAAAGCGTCGACATCGCACGTCGCTTCGACGCCGCACTCGGCGGCACGCCATCGCACGCCGTCGCACTCGGCCGCCACGCCCCCGATGCACGCGCCGCCACGCCGCCGCACAAAACAAAAAGCCGCCACGGCGAACCGTGACGGCTTCCTGAAAGCCGCGCCGCGCGACTCAGCGCGCGGCGAGCGTCCGATCGGGCTTACTCGCCCAGATACGCGGCGCGCACCTTCGGATCGTCGAGCATCTGCTTCGCGTCGCCTTCCATCGTGACCGTGCCCGAATCCATCACGTAGCCGCGGTCGGCCGCCTGCAGCGCGAGACGCGCGTTCTGCTCGACGAGCAGCACCGTGATGCCCTCCTTCGAGACCGTGCGCACCACTTCGAAGATCTTCTCGACCATGATCGGCGACAGGCCCATCGACGGCTCGTCGAGCAGCAGCAGCTTCGGCTTGGAGAGGATCGCGCGCGCCATCGCGAGCATCTGCTGCTCGCCGCCCGACAGCGTGCCCGCGAGCTGCGTCGCCCGCTCCTTCAGGCGCGGGAAGAAACCGAACATCCGGTCGACGTCCTTCTTGATCCCTTCCTTGTCGTTGCGCAGATACGCGCCCATCTGCATGTTCTCGACGATCGACATCCGCGCGAAGATCCCGCGGCCTTCCGGCACCATCGCGAGGCCGCGCTTCAGGAGCTCGTGCGGCGGCACGCCCTTGATCGACTGCCCGTCGTACTCGATGTCGCCCGCCGAATACGGCTTGAGACCCGTGATCGCCTTCATCGTCGTCGTCTTGCCCGCGCCGTTCGCGCCGATCAGCGTGACGAGCTCGCCCTGGCGGACTTCCATGTCAACGCCCTTGACGGCCTGGATGCCGCCGTAGTTGACCTGCAAGCCCTTGATTTTCAACATTGCCGCTGCCATCAGTGCACCCCTGCGCCGAGATATGCCTCAATCACCTTCGGGTTCTTCTGCACGTCCTGCGGCAGACCCTCGGCGATCACCTTGCCGTAATCGAGCACCGTCATGCGGTTGCACAAGTGCATCACGAGCTTCACGTCGTGCTCGATCAGCAGGATCGTGCGGCCGTCCGAGCGGATCTTGTCGAGCAGGCGCGTGAGCTCGACCTTCTCGGTCGCGTTCATGCCCGCCGCCGGCTCGTCGAGTGCGAGCAGCTTCGGATCGGTCGCGAGCGCGCGCGCGATTTCCAGCCGGCGCTGATGGCCGTACGACAGATTGCGCGCGGTGTAGTCGGCGTACTGCAGCACGCCGACGTAGTCGAGCAGCTCGATCGCGCGCTCCTTGATCTCGCGCTCTTCCCTGCGCTCGGCGGGCGTCTGGAACACCGCGCCCAGGAGACCGTGCTTCGTGCGCACGTGGCGCCCGACCATGACGTTCTCGAGCGCCGTCATCCCGCCGAACAGGCGGATGTTCTGGAACGTGCGCGCGATGCCCGCCTTCGCGACCTGGTGGACCGCGGTCGGCGTGTACGTGTCGCCGTCGAGCCGGAACTCGCCGGAATCGGGCGTGTAGAGCCCCGTGATCACGTTGAAGAACGTGGTCTTGCCCGCGCCGTTCGGGCCGATCAGACCGTAGATCTGCCCTTCCTTGATCTCGAGCCCGACGTCGGACAGGGCCTGCAGGCCGCCGAAGCGCTTGTTCACGCCTTTGACGGACAGTCGAATTTGTTCGCTCATTGCAATGTTCTCCTGCATGCCGTTCGTTACGCGCGCGCCGGCTTCTTGCCGCGCTTCGCCAGTTTTGCGATTCGGTCCTCGTGCTTCGGCGCGGGCCAGATGCCTTCCGAGCGGTACAGCATGATGAGCACCATCGCGAGACCGTACAGGCCCTGGCGAATCACTTCCGTATCGATGACGTCATGGCCGAACAGCATGTGCTGCAGCGGGCTCATCGTCGAGCGCAGGAATTCGGGAAACACCGCGAGCAGCACGGCGCCGAGGATCACGCCCGGAATGTGGCCCATGCCGCCCAGCACGACGCAGGCCAGCACGACGACCGATTCCCAGAACGTGAACGATTCCGGCGATACGAAGCCCTGGAACGCGCCGAACATCGCGCCCGACAGGCCGCCGAACGACGCGCCCATCGCGAACGCGAGCAGCTTCACGTTGCGGGTGTTGATGCCCATCGCCTTCGCGGCGATCTCGTCTTCGCGGATCGCGGCCCATGCGCGGCCGATCCGCGAGTGCTGCAGGCGCGTGCAGACCCAGATCACGAGCAGCGCGCAGAGCACGAACAGGTAGTAGTACATGTAGACCGACGGCAGCGAGAAGCCGAAGATCTCGTGCGTCTGCGACAGGTTGAAGCCCGCGACCGTGACGGGATCGATGCCGGTGATCCCCTGCGGCCCGTTCGTCACGTTGACCGGTCGGTCGAGGTTGTTCATGAAGATCCGGACGATCTCGCCGAAGCCAAGCGTGACGATCGCGAGGTAGTCGCCGCGCAGACGCAGCGTCGGCGCGCCGAGCAGGATGCCGAAGAACGCCGCGAACGCCATCGCGATCGGTACGATCAGGAAGAACGGCACGTGCAGGCCGCCCGGCACCAATTGCGCGATCCAGTCGAAGTGCGACGTCAGGTGCGGCGAGCTCAGGAGCGCCGCGGTGTATGCGCCCACCGCGTAGAACGCGATGTAGCCCAGGTCGAGCAGGCCTGCGAAGCCGACGACGACGTTCAGACCCAGCGCGAGCATCACGTACAGCATCGCGAAGTCGAGCACGCGCACCCAGTAGTTGCCGCCCGCCGCGCCGATGAGGAGCGGCGCCGCGACGACGAGCGCCGCGGTCAGCACGCCGACGGTGACGGTCTTCGCGGTATGGCGCTCTTCGACGAGCGAAGCAGACGTTTCGATCGGTTGAATGGATGTCATGTTGTTCTCCTTACGCGCGATCGGCGACACGTTCGCCCAACAGGCCCGACGGCCGGAACACCAGCACGATGATGAGCACGATGAACGCGAACACGTCCTGGTAGTTGCTGCCGAACACCCCGCCCGTCAGATTGCCGATGTAGCCCGCGCCCAACTGCTCGATGAGGCCGAGCAGCACGCCGCCCACCATCGCGCCGCCCAGGTTGCCGATCCCGCCCAGCACCGCCGCCGTGAACGCCTTCATGCCGGGGATGAAGCCCATGTAGAAGTGCACGTTGCCGTATTCGGAAGCGATCATCACGCCCGCGAGCGCGGCGAGCGCCGAGCCGATCATGAAGGTCGCCGAAATCACGAAGTTCGGATTCACGCCCATCAGGCTCGCCGTGTTCGGGTTCTCGGCGATCGCGCGCATCGCGCGGCCGAGCTTCGTCTTGTGCACGAGCAGCAGCAGGCCCGCCATCACGAGGAACGCGACGATGATGATCGCGATCTCGGTCATCGAAATCACCGCGCCCGGATTGTTCTCGCCCGCCTTGATCACGTTGATCGGATCGGTCGGCAGCAGTTGCGGGAACGGCAGCGGATTGCGCGACCAGATCATCATGGCGGCCGTCTGCAGCAGGATCGACACGCCGATCGCGGTGATGAGCGGCGCGAGACGCGGCGCCCGGCGCAGCGGCCGGTATGCGACGCGCTCGATCGTGAAGCCGACGCATGCGCAGACGATCGCCGCGATCCCGAGCCCGATCGCGAGCGTCGCGACGTGGCCAAGACCGGGGAAGTGGTTCTGCAGCACCGTGATCGCGGAAAGCGCGACCATCGCGCCCACCATCAGCACGTCGCCGTGCGCGAAGTTGATGATGCCGAGAATGCCGTACACCATCGTATAGCCCAACGCGATGATGGCGTAGACACTGCCGAGCACCAGTCCGTTGAGGATCTGCTGGACGAAAATATCCATTTAAAGCTCCTTGGCCCGTGCCGCCGGATGAGCGCTCCGCCACGCGGATAAGCGATGGAATCGCGCCAACTCGACGACACTGCGGGTACCTGATCAATACCGGTAAGGTGATGTCGGCCCGGCGCGGACGGTGCGGACTGTGCGACCGCGCGTCTTGCCGGGACGGATACGAAAACGGCACCGCACTGAAGCTTCGGTGCCGTCGCGAGTCCCGTCTGTAATTCACGACTTGAGGACGGTGTGCTTGGCCTCCTTGAAGTCGTAGAGCGTCCATGCGCCGGCCTTCGCGTCGTCGATGCGGCCGCGCGCGACATCGGCCGCCGCCTCGCGGGCGGGCGCCGGCATCGGATGCGGCACGTCGAATGCTCCGCTCGGGTTGGCGCGCCTCGTGGTGTCGGCGGTCGCGCGCACTGCGTCGTTTGCGATCGGCGCACGTCCGGACGACGCCGCCGCGCAAACGACGGCCGTCCGTCGCGCGACCGGGTCGCCCGGCGCGCCGATGCCGACGGATACGACGACGTCGGTGCGCGCGCGCTTGATCTGAGTCGGCATCGCGGCGAAATTCGCCGCAGAACGCCCGGCCCCGGCGGCGGGCACGTCGCTCGGGGAGGCCGTCGGGGCCGCCTCGGCCTGCGCCGCCGCCCCGCCGTCGCGTCCGTCGGCGGCCGCGGCGAAAAGCGCAACCGCAGCGTCGACGGGCCCGGCGTAAACCAACTTCAGATGCATCAAATAAGGTCTCCAGCGCCTTGCCAAAACCATGTTTCAAAGGCCATCGGGCCTGAAAACGGGCGCATTGTAACTCTATTTATAGGACGACCAATATTCCTGATTCGACAGGGTTTTCCTGCATTGCAACCTTTTTTGAGCACGCCATTTCAGACGATATTGCAACCCGGTTGCACCGTCACAGTGCCGAATGGTTGCTCCATGGGAAAATTCGCCCAAAATAAAAGCGCGCCCCAAGGCGCGCTTTTTGCAATCTGACGGAAACGAAACCGGCGATCAGGTCGCGGGCGACAGATTCAAGCCGCGCGGCAATGGGAACGACACGTTCTCCTCGATGCCCTCGAGCGCGCGCACGTTGGTCACGCCGAGCTCGCGCAAACGCGCGATCACCGCTTGTGCGAGCACCTCGGGCGCCGATGCGCCCGCCGTCACGCCGATTCGACGCTTGCCGGCAACCCAGGCCGGATCGATCTGCTCGGGCGCGTCCACCATGTAGGCGGCGACGCCGCGCTTCTCGGCGACTTCGCGCAAGCGGCTCGAATTCGAGCTATTCGGGCTGCCGACGACGATCACGACGTCGCACTGCGGCGCCATGAACTTCACCGCATCCTGACGGTTCTGCGTCGCGTAGCAGATGTCCTGCTTCTTCGGCTCGCGGATCGCGGGGAATTTCGTCTTGAGCGCGCCGATGATCTCGGCCGCGTCGTCGACCGACAGCGTCGTCTGCGTGACGAGCGCGACGCGCTCCGGATCGGGCAGCTCGAGCTTCCGCACGTCTTCGACGCTCTCGACGAGATGCATCCCGCGCTCCACCTGGCCCATCGTGCCTTCGACTTCCGGGTGCCCCTTGTGGCCGATCATCACGATGTCGACGCCTTCCTGGCGCATCTTCGCGACCTCGACGTGCACCTTCGTGACGAGCGGACACGTTGCGTCATAGATACGCAGGCCGCGCACGGCCGCCTCGTCGCGCACCGCCTTCGACACGCCGTGCGCACTGAAGATCACCGTGTTGCCGGACGGCACTTCCGCGAGTTCCTCGACGAAGATCGCCCCCTTCTTCTTCAGATCCTCGACGACGTACTTGTTGTGCACGATCTCGTGGCGCACGTAGATCGGCGCGCCGTGCATCGCGATCGCGCGCTCGACGATCTCGATCGCGCGATCGACGCCCGCGCAGAAACCGCGCGGCTGAGCGAGCAGAATCTCGGCGTCGGCCGCGGCGACCTGACCGGACAGCGTATCGGTGGAGCTCATGATTACAGAATCCCGATGATTTTCACTTCGAACGCGAGCGCCTGGCCCGCGAGCGGATGATTGAAATCGAAGAGCGCGGACGTCTCGCCGATCTCCTTCAGCACGCCCGCGTAGCGCCCGCCGTCCGGCGCGTTGAATTCGATCAGGTCGCCCGGCGCGAAATCATCGCCGACCATGCCGTTGTCCCGCAGCGTCGCGAGCGACACGCGCTGGATCATGTCCGGATTGCGCGGCCCGAACGCTTGCTCGGGCGTTAGCCGGAAAGTCGAATGGTGGCCCGCCTTGAGGCCGATCAGAATGTCTTCCAGCGACGGCGCAAGCTGTCCCGCGCCGAGCAGGAGCGTGGCGGGCTTGTCGGAGAACGTGTTGACGATGTCGGCGCCGTCGGCAAGGGCGAGCCGGTAATGAAGCGTGACGTGCGAACCGGGCTTCACTTCTGCAAGGTCGATGAGGCTCATGTGGTACTCGTTCAATCGGCGCCCGAAAACGACGGGCGGCACTACGCAAAGGCCCTATTGTAAGTCACCTCGGCGATCGAGGCTGAATGCGGACGTGATTCGCCTTGCGAGCACGCAGGATATTGGAGGTCAACAGCATGCAATACGAGACTCTTGCAGTCGGCGAGAACGTCGACGACGAGCCCGCGCGCGATCGGCTCGCCCCGCCGCCGGCCGCCCCGCCGGCCCCGGCCCCGGCCCCAGCCGCAACGCCCGCGCCGCCCGCCGCCGCGGCGCACCGCGGGCGCGACCTGCCGCGCGAACGCCTGCTTGCGCGCGGGCCCGCCGCGCTGTCGGACGCGGAGCTCGTCGCGCTCCTGCTCGGTTCGGGCCTGCCCGGCCACGACGTGTTCGCGCTCGCGCACACGCTGCTCGCGCGCTTCGGCTCGCTGCGCGCACTCCTCGACGCGGCGCCCGACGACTTCAAGGGCCTGCGCGGGATCGGCCCCGCGCGCACCGCGATCCTGGTCGCGGTCGTCGAGCTGGCGCGCCGCGCGCTCGCCGAGAAGGCTCGCGAGCGGCCGCTCGTCGATTCGCCGGGCGCGGTCGAGGATTATCTGCGGCTGCTGATCGGCACGCGGCAGCACGAAGTGTTCGTATGCCTCTTCCTCGATGCCCGGCATCGGCTGCTGCGGACGGAGGAAACCGCGCACGGGTCGCTCACGCGGATGGCCGTCTATCCGCGCGAAATCGTGCGGCGCGCCCTGTCGCTGAATGCGGCGGCGCTCATCGTCGCGCATAATCATCCGTCGGGCGCGGTGCGGCCGAGCGCCGCGGATCGGCGCTTGACGCGCGTGCTGCGCGACGCGCTCGCGCTCATCGACGTGCGATTGATGGACCATTTCGTCGTCGGCGCAAACGATACGTTTTCTTTCGCGCAGGCGGGCTGGATCTAGCGTGCCGCCTGCCCCGCGCCTCGGGCCCGCCCGGCACCGCGCCGCCAGGCGCCGACGCCGTGCGATTCCCCCGTGCGAAATTAGGTTTGATTTTCCTGAAGTTTTTCTGTTAGAATCGCCGTCTGTCTTTTTTCCAACCAGTTCTGAAGCCGCTGAAGCGGTCTCGTGGCCTTGTCGATCAAGGATCAACCACGGATCGGAGGCGCTTTTCCTGGCACGGCCGAGACTTACGTGGTCGCGCAAAGAAGAGAACCTTCACCGGCGATCGAACCCCGAATTCAGCGTATTAGGAGTGCTCTCATGGCACGCGTATGCCAAGTAACTGGGAAAGCGCCGATGAGCGGCAACAACGTTTCCCACGCCAACAACAAGACGAAGCGTCGCTTCCTGCCGAATCTGCAAAACCGCCGGTTCTGGGTTGAAAGCGAAAACCGTTGGGTGCGTCTGCGCGTTTCGAACGCCGGCCTGCGCCTGATCGACAAGAACGGCATCGATTCCGTGCTCGCCGACCTGCGCGCACGCGGCGAAGCCTAAGTCCAAGGAGCACTAACATGGCGAAAGGCGCACGCGACAAGATCAAGCTCGAGTCGACCGCAGGCACGGGTCACTTCTATACGACCACGAAGAACAAGCGCAACATGCCGGAAAAGATGGAGATCATGAAGTTCGATCCCGTCGCCCGCAAGCATGTGGCGTACAAAGAAACCAAGATCAAGTAATTCTCCGGTTTCAAAGAGCCTGACGACGACGAAAAGCCCCGCAATCGCGGGGCTTTTCGCGTTGGCGGGCGTACACCCTCTTCTTCGACGCGGTATGCTCTGCCCTTTCCGCCCGCATTGCGCGCGGTGGAAAAGATAAGACAAAACGCGCAAGAAACGGAGATGCAGATGAATTTCGATGTGGCGATCGTCGGCAGCGGCCTCGCCGGTTTGTCGGTCGCGCTCAATCTCGCACAAACGCGACGCGTCGCACTGGTCGCGAAGCGGTCGATGATGGAGGGCGCGAGCGACTACGCGCAAGGCGGCATCGCCGCGGTGCTCGATTCGGCGGACAGCGTCGAGAATCACGTGAACGACACGCTGATCGCGGGCGGCGGCTTGTGCGACGAAGCCGCGACGCGCTACATCGTCGAGCACGGCCGCGAAGCGATCGAATGGCTGATCTCGCAAGGCGTGCCGTTTACGAAGGACGACGCCGCGGAGCTCGGCTTCCACCTGACCCGCGAAGGCGGCCACAGCCATCGCCGCATCATTCATGCGGCCGACGCGACGGGCCACGCCGTGCTCGCGACGCTTTCCGAGCGCGCCCGCACGCACCCGAACATCACGTTCTTCGAGGATCACCACGCGATCGACCTCATCACGTCCGATCGCCTCGGACTGCCCGGACTACCGGGCCGGCGCTGCGTCGGCCTCTACGCGCTCGACGTACAGACCGGCCAAACGGTGACGATCGAGGCGCCGCACACGGTGCTCGCGACGGGCGGCGCCGGCAAAGTCTATCTGTACACGACGAACCCGGACACCGCGACGGGCGACGGCATTGCGATGGCGTGGCGCGCGGGCTGCCGGATCGCGAACATGGAGTTCATCCAGTTCCATCCGACCTGCCTGTTCCACCCGTACGCGAAGTCGTTCCTCATTTCCGAGGCGGTGCGCGGCGAAGGCGGCATCCTCAAGCTGCCGGACGGCACCCGCTTCATGCCCGCGCACGATCCGCGCGCCGAGCTCGCGCCGCGCGACATCGTCGCGCGCGCGATCGACTTCGAGATCAAGAAGCGCGGGATCGACTGCGTGTATCTCGACATCAGCCACCAGCCCGAAGCGTTCCTGCGCGAGCACTTCCCGACGATCTTCGCGCGCTGCCTCGAGTTCGGCATCGACATCTCGAAGGCGCCGATCCCGGTCGTGCCGGCCGCGCACTACACGTGCGGCGGCGTTGTCACGGATCTCGCCGGACGCACCGACATCGCGGGCCTCTATGCGGTCGGCGAGACGTCGTGCACGGGCCTGCACGGCGCGAACCGCCTCGCGAGCAATTCGCTCCTCGAATGCCTCGTGATCGGCCGCGCGGCCGCCGACGCGATCGAGAGCGCCGGCTACGATTCGGCGACGCACGGCCCGCTGCCCGCATGGGACGAGAGCCGCGTGGCGGACGCGGACGAGGAAGTGGTCGTCGCGCACAACTGGGACGAGCTGCGCCGCCTGATGTGGAACTACGTCGGCATCGTGCGCACCGACAAGCGCCTCGAGCGCGCGCAGCACCGCCTGAAGCTGTTGCGCGACGAGATCCACGAGTACTACGCGCACTTCCGCGTGAGCCGCGATCTGCTCGAGCTGCGCAATCTCGTCGACGTCGCGTCGCTGATCGTCGACAGCGCACGGGCGCGCCACGAAAGCCGCGGCCTGCACTACAGCCGCGACTGGCCGCAGGCATTGCCGAAGGCGCTACCGACCGTGCTCACGCCGGTGCGGCGCGCATCGAAATGAAGCCCGGATGATGCGCGCCGAAAACGGCGCGCAATAGGCAAAAGGGCCGCCGGCGCATTGCTCCTCGCCGGCGGCCCTTTTATTCAGCCCGGCCGCGGCGCGCCCGACGATCCGGACGCGCGCGGCCGCGACATCATTCGACAATGCGCATCGAATAATCGGTCGCGCGCACGTCCTTCGTCAGCGCGCCGATCGAGATCCGGTCGACGCCCGTGTCCGCGATCGCACGCACCGTGTCGAAGTTCACGCCGCCCGACACCTCGAGCACCGCGCGGCCTTCCGTGATGCGCACCGCGTCGCGCATCATGTCGAGCGTGAAATTGTCGAGCAGCACCGACTGCGCGCCGTGCGCAAGCGCCGTACGCAGCTGCTCGAGCGTTTCGACCTCGATCTGCACCGGCACGTCGGCATTCAGCGCGAACGCCGCGTCGAGCGCCTCGCCGACGCCGCCCGCCGCCGCGATGTGATTTTCCTTGATCAGGATGCCGGCATAGAGCGCGAGCCGCTGGTTCGCGCCGCCGCCGACGCGCACCGCGTACTTCTGCGCGAGCCGCAGGCCCGGCAGCGTCTTGCGCGTGTCGAGGATGCGCGTGCGCGTATCCCCGATCCGGTCGACGTAGCGGCGCGTCGCAGTCGCAATGCCCGACAGCAGCTGCAGGAAATTGAGCGCGTTGCGCTCGGCCGTCAACAGCGACCGCGCGGCGCCGCGCAATTCGCAAACGGTCGAGTCGGCCGTCATCCGATCGCCTTCGCGATAGCGCCAGTCGACTTCGATCGACGGATCGACCGCGCGCACCACCGCGACGAACCACGGCACGCCGCACAGCACGGCCGCCTCGCGCACGATCACGCGCGCGCGGCGCGGTGCGCCGTCCGGCACGAGGCGCCCGGTCTGATCGCCGCTGCCGACATCCTCGGCAAGCGCATCGGCGACATTACGCGCGATCGCCGCTTCGAATGCGGCGCCGTATTCGCGCGAGATCTCGGCGAAGAGCGGCGACACTGCGTCGTTCGTCATGCCGCCCCCACGTTCGCGAAGAGTTGCTGATCGCGCTGCAGGTCGCCGCTCGCCTGCACGCGCTTCCTGTGGCGCGCCGCGAAATCGAGCATCCGGTCGATCGGCACGCGCGCACGCTCGGCGACCGGCGCGTCGACGAAGATCTCGTGGTGGCCGCGCTCGAGCACCTCGGCCAGATTCGACAGCGCGTTCATCGCCATCCACGGACAATGCGCGCAGCTCTTGCACGTCGCGCTGTTGCCGGCCGTCGGCGCCTCGATGAAGGTCTTGCCGGGCGCCGCGAGCCGCATCTTGTGCAGGATGCCGAGATCGGTCGCGACGATGAAGCGCTGCGCATCGAGCTTCACGGCCGCGTCGATGAGCTGCGTCGTCGAGCCGACAACGTCCGCGAGCGCGACGACGCTCTCGGGCGACTCGGGATGCACGAGGATCTTCGCGTCCGGATACTCGGCGCGCAGCAGATCGAGCTCAATGCCCTTGAACTCGTCGTGGACGAGGCACGAGCCCTGCCACATCAGCATGTCGGCGCCCGTCTTCTTCTGGATGTAGCCGCCGAGGTGACGGTCCGGCGCCCAGATGAGCTTCTCGCCGCGCGCATGCAGATCGGCGACAATCTCGAGGCCGATCGACGACGTGACCATCCAGTCGGCGCGCGCCTTCACCGCGGCGCTCGTATTCGCGTAGACGACGACCGTGCGATTCGGATGCGCGTCGCAGAACTGCGAGAACTCGTCGACCGGGCAGCCGAGATCGAGCGAGCACGTCGCGTCGAGGTCGGGCATCAGCACGCGCTTGTCCGGGCTCAAGATCTTCGCCGTCTCCCCCATGAAGCGCACGCCGGCGACGACGAGCGTCTGCGCGTCGTGATCGCGGCCGAAGCGTGCCATTTCGAGCGAATCGGCGACGCAGCCGCCCGTCTCGTCCGCGAGCTCCTGCAGATCCGCGTCGACGTAATAGTGCGCGACCAGCACGGCCTTCTCGCGCGCGAGCAAGGCCTTGATCCGCGCCTTCAGCGCGTCGCGCTCGCCGGCGGCGAGCGGCTCGGGCACCTTCGCCCACGCCTCGCCGACGCCGCAGGCCGCCCCTGCCGCGAGCGGGCGGTCGTACTCGACGGGTTTGATCGCCGATTGCATCTTCATCTCCTATCGACCGGCGTTGGCGCTTTCGCGCTCACTCCGGTTCTATGCAAAGCTCAGCCCTGCTAACAGGCCGGCATCGCCAAACGGCCGGCCCAAAAGAAAAAACCCCGCCAGCGCGGGGTTTGTGACGTCCTGAAATTCTAATCGATTTCGGCTCGGACGACTCAGGCGTAGCGGCGCAGGCGCGTCGCGAACTCTTGCAGCGCCTTGATGCCGCTTTGCTCGGCGCGATGGCACCAGTCCTGCAGCTGCGCGAGCAACTGTTCGCGCGACGCGTTCGAACGCTCCCAGATCGCGGCAAGTTCGGCGCGCAGCTGGAAGAACGTGTGCAGCTTCTGGCTGTTCGCGAAGATCTCCGGCAGCATCCGCTTCTGCGGCTCGTCGAGGCCCGCCTCGTCCTTGTGGAACCACTTGCGCGCGCCGCGCATCAGTTGGTACTTCTCGCGCGCGCCGAGCTCCTTCAGATGCGCGAGCTCCTGCTTGTACGCGCGCTTGAGCGTCTTCGCGTAGCGCGCCATCACCTCGTAGCGGTTCGACAGCACGGCCTGCAGCGTTTCCTGGTCGAGCACGGTCTTGCGCGCGGCGAGGCGCGGCGTCGGCGCGATCTTCTTCACCTTCGCGAGCCCGAACGCCGACATGATGCGGATATACATCCAGCCGATGTCGAACTCGTACCACTTGTTCGACAGCTTCGCCGACGTGGCGAACGTGTGGTGGTTGTTGTGCAGCTCCTCGCCGCCGATCACGATGCCCCACGGAAACAGGTTCGTGCTCGCGTCGGCCGCGTTGAAGTTGCGATAGCCCCAGAAGTGGCCGAGGCCGTTGACGACGCCCGCCGCCCAGAACGGAATCCACACCATCTGGACCGCCCACACGGTGAGGCCGACGAGGCCGAACAGCGCGACGTCGACCACCATCATCACGCTCACGCCGAGAATCGGATACTTCGAGTAGAGATTGCGCTCGAGCCAGTCGTTCGGCGTGCCGTGGCCGTACTTGCGCATCGTCTCTTCGTTCTTCGCTTCCGCGCGATACAGCTCGGCGCCTTCGAGCAGCACCTTCCAGATGCCGCGCGTCTGCGGGCTGTGCGGATCTTCCTCGGTCTCGCACTTCGCGTGGTGCTTGCGGTGGATCGCCGCCCACTGGCCCGTCAGCATGCCTGTCGTCATCCACAGCCAGAAACGGAAGAAGTGGCTCACGATCGGATGCAGATCGAGCGCGCGGTGCGCCTGGCAGCGGTGCAGATAGACGGTCACGCCGACGATCGTCACGTGCGTGACGGCGAGCGTGAACAGCACGATCTGCCACCACGTGAAGCGCAGAAGCCCGTTGGCAAAGAAATCGAGCAGGGAATTCAACAAGGCAGTTACCTGTGCAAGTAGTAAGGACGCCGGCTCAAATAACCTGCGTCAAGAAAATGAAAGCATACCGCGTAGTAGGACGGGATTTTACTGCATCCGTTCCAAGTCTTTGTAAAAAATGAATATTTCTTGCGGCAGTGCAATACGCACGCGGGCGTATTCGGGCTGAGCGGGGCGCGGCGGCGCCCTGCCCGCTACGCGTCCTGCCGCGTCCGCTCGGCCGCGAAGCCGTTTGCGCCGGCCGCGGGCGCGATGCCGTCCGGCAGCCCGATCACGCGAACTTCGCGCTGCGGAAACGGGATCGAAATCCCGTGTGCGACAAAAAGCCGCCAGATGTTCCGGTTGACCGTCGAGCGCACGCCCGCCGTCCCCTTCGCCGCGTCGGCAATCCAGAAACCGAGTTCGAGATCGATGCCGTCCGCGCCGAAGCCGACGAGATACGGCGTCGGCGCCGGCTCCTCGAGCACGCGCTCGACGCCCTGCACCGCCTCGACGAGCAACGACATCGCGTGCTCGACGTCCGACGTGTACGCCACCTGCACCGCGACCTTCGCATAGCCGCGCGTCAGGTACGACGACTGGTTCTGCACGACGTCGGTGATGAGCTTCTCGTTCGGAATCAGCGTCTCGTTGCCGTCGAGGCCGCGCACGACCGTGTAGCGCGTGCGGATCTGCGTGACGACGCCCTGCAGGCCGCCGACGTTGATCGCGTCGCCGAGCCTGAGCGACCGGTCGAGCAGGATGATGAAGCCCGACACGTAATTGCTCGCGATCTTCTGCAGGCCGAAGCCGAGCCCGACGCCGAGCGCGCCGCCGAACACGCCGAGCACCGTCACGTCGATCCCGACGAGCGACAGGCCGATCAGCACCGCTGCGAAGATGAGCAGCGCGCGGCCGACGCGCGCGAGCACGACCCGCAGGTTCGCATCGAGCGAGCGCGCGCGCATCAGCCGCTCTTCGAGCACCGAGCCGAGCCACATCGCGACGACGAGCGTCACGCAGATCCACAACGCGCCCGACACCACCGACAAGAGCGTCAGGCGCGCGTTCGCGACGCGAAACTGGACGCTGTCGAGCCATGCGAGCACGTCGCGCTGGATGCCGAGCACCGTGAGCGCCATCGCGGCCCACACGACGATCGACACGATCTTCTCGACGATCGACAGCCACGCGTGCGTGTGGCCGTCGCGCGCGAACACGCGGCGCGCGACGAAGAACAGGATGTAGATGAGGCCGATGCCGAAGAGCGGCACGAGCGCGAGCTGCAGGAGCGACGTCGGCATCAATTCGTCGAACGCCGTCTCCGCGAGCCACATGAACGCGCCGCCGACGAGCGGAAACAGCGCGCGGTTCAGGCTCAGCGCGCCCGGCCCGGGCGGGCGGCCGGCCGCGCGGCGGCGCGCGTCGATCCGGCCGCGCAGAAAGCGCGCGACGAGCCACGCGAGCGCGAGCGAGCCGAGGAACGCGACCGCCTGCCAGATCATCGCCGGCTGGCCGAAGTCGTGGGCGACCGCCGCGAGCCGCCGGGTCAGGTGATTCGTGATCATGCGCGAACCCGCCCGCTATTGCGCACGCCGCTCGAGGACCGCGGCGAAGAAGCCGTCGGTCGCGTGGCGGTGCGGCCAGAGCGACAGGTAGTCGCCCGTGTCGAGCGCGATCCGCTGCTCGGCGAGCAAGCGGTTCGCCGGCACGAGCGCGAACTCCGGATGCGCGGCGAGGAATTCGGACACGATCGCCTCGTTCTCCGCTTCGAGCACGCTGCAGGTCGCGTAGACGAGCCGTCCGCCCTTCTTCACGAGGCGCGCGGCGCTCGCGAGGATCGACGCCTGCTTCGGCGCGAGCTCGGCGACCGACTCGCGCGACTGGCGCCACTTCAGGTCCGGATTGCGGCGCAGCGTGCCGAGGCCGCTGCACGGCGCATCGACGAGCACGCGGTCGATCTTGCCCGCGAGCCGCTTGATCTTCGCGTCGTGCTCGCTGTCGATCAGCACCGGGTTCACGTTCGACAGCCCGCTGCGCGCGAGGCGCGGCTTCAGCTTCGCGAGACGCTTCTCGGACACGTCGAACGCATACAGGCGGCCCGTCGAGCGCATCATCGCGCCGAGCGCGAGCGTCTTGCCGCCCGCGCCCGCGCAGAAATCGACGACCATCTCGCCGCGCCGCGGCGCGACGAGCGAGCACAGCAGCTGGCTGCCCTCGTCCTGGACTTCGATCTGCCCCTCCTCGAACAGCTTGAGCTTCGTGAGCGCCGGCTTGCCGACGACGCGCACGCCGAACGGCGCGAACGGCGTCGCGCCCGCGTCGATGCCCGCCGCGCGCAGGCCGTCGATGACCTGGTCGCGCGTCGCCTTCAGCGCGTTCGCGCGCAGATCGAGCGGCGCCGGATAATTGACGGCGGCGGCGAACTGCGCGAGCTCATCCGCGCTGACACGCTCGGCAAGCGCCTGATGAATCCAGTCGGGCAGGTTCGTGCGCACGCGCAGCGGCAGGCTCGCCGGATCGATTTTCGCGACGTGGTCGAGCCACGCCCACTCGGCGTCCGTCACGAACGGCTTGAGCGCCGAGCGGCCGGCCGTCTGCATCAGGCCGAGCAGCGCGAGGCGCCGCGCAGGCGCGCCCGTGCCGCTCTCGGCGAGGTGCGCGTATTCCATCTTCCGCCGCAGCACCGCGAACACCGCCTCGGCGATCACGCCGCGCTCGGCGTGGCCGAGCTTCGGATGCGCGCGGAAGAAGCGGCTCGTCGTGACGTCGGCCGGGCCGACGAATTTCAGGACCTCGGCGAGCAGCGCCTCGGTCTGGCCAATCAGGAAACCGTGCAGCTTCATACGCCCTCGCTCGTCGATGTGTCGATTGCATCCGCGAACAGCCAGCGCGCCTCGTCGGGCGCGACGACCGCGCGCCCCGCTTCGAGGCGCAGCTTCCCTTCGACGAACCAGCGCACCGCGCGCGGATACAGCACGTGCTCGGCCGCGAGCACGCGCGCGGCGAGCGCGCCGGCGTCGTCGCCCGCGACGACGGGCACGGCCGCTTGAGCCACGATCGCGCCGCTGTCGAGCTCCGGAATCACGAAGTGGACGGATGCGCCGTGCAGCGCGACGCCCGCGTCGAGCGCCTGCTGGTGCGTATGGATGCCCTTGAAGCTCGGCAGCAGCGACGGATGGATGTTGAGCATCCGGCCCTCATATCTGGCGACGAAGGCCGGCGTGAGAATGCGCATGAAGCCGGCGAGCACGATGAGATCGGGGCCGAAACGGTCGATCTCGGCGGCGAGCGCCGCGTCGAAGCTGTCGCGGCCGTCGAATGCGCGATGGTCGACGACGGCGGTCGCGATGCCGTGCGACGCCGCGAATTCGAGGCCCGCGGCGCCCGGCCGGCTGGAAATCACGGCGGCGACCTCGGCAGGCCAGCCCTCGCGCGCGCAAGCGCGTACGATGGCCTCCATGTTGCTGCCGCGGCCGGAAATCAGGATGACGAGTTTTTTCATCCGCGGATTTTACCATTCGGCCCTGCCGTTTCCGGCATCCTGAGCCGCCCGGCCGCCCGAGCGTTTATAATCTTTTGCTTTGCGGCATCCGGCCGCTCATCCCCCACGCTGCCATCCGCTATCGTGAAAGTCTTTCGCGGCCTGCCCAACGCCGAAAGCCGCGCCCCGTGCGCGCTGACGATCGGCAACTTCGACGGTGTCCATCGCGGCCACCAGGCCCTGCTCGCGCGCGTGCGCGCGGCGGCGGATGCGCGCGGGCTGCCCGTGTGCGTGATGACGTTCGAGCCGCACCCGCGCGAATTCTTCAATCCGGCCGGCGCGCCGCCGCGGATCGCGATGCTGCGCGACAAGCTCGAGGCGCTGCGCGAGCACGGCGTCGACCGCGTGGTCGTCGAGCACTTCAACCACACGTTCGCGAGCCAGTCACCCGAGACGTTCGTCGAGCACACGCTCGTCCACGGGCTGCACACGCGCTGGATCATGGTCGGCGACGATTTCTGCTACGGCGCGAAGCGCGCGGGCAATTTCGCGTCGCTGAAGGCGGCGGGCGAGCGCCACGGCTTCGAGGTCGAGCAGATGGAGACGCTCGCCGACGCCGACGGCGCGCGGATCTCGAGCTCCGGCGTGCGCGCCGCGCTCGCGGCGGGCGATCTCGACGCGGCCGCGCGCGCGCTCGGCCACGGCTACGCGATCAGCGGCCACGTCACGCACGGCCTGAAGCTCGGCCGCGACCTCGGCTTCCCGACGCTGAACCTGCCGATCGCGCACAAGCGCCCGGCGCTGTCCGGCATCTTCGTCGTCCACGTGCACGGCATCGGGCCCGAGCCGCTGCCGGGCGTCGCGAGCTTGGGCGTGCGGCCGACCGTCGACGATTCGGGCCGTGTGCTGCTCGAAGTGCATCTGCTCGACTGGCACGGCGACGCGTATGGCAAACTCGTTCGCGTCGAGTTCCTGAAGAAGCTGCGCGACGAGGCGAAATTCGTCGATCTCGAGACGCTCGCGCGCGCGATCGCGCAGGACGTCGTCGACACGCGCGCGTACTTCGCCGCGCACGGCCGCGCGCCGGGCAGCCGCGCGACCGGCTTCGCGACGTCGGCCACCGACCGAATTAGCTGATCGACGCCGCGCCCGCGCCGGGCGCGCCGTCCGCCGCGCCGCCCGAAGCCCGCGCCGCGCCTCTCCGATTTCACGACGCACGAGCGTCCCCAAGATTTCACAGCGATCCCGACATGAGCAACAAGAAAGCCGATTCGAAACCGCAGGCCAAGTATCCGGTCAACCTGCTCGACACGCCGTTCCCGATGCGCGGCGACCTCCCGAAGCGCGAACCGCAATGGGTGAAGGACTGGGAAACGCGCGGCGTCTACGACAAGATCCGCGCGGCGAGCCAGGGCCGCCCGAAGTTCATCCTGCATGACGGCCCGCCGTACGCGAACGGCGACATCCACCTGGGCCACGCGGTCAACAAGATCCTGAAGGACATGGTCGTGAAGTCGCGCAACATGGCGGGCTTCGACGCGCCGTACGTGCCCGGCTGGGACTGCCACGGGATGCCGATCGAGATCCAGATCGAGAAGCAGTTCGGCAAGTCGCTGCCCGCCGCCGAGGTGATGGAGAAGGCGCGCGCCTATGCGACCGAGCAGATCGAGAAGCAGAAGGCGGGCTTCAAGCGCCTCGGCGTGCTCGGCGAATGGGACAATCCGTACAAGACGATGAACTTCCAGAACGAGGCGGAAGAAATCCGCGCGCTCGGCAAGATCATCGAGAAG
This sequence comes from Burkholderia oklahomensis C6786, assembly GCF_000959365.1. NCBI lineage: Bacteria > Pseudomonadati > Pseudomonadota > Betaproteobacteria > Burkholderiales > Burkholderiaceae > Burkholderia > Burkholderia oklahomensis. Next base: position 791,045 of record NZ_CP009555.1, read on the forward strand.
GGCTACGTGTATCGCGGCCTGAAGCCCGTGAACTGGTGCTTCGACTGCGGCTCGGCGCTCGCCGAAGCGGAGGTCGAATACAAGGACCGCACCGATCCGACGATCGACGTGCTGTTCGCGTTCGCGGAACCGGAAAAAACCGCGCAGGCGTTCGGCCTCCCCGCGCTGCCGCGCGCCGAAGGCGGGATCGTGATCTGGACCACGACGCCCTGGACCATTCCGGCAAACCAGGCGCTCAACCTCCATCCGGAAATCGTCTACGCGCTCGTCGACACGCAGCGCGGCCTCCTCGTCATCGCCGAGGAACGCGTCGAAGCGTGCATGAAGGACTTCGATCTGACGGGCCGCGTGATCGCGACGACGCGCGGCGACAAGCTCGCGAACCTGCGCTTCCATCACCCGCTCGCCGCCGCGCATCCGGGCTACAAGCGCACCGCGCCCGTCTATCTCGGCGACTACGTGACGACCGACACCGGCACGGGCGTCGTCCACTCGTCGCCCGCGTACGGCGTCGAGGACTTCGTCTCCTGCAAGTCGCACGGCATGACCGATTCGGACATCATCAACCCGGTGATGGGCGACGGCCGCTACATCGAATCGCTGCCGCTCTTCGGCGGCCTCACGATCTGGGACGCGAATCCGAAGATCGTCGACGCGCTGAAGGCGGCGGGCTCGCTGCTGCGCAACGAGCACTACTCGCACAGCTACATGCACTGCTGGCGCCACAAGACGCCGATCATCTATCGCGCGACGTCGCAATGGTTCGCCGGCATGGACACGCAGCCGACGGACGGCGGCCGGACGCTGCGCGAGACCGCGCTCGACGCGGTCGACGCGACCGCGTTCTATCCGTCGTGGGGCAAGCAGCGCCTGCACAGCATGATCGCGAACCGTCCGGACTGGACGCTGTCGCGCCAGCGCCAATGGGGCGTGCCGATGGCGTTCTTCGTCCACAAGGAAACGGGCGAGCTGCATCCGCGCACGCTCGAGCTGCTCGAGGAAGTCGCGAAGCGCATCGAGCGGGCGGGCATCGAAGCATGGCAGACGCTCGATCCGCGCGAGCTGATCGGCGACGACGCGAACCTCTATGAAAAGAACCGCGACACGCTCGACGTCTGGTTCGACTCGGGCACGACGCACTGGCACGTGCTGCGCGGCTCGCACAAGGATCAGCTGCAGTTCCCGGCCGACCTGTACCTCGAAGGCTCGGACCAGCACCGCGGCTGGTTCCACTCGTCGCTCTTGACCGCGTCGATGCTCGACGGCTGCGCGCCGTACAAGGGCCTCCTCACGCACGGCTTCACGGTCGACGGCGAAGGCCGCAAGATGAGCAAGTCGCTCGGCAACGGGATCGATCCGCACGAAGTCGCGAACCGCCTCGGCGCGGAGATCATCCGCCTGTGGATCGCATCGACCGATTATTCGGGCGAGCTCGCGATCTCCGAGGAGATTCTCAAGCGCGTGACGGAAGGCTATCGCCGGATCCGCAACACGCTGCGCTTCCTGCTCGCGAACCTGTCGGACTTCGATTACGCGAAGGACGCGCTGCCCGCGAGCGAATGGCTCGAGATCGACCGCTATGCGGTCGCGTTCGCCGCGCAGCTTCAGACCGAGCTGCTCGCGCATTACGAGAAGTACGAGTTCCACCCGGTCGTCGCGAAGCTGCAGACGTTCTGCTCGGAAGACTTGGGCGGCTTCTATCTCGACGTGCTGAAGGATCGCCTGTACACGAGCGCGCCGGCGTCGAACGCGCGCCGCTCCGCGCAGACGGCGCTCTACCACGTGACGCAGGGCCTCCTGCGCGTGCTCGCGCCGTTCCTGTCGTTCACGGCCGAGGAAGCGTGGCGCGTGTTCCGGCCGCAAAGCGACACGATCTTCACCGAAACCTACTACGCATATCCGGAAGTCGCCGACGCCGACGCGCTCGTCGCGAAATGGTCGCTGCTGCGCGACGTGCGCGGCAGCGTGACGAAGGCGCTCGAGGAAGCGCGCACCGAGAACCGCATCGGCTCGTCGCTGCAGGCAGAAGTCGAAGTGCGCGCGTCGGGCGCGCGCTTCGACGCGCTCGCGAGCCTCGGCGACGATCTGAAGTTCGTGCTGATCACGTCGGCGGCGACGGTCGCGAAGGTCGATGCGGAAAGCGACGAGGGCGTCGACGTCGCGACGTCGAAGTACCAGAAGTGCGAACGCTGCTGGCACTACCGCGAAGACGTCGGCGCGCACGCCGATCATCCGACGCTCTGCGGCCGCTGCTTCTCCAACCTGTTCGAAAACGGCGAAACCCGGAGCGCTGCATAAATGGCGAAGACCACCCTGTCGAAATCCTCGGGCGGCGCGCTCGCGCCGTGGCTCGGCATCTCGCTGATCGTGATCCTGTTCGATCAGCTGACGAAGATCGCCGTGCTGAAGACGTTCGCGTACGGCGCGATGCACCCGTTGACGCCGTTCTTCAACCTGACGCTGATCTACAACCGCGGCGCGGCGTTCGGCTTCCTCGCGACGGCGGGCGGCTGGCAGCGCTGGGCGTTCACGGCGCTCGGCATCGGCGCGACGCTCGTGATCTGCTACCTGCTGAAGCGCCATGGCCATCAGCGCCTCTTCAGCTTGTCGCTCGCGCTGATCCTCGGCGGCGCGCTCGGCAACGTGATCGACCGCCTGCTGTACGGTCACGTGATCGACTTCCTCGACTTCCACGCCGGCGCGTGGCACTGGCCCGCGTTCAACCTCGCCGACTCCGCGATCACGGTAGGCGCGGTGCTCCTCATCTACGACGAGCTGCGCCGCGTGCGCGGCGCACGCTGAGCGCATACACTTCGCGCAGGGGCCGGCGCGCGCCGGCCCCACGTGCTTCCGGAGACTTCAGTTGGCACACGCAGAACTCGCAGGAAAACACCTCGTCCTCGGCCTCACGGGCGGCATCGCCTGCTACAAGATCGCCGAGCTCACGCGTCTTCTGACGAAGGCGGGCGCGACCGTGCAGGTCGTGATGACCGACGCCGCGACGCAATTCATCACCCCCGTCACGATGCAGGCGCTGTCCGGCCGCCCCGTCTACACGAGCCAGTGGGACGCGCGGATGCCGAACAACATGGCGCACATCGACTTGTCGCGCGAAGCCGACGCGATCGTGATCGCGCCCGCGTCGACCGATTTCCTCGCGAAGCTCGCGCACGGTTTCGCCGACGATCTGCTGTCGACGCTGTGCATCGCGCGCGACTGCCCGCTGCTCGTCGTGCCCGCGATGAACCGCCAGATGTGGCAGAACCCGGCGACGCAGCGCAACGTCGCGCAGTTGCGCCACGACGGCGTCGCGGTGCTCGGGCCCGATTCGGGCGCGCAGGCGTGCGGCGAAGTCGGCGACGGCCGGATGCTCGAGCCGGAGGCGATCTACGAAGCGATCGTGTCGCACTTCCAGCCGAAGGTGTTCGCGCATCGCCGCGTGCTGATCACCGCGGGCCCGACGTTCGAGCCGCTCGATCCGGTCCGCGGGCTCACGAACCGCTCGAGCGGCAAGATGGGCTTCGCGATCGCGCGCGCCGCGCAGCAGGCGGGCGCCGACGTGCATCTCGTCGCGGGCCCCGTCCATCTGCCGACGCCGTGGGGCGTGTACCGCGAAGACGTGCAGACCGCGCAGCAGATGCACGACGCGGTGCTGAACGCGGTGCCGGACGCCGACGTATTCATCGCGGTCGCCGCGGTCGCCGACTGGCGCGCCGCGCAGCCCGCCGAGCACAAGATCAAGAAGACCGCCGACCACAAGATGCCGGCGCTCACGTTCGTCGAGAATCCGGACATCCTCGCGACCGTCGCGGCGCGGCCCGATGCGCCCTATTGCGTCGGCTTCGCGGCGGAGAGCGGCGATCTCGACGTGCACGGCGAGGAAAAGCGCGTGCGCAAGAACGTGCCCCTTCTGATCGGCAATCTCGGCCCGCTGACGTTCGGCCTCGACGATAACGAAGTCGTGCTGTTCGAAGCGAGCGGCACGACGCGCCTGCCGCGCGCCGACAAGATGACGCTCGCGCACGCGCTCGTCGCCGAAATCGCGAAGCGGCTGCCCGACACGAGCCTCATCTGACGCATCGCCGCGGCCGCCTCGCGCGGCCGCGCCTCTCAACCACCGTCACCGATTTTCGCCGCATGAAACTCGATCTCAAGATTCTCGACGCGCGCGTGCGCGACTACCTGCCGAAATACGCGACGACCGGCAGCGCGGGCCTCGATCTGCGCGCGTGCCTCGACGCGCCCATCACGCTGAAGCCGGGCGACACGGCGCTCGTGCCGACCGGCCTCGCGATCCATCTCGCCGATCCCGGCTACGCGGCGCTGATCCTGCCGCGCTCGGGCCTCGGCCACAAGCACGGGATCGTGCTCGGCAACCTGGTCGGCCTCATCGATTCGGACTACCAGGGCGAGCTGATGATCTCGACGTGGAACCGCGGCCAGACCGAATTCGTGCTGAACCCGTTCGAACGCCTCGCGCAACTCGTGATCGTGCCGGTCGTGCAGGCGGCGTTCAATCTCGTCGACGACTTCGCGCAGAGCGAGCGCGGCGCGGGCGGCTTCGGCAGCACCGGCCGCAACTGAGCCACGCGACAAAACGCGTGCGGGGCCCAACCGCCCCCGCACGCGCTTCGCTTCCCGCCTCTTGCCGTTACGCTGCCGCTCACTCCTCGAGCGCCGGCTGCTTCCAGCCGAGCTGCGGCTGCTCCCCTTGCTTCGCCTGCTTCGCTTCGGCGAACATCGCATAGATCACGAGCGCGATCAGCACGCCCGCGAGAATCGCCGACGAACCGACGGTGCCGAACCCGAGGCCGCCCTTCGCGACGGGCTTCGTCAGCAGGTCGCCGACCGTCGCGCCGAACGGCCGCGTCAGCACGAACGCCGCCCAGAACAGGAGCACCTTCGACACGTTCGTCAGGTACGCGGCGAGCACGATCACCGCGAGCAAGCCGCCGATCAGGAACGCGCCGCCCGCGAAGCCCAGGCCCGAACTGTCGGCGAGGAAGTCGCCGAGCGCGGTGCCGAGCGTGTTCGAGAACAGAATCGCGACCCAGTAGAGGAGCTCGACCTTGCGCGTGCGGATCTCGGTGACCGCGAGCGATTCGCCCTGCAGCCGCCACACGGCGAAGATCGTCAGCAGGATCGCGACGAGAATGCCGGAGCCGGCCGCGTAGCCGAGACCGAGCGTGCGGTCCATGAAGTCGGACATCGTCGTGCCGGCGGTGCTCGTCGCGACGATCACCGCCCAGTAGATCGCCGGACGGTAGCGCGTCGTCGCGAGCTGCGCGGCGAGCGTGACGATGAAGAACGAGAACAGGATCAACGAGCTGTACGCATAGCCGACATTGAGCGTCATCGACAGCAGATCGCCGCCGGTTTCGCCGAGCGTCGTCGCGCAGATCTTCATCACCCAGAACGCGAGCGTAATCGCAGGGAGCTTGTTCATGCGAGCCTCTCGAAGGAATTCGGAATAGACCAATCGCCGCCATGCGGCACGAGACTCGAATGCTAAAGAACGGTCGCTTAAGAGAGCGTTAACCCGCATCCGCGGCGTGCGAACATCGACCGATTCGCGCGTTGACGCACACAGGCAGTGCACGTTATTGCTGTCTGCGCAGGATTCCCTCTGGATTCACGCCATGGATGAAACAATCCCGCGCGGTCACGACGAGATAGTCGCCGAGACGCCGCACATCGAGATCGCATACGCCGTCCGACGCTTGCGCGCGCGACAGCGTCGCTTCGACGTCAGACACGGGCCGCATCCGCAACAGCATCTCGACGCGCGACCGCGCGCCGCCCCCCATGAACGAATAGCTGACGCGATCGCCGCGCACGATCAGCCTGCGCGCGCCCTCGCTGCTGCGCCAGCGGCCGTCCCAGCCGGGCGCGCGCATGGGCGTCCGGATCGGCCGCAAGTGCGAGCGCACGAGCCATCCGGATGTCGCGACACCCGCGCCGTCGATGTACGTCGCGTGCACCATGCCGCTCAGCCACATGTCGCCGTCCGCCGACTCGCTGACGACCACCTCGCCGCCCTTCGCGACGTAGCGGCCGCTGTTCTTGAAGTGGAACGACACGCCTTCGGCGTCCGATTCGCGCGTGAAGAACGGGGACTTCGGCGCTTGCACGCTCGCGAGCCACGGCGTCGTGTCGAGAAGCGGCACGGCCCCGCCGCTCGAAGACGCGCGCAAGGTCGCCCCGAACGAGGCCGCGAACGGACAAGCGAGCGCGACGCCGACGAGCGCGCCCAACGCGATGCGCTTCACCGCACGCGCGAGCGCTCCCGCGCGCGCATGCGCCGTCGTGTGCTCGGCATCGGTCGCTTCGCCGGTGTTCTTCGCCATCGTCATTCTGTCTCTCGCCAGAAATGCCGCCCCTCATGCCGCGCCGCCGCCGCGTCCCGGCTTCGCGCTCTTCACGCTGCAGCTAGCCGGCGTGCCGCGCGCGGTAATGCAGCCGATACGCGAGCGTCAGCAGCACCATGAACGCAATGCCGACCATCATCGTCATTCTGAACTCGCGCGTAAACGCCGTCGTCACGAGCACCGCGCCGACGAGCGCCGCGCCGAGCAGACTGCCGATCGGATGCAGCCACATCCTGAACGCGGGCGTCGGACCGCGATAGCGCGCGCGAAAGCAGAGATGCGTGACGAAGATCATCAGCCACGTGAACAGCGCGCCGAACATCGCGATCGCCATCAGCAGCGTGAACGCGGTTTCCGGATACAGCGCGACCAGCACGGCCGCGATCGCGACGCCGCTCGACGATACGACGAGCGCCGCGAGCGGCACGCCGTTCGCGCCGATGCGCCCGAAGAGCGCGGGCGCGAGCCGCGCGCGCGACAGGCTGAACATCATTCGCGTCGTCACGTAGAGCTGGCTGTTCATCGCGGAGAGCGCCGCGACGAGCACGACGAAGTTGATGACGCCCGCCGCGTACGGCACGTGCGTGGCGGCCATCACCTTGACGAACGGGCTTTCGTCGGTGCCGGCCTGCGTCCACGGCACGATCGCGAGCATCAGCGACAGCGTGAGCAGATAGAACAGCACGAGACGAAGCACGGTCGACCGAAACGCTTGCGACACCGCGCGCTGCGGATCGCGCGCTTCACCCGCCGCGATCGCGACGGTTTCGATGCTCATGTAGCTGAAGATCGCGACGATCACCGCGACCCACGCGCCCGAGAAACCCTTCGGAAAGAAGCCGCCGTGCGCCGCGTAGTTCGCGAAACCGATGCCGGACGAAGCGGGCGCTGTCGAGACAAAGTACGCGCCGAGCACGATGAACGCGACGATCGCGGTGATCTTCAGCAGCGAGAACACGTATTCGACGACGCCGTACAGCGTGACGCTCGCCATGTTCACGGCGATCAGCACGGCCGAAAACCCGATGACCCAGTACCAGCCGGGCACGGCCGGACACCAGTATTTCATGAAGACGGCGATCGCGCTCACCTCGGTGCCGACCGCGAACACGACGGCCGACCAGTACGCATAGCGGACGAGAAACCCGGCGAGCGGACCGACATAATGCTCGGCATACGCGCCGAACGAGCCCGACGTCGGATGCGCGACCGTCATTTCCGCCAGCGCGCCCATCAGCAGCAGCGCGATCAGCGCGCCGATCGCATACGACACCAGCACGCCCGGCCCCGCGAGCCCGATCGCGAAGCCGCTGCCCAGAAAGAGACCCGTCCCGATCGCGCCCCCGATCGCGATCATCGCCATCTGCCCCGACGAGAGCCCGCGCCGCAGACCCTTCTCGCGCTCGACGATCGGGTCGAACGTTCGTTGTTGTTGCGTCAAACCAAACTCCTGCTTTCGTGCTTTTTATCTGCTGCAAACAAAACGAAACGGCGCGGGAGACTTCCCGCGCCGTTCGTTCGAAGCGTTCGACCAGCGGTTATTCGACTTCCACCGTCTCTTCGTTGGGCTTGCTGGGCGGCGTCGCCGTCTTGTCGAACGACAGTTGCACCTTGTCGCTCTCGTCGACGTCGACCGTCACGTGACCGCCGTTGACGAGCTTGCCGAACAGCAGCTCGTCGGCAAGCGCGCGCCGGATCGTATCCTGAATCAGCCGCTGCATCGGCCGCGCGCCCATCAGCGGGTCGAAGCCGTGCTTCGCGAGATGCTTGCGCAACGCGTCGGTGAACAGCGCGTCGACCTTCTTCTCGTGCAGTTGCTCCTCGAGCTGGATCAGGAACTTGTCGACCACCCGCATGATGATTTCCTCATCGAGCGAGCGGAAGCTGATGATCGCGTCGAGACGGTTGCGGAACTCCGGCGTGAACAGACGCTTGATGTCGACCATTTCGTCGCCGGTTTCGCGGCGCGTCGTGAAGCCGATCGACGCCTTCTGCATCGACTCCGCGCCCGCGTTCGTCGTCATGATGATGATGACGTTGCGGAAATCCGCCTTGCGGCCGTTGTTGTCGGTCAGCGTGCCGTGGTCCATCACCTGCAGCAGCACGTTGAAGATGTCCGGATGCGCCTTCTCGATTTCGTCGAGCAGCAGCACGCAATGCGGCTTCTTCGTGACGGCCTCGGTGAGGAGCCCGCCCTGGTCGAACCCGACGTAGCCCGGCGGCGCGCCGATCAGGCGGCTCACCGCGTGACGCTCCATGTACTCGGACATGTCGAAGCGGATCAGCTCGATGCCGAGCGTGAACGCGAGCTGCCGCGCCACTTCGGTCTTGCCGACGCCCGTCGGACCGGAGAACAGGAACGCGCCGATCGGCTTGTCGAGCTTGCCGAGGCCCGCGCGCGCCATCTTGATCGCGGCCGCGAGCGCGTCGATCGCCGGATCCTGGCCGAACACGACGCTCTTCAGATCGCGGTCGAGCGTCTGCAGCTTGCTGCGGTCGTCCTGCGACACGCTCTGCGGCGGAACGCGCGCGATCTTCGAGATGATTTCCTCGATCTCGCTCTTGCCGATCGTCTTCTTCTGCTTCGACTTCGGCAGCACGCGCTGCGCGGCGCCCGCCTCGTCGATCACGTCGATCGCCTTGTCGGGCAGATGACGGTCGGTGATGAAGCGCGCCGACAGCTCGGCGGCCGCCGACAGCGCGCCCGACGAATACTTGACGCCGTGATGCTCCTCGAAGCGCGACTTCAGGCCGCGCAGGATCGCAACCGTCTGCTCGACGGTCGGCTCCGTCACGTCGATCTTCTGGAAGCGCCGCGACAGCGCCGCATCCTTTTCGAAGATCCCGCGATACTCGGTGAACGTCGTCGCGCCGATGCACTTGAGCGTGCCCGACGACAGCGCCGGCTTCAGCAGGTTCGACGCGTCGAGCGTGCCGCCCGACGCGGCGCCCGCGCCGATCAGCGTATGGATCTCGTCGATGAAGAGGATCGCGTGCGGACGCTCCTTCAGTTCCTTGAGCACCGTCTTCAGACGCTGCTCGAAGTCGCCGCGATACTTCGTGCCCGCGAGGAGCGCGCCCATGTCGAGCGAATACACCTGCGCGTTCGCGAGAATGTCCGGCACCTCGCCGCGCGTGATGCGATATGCGAGGCCCTCGGCGATCGCCGTCTTGCCGACGCCCGCCTCGCCGACGAGGAGCGGATTGTTCTTGCGGCGACGGCAGAGCACCTGCACGACGCGCTCGACCTCGGACTCGCGTCCGATGAGCGGATCGATGCGGCCGTCCTTCGCCATCTGGTTCAGATTCTGCGTGAACTGCGCGAGCGGCGTTTCCTTCTGCGTGTTCGCGTCGTCGGCTTCCGCGCTCGCGTCGGCGGGCTTCGCGGACTCGCTGCTGCTCGTCTTCGCGATGCCGTGCGAGATGAAGTTGACGACGTCGAGGCGCGTCACGCCCTGCTGCTGCAGATAGTAGACCGCGTGCGAATCCTTCTCGCCGAAGATCGCGACGAGCACGTTCGCGCCCGTGACTTCCTTCTTGCCGTTCGACGTCGACTGCACATGCATGATCGCGCGCTGGATCACGCGCTGAAAACCGAGCGTCGGCTGCGTGTCGACGTCGTCGGTGCCGGGTACGGTCGGCGTGTTGTCGTGGATGAAATTGCGCAGGTTCTGGCGCAGGTCCTCGATGTTCGCGGCACACGCGCGCAACACTTCGGCTGCCGTCGGATTATCCAGCAGCGCCAACAAGAGATGCTCGACCGTAATGAACTCATGCCGCGCCTGGCGCGCTTCCATGAACGCCATGTGCAGGCTGACTTCCAATTCCTGGGCAATCATGCTTCCTCCATCACGCACTGCAGCGGATGCCCGGCCTGCCGCGCATGGGTAACGACTTGCTCGACTTTGGTCGACGCGATGTCTCGCGTATAGACCCCACAAACCCCCCGCCCTTCGCGATGCACCTTCAACATAATCTGCGTGGCCGTTTCGCGATCCTTCTTGAAATACTCCTGCACGATCATCACGACGAATTCCATTGGCGTGAAGTCATCGTTCAGGAGCACCACCTTGTACATCGAAGGCGGCTTGAGCTTCTGCTCCTTGCGTTCCAGGACGGTGCTGTCCTGCTTGTCCGGGATAATCGCCATACACCCATTCTAAACAACTCGGACAGGCCCGCAATCCTGTCGTTAACCGACTGACCAGCCGGCGCCCTCCCCGGCTCCCCACGTGCGGCAGCGTCCCTCTCACATCGAACGGGAGCCGGCTGCGGGGCCGGCTCCCGTTCGATGTGCAAGCATGCGGCGTGCCGCCCGCGCACTGTGCATGGATCGAGTATCCCACAACGCGGACAACCTCGAACGCGCGTCACTCGAGCCTGGTATGTGCGACGATTATGCGACTTTTCAAGCCGCCTCGCTCGCCCCGACACTGCGAAGCAAAGCGGGATAAACCCTGAAAATGGGTTCTTTACAACGTCCCCGTATACGTCTAAAAATTTTCTTGACACTCCATTAAAGAGCGCCAACAATCAAGCTGGCACTTTTTTCAATTTGTCTTTGACAATCGAAAGAGGCCGAGGTGAGCTTGTGAGGGGGGAACGGCTGCGTATGCCGGTCGTTTAGCTTTTCGAGCGTGCTCGTTGTAAGTAGCGACTGTGTGACAGGGGAAGTAGGTATGGCAACTGGTATTGTCAAATGGTTCAATGACGCGAAGGGCTTCGGCTTCATCACGCCCGACGAAGGCGGCGAAGATCTGTTTGCACATTTCTCGGCGATCAACATGCAGGGCTTCAAGACCCTGAAGGAAGGCCAAAAGGTCAGCTTCGAGGTTGTGCAGGGCCCGAAGGGTAAGCAGGCGTCGAACATCCAAGCTGCTTGAGGGCCGTCTGGATCAGGAATAGAAAACCCGGCTTCCAGCCGGGTTTTTTTTCGCCCGCCCGTCGGGCGCCGCGAGCCGCGAGCCGAGCGTGCGCTCGGTCGCCGAACTCGGCCGCAACGCATTTCAAACGACTTTCAGCGTTCCCATCATCCCGAGATCCTCGTGCTCGAGGATATGGCAATGAAACATCCGCTCGCCGCGCTCCGTCTGCGTCGTGAGGATGCGCACGCTCTCGCCCTTCCGAACGTTCACCGTGTCGCGCCATGCGCGATAGGGCTCCGGCGCCGTCTTCCCCGCCGTCTCGCGCTCGATCACCTGGAACTGCGTGCCGTGCAGATGAAACGGATGATCCATGTCGGTTTCGTTACGAATCGTCCACGACTCGACATCGCCGCGCCGGCTCGTCAACGTCGCACGATGCGGCTCGAACGTCGCGCCGTTCACCATGAAGCGCATGCCGGCCGGTCGGCCGTGCGCGCCCGCGCGCATCATCGCGTCCATGTCCATCTGCTCGCCGAACACGACTTCCTTGCGCGCGACGGGCTCGCCGAGCGCGGGCACCGCGCGCAGCCGCTCGGGCAGCGCGCGCGGCGCGGCGGGCTCGAACGCGACGTCGGCGAGCGGCTGCGCGGGATCGGGCGGCAGGCCGCCATGCTCGGCGTCCGACATCGACATCTTGCCGCGGTCGTACTCGAGTGCCGTCAGCACCGCGCGCGACGCCTTATCGCCCGCGCGCACGACGAGCTCGGCGCGCTCGCCCGGCGCGAGCAGCAGCGACGTCACGTCGCGCGGCGCATCGAACAGGCCGCCATCAGTGCCGACGTGCGCGAACAATCGCCCGTCATCGAACGCGATGTGCAGATAGCGCGCGCTGCACGCGTTCCACACGCGCCAGCGCTCGTCGCCGGTGAGTGAAATGCGCGGCCGGCGCGCACCGTTGACGAGCACGAACTGGCCTTGGCGGCCGTTCATCCAGTCCATCATGCCGCTCGGTGCAATCGTGCCGTCGCGTGCAAGCTTGAGATCGGAGACGAATAGATGCCGCTCGGGCCAGCCGGCGAGCGGATCGTCGGCCGCTCGCACGACGAACGGCCCCGCGAGCCCGCGAAACACCTGCTCGGCCGTCATCATGTGCGGATGCGGGTGATACCAGTACGTGCCCGCGCTCCCCTTCGGCAGCGTGAACCGATAGACATGCGTCGCGCCCGGCGCGACGAGATCGGACGGATTGCCGTCCTGTTCGGGCGGCACGGGCAGCCCGTGCCAGTGGATCGTCGACGGCTGCGGCAGGCGATTGACGAAGCGGATCTCGACCGTGTCGCCTTCGCGCACGTCGATGAGCGGCCCGACCGCCGGCCCCCGCGCGCCCGCGCCGAATTGCCAGAACGTCGTCGGCGCGGCGCCCGGCAGCAGCGCACGCGCGACGGGCTGCGCGGTGAGCGTCGCGCGGAATACGCCCGGCTCGCGGCTCTCGTTCGCGAGCACGCGCAGCGCGGCGAGCGACGCGCCCGCAGGCAGCGCGTCCGCAGCCGCGAGCGCGGGCGGCGCAGGCTTGCCGTGCCGCCCGCGGGCGGGCGCGGGCTTCATGTCCGGCATGTCGCCCATCCCTTCCATGCCGTCCATCGCGCGGCCCGCGGCGAACGCGCCGCGCGCGAGGAGCGACGCGACGGCTGCCGCCAGCGCGCTCGAAAGAAAATGTCTGCGCAACATCGATCGGTTCCTGTGTCGCTGAAACGGAGATTCCGACGATACACCAGTCCGCATGCGCGCCGCTCACCGCTTGCGGTCGCTGCGCGCATGCGCCGCATCAAAATGAAACACCCCGGCGGGCGCGAGGCCCGCCGGGGTGTCGTTCGACATCGGCCGAGCCGACGCGCTTACTGCATGTTTTCGATCAGCACCTGGCCGAAGCCCGAGCACGACACTTGCGTCGCGCCTTCCATCAGGCGCGCGAAGTCGTACGTGACGCGCTTCTGCAGGATCGACTTTTCCATCGCGGCGATGATGACGTCTGCCGCTTCGGTCCAGCCGAGGTGGCGCAGCATCATTTCGGCCGACAGGATTTCCGAGCCCGGGTTCACGTAATCCTTGCCCGCGTACTTCGGCGCCGTGCCGTGCGTCGCTTCGAACATCGCGACCGAATCCGACAGGTTCGCGCCCGGCGCGATGCCGATGCCGCCGACTTGCGCGGCGAGCGCGTCGGAGATGTAGTCGCCGTTCAGGTTCAGCGTCGCGATCACGTCGTACTCGGCCGGACGCAGCAGGATCTGCTGCAGGAACGCGTCGGCGATCGAATCCTTGATGACGATCTCGTTGCCCGTCTTCGGGTTCTTGAACTTCATCCACGGGCCGCCGTCGATCAGCTCGGCGCCGAACTCCTTCTGCGCGAGCGCATAGCCGTAGTCACGGAACGCGCCTTCCGTGAACTTCATGATGTTGCCCTTGTGGACGAGCGTGACCGACTTGCGGTCGTTGTCGATCGCGTACTGGATCGCCTTGCGCACGAGACGCTCGGTGCCTTCCTTCGACACGGGCTTGATGCCGATGCCCGACGTTTCCGGGAAGCGGATCTTCTTCACGCCCATCTCTTCCTGCAGGAACTTGATGACCTTCTTCGCCTGCTCGGACTCGGCCGCCCATTCGATGCCGGCGTAGATGTCTTCCGAATTCTCGCGGAAGATCACCATGTCGGTCTTTTCCGGCGCGCGCACCGGCGACGGCACGCCCTTGAAGTACTGCACGGGGCGCAGGCAGACGTACAGGTCGAGATCCTGGCGCAGCGCGACGTTCAGCGAGCGGATGCCGCCGCCGACCGGGGTCGTGAGCGGCCCCTTGATCGACACGACGTATTCCTTCAGCACCTGCAGCGTCTCTTCCGGCAGCCATACGTCCGGACCGTAGACCTTCGTCGCCTTCTCGCCGGCGTAGATCTCCATCCAGTGGATCTTCTTCTTGCCGGCGTACGCCTTCTCGACCGCCGCGTCGACGACCTTGATCATCACCGGCGTGATGTCGAAGCCCGTGCCGTCGCCTTCGATGTAAGGAATGATCGGCTGATCGGAAACGTTGAGCGAGAAATCCTTGTTGACGGTGATCTTGTCACCGCCTTCCGGAACCTTGATGTGCTGATACGGCATGATCGACTCCAGTGATATGGCTGGGCTGGTGGGTATCTGGTTTTGCGCGGTCGGGCGGCGGCGCCTGCCCGGCGCCGACAACAGCGAGCCGCTATTCTAGCGCTCCCGCGGCGCAGGGCGGCGCGAACCTGGCGTGTCGGCCCCGCACAAGTCTTATATAAGACAAAAGACTTGCCGTTCCGTATTATGCATTAAGATTCCGCCATTTGCCATAGAACGCGGCCCGCGTTGCGCCGCGCGCCACCGCGAGCCTTGCCCCATGCACCTCATCGCTCTCAACAAGCCGTTCGGCACGATCTGCCAGTTCTCCCCGCACGAAACCCGCGGATCGCTCGGCGACTGGGTGAAGACGCCCGGCGTCTATCCGGCGGGCCGCCTCGACGCCGACAGCGAAGGGCTCCTCCTCCTTACCGACGACGGCGCGCTGCAGGCGAAGATCGCCGAGCCGCGCCACAAGCTCGTCAAGCGCTACTGGGCGCAGGTCGAGGGCGCGCCGGATGCGGGCGCGCTCGCGACGCTCGAGCGCGGCGTCGACCTCGGCGACTATGTGACCCGCCCATGCCGCGCGCGCTTCGTCACGCCGCCCGACACGCTCTGGCCGCGCAACCCGCCGGTCCGCTACCGCGCGGCGATCCCGACGACCTGGATCGAGCTCGAGATCGCCGAGGGCAAGAACCGCCAGGTGCGGCGGATGACCGCAGCGGTCGGCTTCCCGACGCTGCGCCTCATCCGGGTCGGCATCGGCGCGCTCGACCTGTTCGCGCTCGGCCTCGCGCCCGGCGAAACCCGCGAGCTGCCGCCGCGCGCGCCGTGGGAGCGCGCAAAGCGGCCCGGATGACATTTCGGTGACGCGCGAAACCGTGCGTCAACCGAGCGCGAACCCGACGCGTTAAACGACGCAGATGCCACTTCCAGCTATCCGGCATTGGCGACCGAACCGCAGGCCCGTCGCTCGAGCGACGACCCGCAGCGGACAGGCCGCCCGCAGCGCGACGAGATTTTTCTCGATGCGCCTGTCAACCGAAAGGTGGATGGCACGTTAGACGACATGACTCCTATGCCGGGTCATTTGGTTAATTAACTAAAGCTGAGGAACACAACATGAACAAACTGATCGCCGCTCTGGTCGCTGGTCTCTTCGCAACGGCTGCTTTCGCGCAAGCTTCGGCTCCGGCCGCCGCTTCGGCTCCGGCTGAGAAGGCTGAAGCTGCTTCGGCACCGGCTAAGAAGGCCCACAAGAAGCACGCTCACAAGAAGCATGCGAAGAAGGCGAAGGAAGCCAGCGCTGCTGAAGCCCCGGCTGCTGCTTCGAACTAAGTAAGCAAGTTGTAAGACGCAGTTAAGAACACGTTGTTGCCGTTCTGACGGCGTTGCAAGGCAGATCACCGCGAGGCGATCTGCCTTTTCTTTTTGTTTGCCCGCTTCGCGCTGCGCGCCCGATCCGCGCGCGACGCCGCGCTTCGCGTACCATGCGGGTCTCGAATTCCCGATAGGAGCCCAAGCCGTGCGATTTTCCCCGCGCTCTTCGCTCGCCCGTCTCGCGCGAGCCGCCGTCATTCCGGTCGCGCTCGCGCTCGCCGCGGGCGGCATGCACGCCGCGTTTGCGCAGACCGCGCAGCTGCCGCCCGGCGCGAAGCAGCCGAGCGAATTCCCGCGCGTCAAGCTGCGCGCCGGCATGTACGTGATCGACGCGGCCGTCGCCGCGAACGACGCCGATCGCGAGCAAGGTCTCATGTACCGCTCGCAGCTCGCGCCGAACGAAGGCATGCTGTTCGTGTTCAACGAGAACGCCGTGCATTGCTTCTGGATGAAGAACACGCTGATCCCGCTGTCGATCGCGTTCGTCCGCGCGGACGGCACGATCACCGACATCGACGAGATGAAGGCCGAGACGACCGACAACCACTGCCCGCGCAACAACGGCGTCTATGCGCTCGAGATGAGCCGCGGCTGGTTCGCCGCGAAGGGCATCAAGCCGGGAATGAAGATCGACGGACTGCCGAAGCCGCAGTGACGCCGGCGGCCGATGCGCGCCGCTCGTCCCCGCCCGGAAGCCGGCCGAGCGCCGGCTTTTTTGCGCGCGCCGTCTTCGTGCGCGGGCGGCGCCGATCGATGCGCCGCCGGCGGCAAAGGCTTGATTGCCGATACATCGCCCGCATCTGCAAAAGCCTCGAGCAAGCGCTATGCTTTAAGTCTCGAAAGAGCGACGGGCCGGCCGCACCGGCCGGCCCGTTTCCGTCCAGAACCATCAGGAGGTTCACGTGCCCCGCAAAACCCCCATCGAGCGCTATCGCAACATCGGTATCAGCGCTCACATCGACGCCGGCAAAACCACGACGACCGAGCGCATCCTCTTCTATACCGGCGTAAGCCACAAGATCGGCGAGGTTCACGACGGCGCGGCCACGATGGACTGGATGGAGCAGGAGCAGGAGCGCGGCATCACGATCACGTCCGCGGCGACGACGGCGTTCTGGAAAGGCATGGCCGGCAATTATCCGGAGCATCGGATCAACATCATCGACACCCCGGGCCACGTCGACTTCACGATCGAAGTCGAGCGCTCGATGCGCGTGCTCGACGGCGCGTGCATGGTCTACGACTCGGTCGGCGGCGTGCAGCCGCAGTCCGAAACCGTCTGGCGCCAGGCGAACAAGTACAAGGTGCCGCGGATCGCGTTCGTCAACAAGATGGACCGCGTCGGCGCGGATTTCTTCCGCGTGCAGCGGCAGATCGGCGAGCGCCTGAAGGGCGTCGCGGTGCCGATCCAGATTCCGATCGGCACGGAAGAGCATTTCCAGGGCGTCGTCGATCTCGTGAAGATGAAAGCGATCATCTGGGACGACGAAAGCCAGGGCGTCAAGTTCACGTACGAAGAGATCCCCGAGAACCTGCGCGCGATCGCCGAGGAATGGCGCGACAAGATGGTCGAGGCGGCCGCCGAGGCGAGCGAGGAGCTGCTCGAGAAATACCTGACAGATCACCACTCGCTGACCGAGGACGAGATCAAGGCCGCGCTGCGCAAGCGCACGATCGCGAACGAGATCGTGCCGATGCTGTGCGGCAGCGCGTTCAAGAACAAGGGCGTGCAGGCGATGCTCGACGCGGTGATCGACTACCTGCCGTCGCCCGCCGACGTGCCCGCGATCCTCGGCCACACGCTCGACGACCAGGAAGCGGAGCGTCATCCGAACGACGACGAGCCGTTCTCCGCGCTCGCGTTCAAGATCATGACCGACCCGTTCGTCGGCCAGCTGATCTTCTTCCGCGTCTATTCGGGCGTCGTCGAATCGGGCAACACGGTGCTGAACCCGACGAAGGACAAGAAGGAACGGCTCGGCCGGATCCTGCAGATGCATGCGAACGAGCGCAAGGAAATCAAGGAGGTGCGCGCGGGCGACATCGCGGCCGCGGTCGGCCTGAAGGAAGCGACCACCGGCGACACGCTGTGCGATCCGACGAAGCCGATCATCCTCGAGAAGATGGAATTCCCGGAGCCCGTGATCTCGCAGGCCGTGGAGCCGAAGACGAAGGCCGACCAGGAGAAGATGGGCCTCGCGCTCAATCGCCTCGCGCAGGAAGATCCGTCGTTCCGCGTGCAGACCGACGAGGAATCGGGCCAGACGATCATCTCGGGGATGGGCGAGCTCCACCTCGAAATCCTGGTCGACCGGATGAAGCGCGAATTCGGCGTCGAAGCGACGGTCGGCAAGCCGCAGGTCGCGTATCGCGAGACGGTGCGCACGACGGCGTCCGACGTCGAGGGCAAGTTCGTCAAGCAGTCGGGCGGCCGCGGCCAGTACGGTCACGCGGTGATCACGCTGGAGCCGAACCCCGGCAAGGGCTACGAGTTCCTCGACGAGATCAAGGGCGGTGTGATTCCGCGCGAATTCATCCCGGCCGTCGACAAGGGCATCACGGAAACGCTGAAGGCGGGCGTGCTCGCGGGCTACCCGGTCGTCGACGTGAAGGTGCACCTGACGTTCGGCTCGTACCACGACGTCGACTCGAACGAAAACGCGTTCCGGATGGCCGGCTCGATGGCGTTCAAGGAAGCGATGCGCCGCGCGAAGCCGGTGCTGCTCGAGCCGATGATGGCGGTCGAAGTCGAGACGCCCGAGGACTTCATGGGCAACGTGATGGGCGACCTGTCGAGCCGGCGCGGCATCGTGCAGGGCATGGAGGACATCGCGGGCGGCGGCGGCAAGCTCGTGCGCGCCGAGGTGCCGCTCGCCGAGATGTTCGGCTATTCGACGTCGCTGCGCTCGGCGACGCAAGGCCGCGCGACCTACACGATGGAGTTCAAGCACTACGCGGAAACGCCCAACAACGTGTCGGAGGCCGTCATCAACGCGAAGCAGGTCGAGCGCAGGTAAGCAGCCGGCGCTCGGGGCCGCGCTGCGCCGCACTGCGCAACACGCGGCGCGGCCGGTGAATGACGAGCCCGTCCGGAAACGGACGGGCTTTTTGTTGCGTCATCCGCGCATCCGCAATTCGATCGGGCGCGCCGCAACCCGATGCCCGCTCGTTCGGCGAGCCGCCGCCCGCGCGAGCCGTCCGCGTGGCCGCAGCACCCGCGGCTACAGCATTTCGAGCGGACGCTTGCCGCGCGGCGGCTCGAAGTGCGCGTCGAGCCGCGCAAGCTCGCCGTCGTCGAGCACGAGATCGAGCGCCGCGCGATTGTCGCGCACGTGCTCGACGCTGCCCGCCTTCGGAATCGCCAGAACGTTCGGTTGCCTAAGCACCCACGCGAGCGCGACGCGCGTCGGCGACACGCCGCGCTCGCGCGCGATGTCGCCGAGCGCCGTGCGCTTCGGCAGCCGCATGTGATCGATCGGGCTGTACGCCATCGCCGGCATCTCGCGGCGCGCGAGCCACGGCAGGAGATCGAACTCGGGGCCGCGGCGCGCGAGGTTGTAGAGAATCTGGTTCGTCGCGCAGACTGCGCCGCCCGCGGCGGCTGCGAGTGCCTCCATGTCGTCGACGTCGAAATTGCTGACGCCCCAGTAGCGGATCTTGCCCGCGTCGCGCAGCGTCTCGAAGCCGGCAATCGTCTCCGCGAGCGGAATCGAACCGCGCCAGTGCAGCAGATACAGATCGATGCGGTCGGTACGCAGGCGCTTCAGGCTCGCCTCGCACGCGGCGACGACGCCCGCGCGGCTCGCACGATGCGGCAGGACCTTGCTGACGACGAAGAGGCCGTCGCGCACGCCGGCGAGCGCTTCGCCGACGAGCGTCTCGGTCGCGCCGTCACCGTACATCTCCGCGGTATCGATGAGCGTCATCCCGAGGTCGACGCCTTCGCGCAGCGCGGCGATCTCGGCCGCGCGCTTCGCGTGCCGCTCGCCCATTTCCCAGGTGCCCTGCCCGAGCTTCGGTATACGTTCGCCGCCGGGCAGCGCGACGGTTTCGAGCATGCTGGTCATATCGCTCCTCGTCACGTGTTCGAGCGCGGAACGCGTCGCATGCGGCCCGCGCGTGATTCGTCAGTGTAGCGATTCGCACGGCTTCGGGCAGCATTCAGCGCAAAACCCGGCTATAACCGCGGCACGCGATGTCTTAGAATGGCCGCACCGTTTTTTATGTCCACTCCATGAAGCCATCGACGGAAGACCGCTGGTCCGACCTGCGCCCCGACCCCGACAACGACACGCCGCTCTATCTGCAACTCGCCCGCAAGCTGGGCGACGCGATCCACGACAACCGCTGGACCGCGGGCGAAGCGCTGCCGTCGGAGCGGTTGCTCGCGGAGTCGCTCGGCGTGTCGCGGATCACCGCGCGCAAGGCGATCGCGCTCCTCGTCGAACAAGGGCTCATCCGGCGCACGCAAGGCGCGGGCAACTTCATCCAGCCGCGCTATGAAGATCCGCTGTCGCGGCTGTCGAGCTTCAGCGAGATGCTGAAGCGCCGCGGCTTCACGCCGAGCTCGACGTGGCTCGCGCGCGAGATCCAGCCCGCGAACCGCGATGAAGTGATCCAGCTCGGGCTGTCGCCCGCCGCGTCGGTCACGCGCCTGAAGCGCCTGCGGCTCGCGGACGGCATCGTGATGGCGGTCGAGAACTCGACGTTTCCCGCCACGATCGTTCCCGATCCGCAGGCGATCGGCGATTCGCTGTACAGCTATCTCGAGCAGCGCGGCACGCCGATCGTGCGCGCGCTGCAGCACTTCCGCGCGGTCAACGCGACCGACGAGATCGCCCGGCAGATGGGCATCGCGCCGCACGACGCGCTCCTGCTCATCACGCGGACCGGCTTCACGCACGATCAGCGCGCGATCGAGCTCACCGACACTTATTGTCGAAACGATTATTACGATTTCGTCGTCGAGCTGCGCAAGTAGGCGGCCGGCGGCAGGAACGCGTCACGGCAGCCAGCACGGCGCGTCGATGCCGAGCGGCACGGGCCCGCGCGCGAAGCGCGGCGGCGTCGCCGACAGCCTCTCCGCCGGCCGCACCCCGCGCACCGCGCCGAACGGCGAGGCGAGCGCGTCGTCGAGACAATCCCGCACATCGTCGAGCGTCGTGTCGGGCACGCGCGCGCCGCCTTCGACGAGACCGAACGACTGCAGCCACCGCCCCGTCTGCGCGAGCGACACGCGCACGTGCCAGCTGCCGCCTTCGCGCGCGCGCCGCGCGAGCGCCGTCATCGCGCCGAACGCGGCGAGATAGCCGGTCGCGTGATCGAGCGCCTGACACGGCAGATGCCTGGGCGCACGCCCGCCCGCCGCCTGCCGTTCGACCCACGCGATGCCGCTCGCCGACTGCACGAGACTGTCGAAGCCGCGCCGCGACGCCCACGGCCCGTCGCAGCCGTATGCGCACACCGATACGCAGACCATGCCCGGATGACGCCGCGCGAGGTCGTGCGCGCCGAAGCCGCACGCGTCGAGCGCGCCCGGCCGATACGACTGCACGAACACGTCCGCTTGCGACGCGAGCGCATCGAGCGCCGCCCTGCCCGCCGCATCGCGCAGATCGACGAACGCCGAACGCTTGCCGCGGCCGTTGTCGATCACGAAAGCGGGAATGTTCGGCAGATGCGGGCCGGTGACGAGCAGCGTCTGCGCGCCGTGCGCGGCGAGCGTGCGTCCCGCGACGGGCCCCGCGATGATCCGCGTCAGATCGAGCACGCGCGCGCCGGACAGCGGCTGCGCGGCCGCGCCCGAGCCGATCGGCCGCGGCGGCGCGTCGCCGGTCCGCTCGATCTCGAAGAGCGGCCGCCGCGCGAGCGCGCGCGCCTGCTCGTGCGCCTGCCATTCGTCGGGAGACCGTATCAGTGCCGCGCACAAGCCCGCATCGGCGAGCGCGGCATCGAGCGCCTCGCCGTCCCGGCCGCGAATCGCCGCCGCGACCTGCTCGCGCTCACCGCCGCAGCCGAGCACGTCGAGCGCGCCTTGCAAGTGATGCGGGAAATTCGCGTGCAATTGGATCCAGCGCGCGTCGCGCGTCTCGTAGAAGCCGGTGACGGGATGCCGCGGCTCGGGCGGCGCACGGCCGTCGACGCGCAGATACCGTTCGCTGCGAAACGCCGCGAGCGCATGCCGCACCGATACGCGAACGCGCTGCGCGCGCCCCGTTCGCACGCGATCGCATTCGGCGGCGGCGAGGCCCGCCGCCGCGATCGAGGCGGCCGCGAGCGTGCCGACCCGGTGGACCGACGGCAGGCACGGATCGCCGCCGTCGAGATCGACGCGCTCGAGCGCGGCCGGATCGCCGTCCGCGAGACGCCACAGATGCGTCAATGCGTGCCGGGGGCTCATCGCATCGGCCTCGTCATGGTGAACATGCAAACGAGTCTAGAATTGCGCGCAGACGCATTCAATCCCGATTGCGAGAAACCATGCTCGACGAATGGCCGCGACGCGAACGCCAGCGCGCGTCGCATCCGGTCGTCCGGTCTTCGACACGAGGAACCGCCGCCATGTCCCGCTTGAGCGCGAACGAGGCCGCGCAACTGCTCGGCGTGAGCGTGCCGACCCTCTACGCGTATGTGAGCCGCGGTTTGCTGCATTCGCGCGCCGACGGCGCGAGCAAGCGCCGCTATTACGACGCGGACGAGGTCCGCCTGCTCGCGCGGCGCCGCGCGGACGCGAAGCGCGCGGGCAACGTCGCCGAACGCACGCTCGATTGGGGCGTGCCCGTCCTCGAATCGCGGATCACGCAGATCGCGGACGGCAAGCTCAGCTATCGCGGCCGCGACGCGATCGCGCTCGCGACGGCCGCGACGCTCGAAGAAGCCGCCGCGCTGCTGTGGGAATGCCCGCTCGCGCGCGTGCAAGCGGCGCCCTTCGTCGCACAATCGTTCGACGCGGCACGCTGGCGCGGCTGGCTCGATCTCTGGCGCGATCGCCCGCCGCTCGAGCGCGCGCTCGCGCTGCTGCCCGCCACCGCGCCCGCGGCGCTGTCCGAAACCGCTCGCTCTGTGCCATCGATCGCCGATGCCGCGCCATTCGACGCGGCGCGCGGCCTGCCCGCGCGCGATGCCGATGCCGATGCCGATGCCGATGCCGATGCCGATGCCGATTTCCGGCGCCGCGACGCACGACTCGACGAAGCCGCCACGCTGCTGCGCCTCGCGACAGCCGCGCTCGCGGCGAGCACGCCATCCGCCGAGCCCGTGCATCGGCAGCTCGCCGCAGCGTGGCGCGTGAACGATCCGCGCGAC
This sequence comes from Burkholderia oklahomensis C6786, assembly GCF_000959365.1. Classification (NCBI taxonomy): domain Bacteria; kingdom Pseudomonadati; phylum Pseudomonadota; class Betaproteobacteria; order Burkholderiales; family Burkholderiaceae; genus Burkholderia; species Burkholderia oklahomensis. The sequence goes on from NZ_CP009555.1 coordinate 814,097, forward strand.
GTCGGCCTGCTGCGGATCGCGCTCGTGCTCTGCGCCGACCATGAGCTCAATCCGTCGACGTTCACCGTGCGCTGCATCGCGTCGACGGGCGCGCCGCTGTTCGGCGCGATCGCGGGCGGGCTCGCCGCGCTGTCCGGGCCGCGGCACGGCGGCGAGACGCTGCGCGTCGCGGCGCTCCTCGACGGCGCCGCGCGGGCGCGCGATCTCGACCGCTACGTCGCCGCGCAGATCGCGTCGTACGCGCTCGAGCCCGACGCGCGCACGCGGCTGCCGGGCTTCGGCCATCCGCTGTATCCCGGCGGCGATCCGCGTGCGACGCTGCTCATCGACGCGCTCATCGATGCGCTCGCCGCCCGCTCGGCCGCGAGTCCCGCGCTCGACGGCACGCTCGCGCTCGCCGAAGCCGTGCAAGCCGCGCTCGGCGAGAAGCCGACGATCGATTTCGCGCTCGCCGCGCTCGAACGCACGCTCGCGCTGCCTGCGGGCGCGGCATTCACGCTGTTCGCCGCGGGGCGCGTCGCGGGCTGGATCGCCCATGCGCTCGAACAGCGCGCGGACGGCAAGCTGATCCGGCCGCGCGCGCGTTACGTCGGCGTCGACCACGCGGCGTGACCGCGGCGCCGGCGCGCCGGCCACCACGCGCCGACGTGCATCGCGATCGCGCGAAAGACCGGTTGCACGCCGACGACAGCGGCCTGCGACACTTCGATTCGCGCGCCGCCGCGTCCCGCGCCGATCCACACGCGCCATCCGCGCGGCAGCTCGAACGATTCGCCGGCCGCGAGCCAATAGTCGTCGCGGCGGCCATCGACGGTGAGCCAGGCTTCGCCCGCCGTCACGCGCAGCGTCGCGTCGCGCGCGGCGCGCCAGACGGCGGCCGGCTCGCGATAGTCGAGAACGTAGGCGCGGATTTCGCGCATCGCCCGCTCCGGTAGCGAAGATCGTTGGATATCCCGATTATCGCGACGCGCGCGCATTGCCCCCCATGCACACTTGCGTGCGCATCGCCCCGCACTGTACCGGCGCGCGGTCAGGCACGGCCAGTTTAGGCACGGCTGGTCAAGCACGGCCGGTCGGGCACGGCCGGTCGGGCACGGCGGCCGCATACCGTCACTGCGCGCATCCCCGGCTTTCCCTACAATGTCGGCTGCCCGCTCCGAACGCGCCCGCCGCGCCTCGCTTTCATGCTCCAAGCCCCGCCCGCCGCCGCCCCCAGCGAAAAATCGCTGACCGTGATGCTGTGGCTCGTCGCCACCGGCTTCTTCATGCAAACCCTCGACGCGACGATCGTCAACACCGCGCTGCCGTCGATGGCGGCGAGCCTCGGCGAATCGCCGCTCAGGATGCAGTCGGTCGTGATCGCGTACTCGCTGACGATGGCCGTGATGATCCCCGTGTCCGGCTGGCTCGCCGATACGCTCGGCACGCGCCGCGTGTTCTTCAGCGCGATCCTGATCTTCACGCTCGGCTCGCTGCTGTGCGCGAACGCGCACACGCTGTCGCTCCTCGTCGCGTTCCGCGTGATCCAGGGCGTCGGCGGCGCGATGCTGCTGCCCGTCGGGCGCCTCGCCGTGCTGCGCACGTTCCCCGCCGAGCGCTATCTGCCCGCGCTGTCGTTCGTCGCGATTCCGGGCCTGATCGGCCCGCTGATCGGCCCGACGCTCGGCGGCTGGCTCGTGAAGATCGCGTCCTGGCACTGGATCTTCCTCATCAACGTGCCGGTCGGCATCGCGGGCTGCATCGCGACGTTCTACTCGATGACCGACGCGCGCAATCCGGCCGCGGGCCGCTTCGACCTGAAGGGCTATCTGCTGCTGACGATCGGGATGATCGCGATCTCGCTGTCGCTCGACGGCCTCGCCGACCTCGGGATGCAGCACGCGATGGTGCTCGTGCTGCTGATCCTGAGCCTCGCGTGCTTCGTCGCGTACGGCCTCTACGCGGTGCGCGCGCCGCAGCCGATCTTCTCGCTCGAGCTCTTCAAGATCCATACGTTCAGCGTCGGCCTGCTCGGCAACCTGTTCGCGCGGATCGGCAGCGGCGCGATGCCGTACCTGATTCCGCTGCTGCTGCAGGTGAGCCTCGGCTACAGCGCGTTCGAGGCGGGCCTGATGATGCTGCCCGTCGCGGCCGCGGGGATGTTCTCGAAGCGGATCATCACGGTGCTCATCACGCGCCACGGCTACCGCAAGGTGCTGCTCGCGAACACGATCATGGTCGGGCTGATGATGGCGAGCTTCGCGCTGATCGGCGACGCGATGCCGACGTGGCTCAAGATCGCGCAGCTCGCGCTGTTCGGCGGCTTCAACTCGATGCAGTTCACCGCGATGAACACGCTGACGCTGAAGGATCTCGGCACGGGCGGCGCGAGCAGCGGCAACAGCCTGTTCTCGCTCGTGCAGATGCTGTCGATGAGTCTCGGCGTGACGGTCGCGGGCGCACTCCTCGCGACCTTCACCGGGATGATGCCGAGCGTCACGCCGACCCACTCGCTGCCCGCGTTTCATGCGACGTTCGTTTGCGTCGGCATCATTACCGCCGCGTCCGCGTGGATCTTCGCGCAGTTGTCGCCCGACGTCCGCGGCGCCGCGCGGCGCAAGACCGATCCGTCAGAGCGCGCTTGACGCGGACGTGGCCGGCGCGTGGCTGACGGACATGAGGCTCGCGCTGCGGCGGCGACGGGCTCGCGGCGGCCGGCCGGCGCGCGGGTGTTCGGCGCACGCCGGGCCGGACGGACGCGCTGCTGGGCCGGCGTCGCGGTGCCCGCGTAAAGAGTGCCCGCGCGAGAGGCGCTCACATCAAAGACGTTCGAGTCCGATTGTCGCAGCGCGGCCGGCTCCGCCGCCGCCCGGCGTCCGTCCGCGGCGTCCCGGCGAAGCGGCCCGACGTCCGCGCACCCTGCTCCCGCGCCACCGCGACGCGCCGCGCACCACGCGGGTGCACGAACCCCGCGCCGCGCGCGATGCGGCGGCAAGCAGGGACGGCTTTTTGCGCACGGTTCTTGCTCGCCTATTCTGTAGGTAAACTGACGGTTCTCAAGCAGCCGACATCATGAGCATGATCGACATCGATCCCCCAAGCTTCCAGTCGCCGCGCCCGATCGCGGGTGACGACGGCAACCGGCGCACCGTGCTGTACGGCGACTACACCGTATTCAGCGTGTTCCAGCCGGTCTTCTCGGTGTCGCATCGCCGTGCGATCGGCTACCACGCGTCGCTGCGCGCGCACGATTCGCACGGCAACCAGGTGCCGTCGCACGAGGTGTTCACGCAGGCGGCGCGCCGCGGCGACCTGCTCGAGCTCGGCCGCCTCGCCGAATCGCTGCATCTCGGCAATTTCCATACGTTCGACAGCCACGACGAATGGCTCTTCCTGAGCCTGCATCCGGCCGCGCTGATGGATACCGTCTACGGCGACGCGCTCCTCGCGAACCTGAAGACGCTCGGGCTGCCGCCGCAGCGCGTCGTGCTCGAAGTGCCCGAGCAGGCGGGCGGCGAGACGCCGCGCTTCGCGGCGATCGTCGACGGGCTGCGCAAGGCGGGCTTCCTGATCGCGCTCGGCGGCTTCGGCGCGAAGCATTCGAACATCGACCGCGTCTGGCACCTGCATCCGGACATCGTCACGCTCGATCGCGGGATCCTCGCGCAGGCGAGCGAGCATTCGCATCTCGAGCGCGTGCTGCCCGGCCTCGTGTCGCTGCTGCACGAATCGGGGCAACTGGTGCTGATGGGCGGGATCACGACCGAGCGCGAGGCGCTCATCGCGCTCGAATGCGACGTCGATTTCGTGCAGGGGCAGTACTTCGCCGGACCGAGCGTCGAGCCGGTGCAGCCGCAGGTCGCGGCGGGGATCATGGATACGCTGTCCGCGGCGCTGCGGCTGCGCGTCGCCGAACGCGCGCGCGCGCAGGACGCGCGCCTCGCGCCGTACGTCGCCGCGCTGCTCCAGGCGAGCGCGCTCTTGCGCGCAGGCCGCGACCTGACCGACGCGTCGAAGGAGCTGCTCGAGCTGCAGGAAGCGGCGCGCTGCTTCCTGCTCGACGCGTCGGGCCGACAGATCGGCGACAACGTGCTGCCGCGCGTCCACGCGTCGCAGCGCGCGAAGCGCTTCAGCCCGCTGCTGCATTCGGAAGGCGCGAGCTGGGAGCGCCGGCCGTACTTCATCGAGGCGATGCGGGTGCCGGGGCGCGTGCATTTCACGCCGCCCTATCTGTCGATCAACGAAGCGCACCTGTGCGTGACGGCGTCGATCGCGACGCCGGCCGCGCAAGGCATGCAGGTGCTGTGTGTCGACATCAACTGGGAAGCGGCCGCGCACCGCGACTAGACGAGGCGCGCCCGCGCCGCCCCTGCCGCTCCGCCTCCGCCGCGCCGCCGTTCGCGCGCGCAGCCGGCATCAGCCGGCCGCGTGCGCGTCCTTCCTGACGACGAGCCGGTGCACGCACTTGCCGGACGACTCGCTCACCTTCTCGTGCTCGAACAGCACCTCGCATGCGTCGCCGAGCGCCGCATGCACGCGCGGCGTATCGACGACCTCGTAGAGACGGCCGCGGCCGTCGCGCTGCGCGTCGCCCGTCGTCACGCGCCAGCTCAGATACAGCGTGCCGCCCGGCGCGAGCAGCGCGACGAGCCGCGCGAGCGCCGCGTCGACGTCGCTGCTCGGCAGATGCATGATCACCGTTTCGCACAGCACGTTGCGGAACGCGCCGGACGGCACGCCCGCGAGCCCGGGCAGCAGCGCCTGCTCGAAGCGCAGCGCCGGATGGCTGCGCCGCGCTTCGGCGACGAGCGACGCGCTGCCGTCGTAGCCGCATGCATCGAAGCCGCGGCTCGCGAGCCACGCGACGTCGCGGCCCGCGCCGCAACCGACGTCGACGGTCGGCCCGGGCTCGAAGTAGCGTTCGAGCAGCGCGTACATGTCGTCGGGCGCGGGTTGTTCGTGCCATTCGCGCGCATAGTCGGCCGCGTGGCGGTCGTATACGTCGAGCGTCGTGCGGTCCATCGTCGTCTCCTCGGTTGACGGTTGCGCGCTGCGGTTCGCGGGGCGCGAACGCGCGCTGACGCCATGTTAATCGCGGCGGGCGATTCGCACATGCGAGCGTCGCGTCGGGAAGCGACGGCGGCGGCGGCGGCTTCTTCGATGCTGCGACTACGGATTGGCGCGCGCAGGCATTGCGACGCCGCACTTTGCGTCGCCGTGCCGTGCCGGTGCCAATGCCAATGCCAATGCCAATGCCGATGTCGATGCCGATGCCGATGCCGATGCCGATGCCGACAACTGCAGCGTGTCAGCCGCCGCAGCCGATGCAAGCGGCAGCGCGAATGATCGGCGCGAAGCCAACTCCGACTGGCGATGGCCGACAAGCCGTCGGCAGACGGCAGCGGACGTGACAGCTTGCCGTCGACAATCGGCGCTCGGCGCTGACAATCGACAATCGGCAATTGACAATCGATCATCGGCTGCCGGTCATCGGCACCCGCATTCGGCAGCCGAATGCGAGCCGAAGCGCCGCGTTCCGATGACCGCGCGACGGCACGCGGCGCGGCGTCGCCCGCCCACGCCCGTCCGCCGACGGCCTACCCCGCCCGCCCCGCCGCCGCGCGCAATTCGGCGAACAGCGCGTCGCCGCTCCACGCGGGCCGCGCACCCGCACGCTCCGCGTCGCGCACGAGCTCGCAAAGGCGCTCGTTGACGGGCGCCGTGCGCCCGAGCCGCTCGGCAAGATGCACGATCTCGCCGTTGATCCAGTCGACCTCGGTTATCCGCCCGGCAGCCAGATCGTCCGACATCGACGAGCGCGCGAGCGGATCGATCTCGAGCATCGTCCGGCCGAGCCGCGCGAACAGCGCGTCCGGCATGCTCAGGAATCGCGGCACCCACGCGGCGGGCAGCGGCGTGAGCCGAGCCGGACGGATTCCCGCATGGGAAAGCAGACGCAGCGCTTCGGTCTGCGCGAGCGCGAGACAACGCCGATAGCCGCGCGCCGAAAGCTCGTCCTTCAGCGGCCGGTTCGCCAGCGCGTTGATCGCGTTGTTGAGATTGAGCAGCAGTTTCGCCCACAGGACGGCGCGCATGTCCGCGCGCTGCACGAGCGGCAGCCCGGCTTGCTCGAACGCGTCCGCGAAGCGCTGCAGCGCGGGCGCGGCCTCGATCTGCAAATCGCCCGCCGAGCCTTGATGGAATCCGCCCGCGCCGCGCGCGATCACGTTGAACGGCACCATGCCGGCGAGCACGGTCGCGCCCGGCAGCGCCGCGCGCAGCGCGTCCGCGTTGCGCACGCCGTTCTGGAAGCTGACGACGACCGCGTCTGGCCGCACGACATGCGCAAGCGCGGCGGCGACGGCAGGCGTCGCCGCCGACTTCACCGTCACGAGCACGAGCTCGGCGGGGGCGGCCGCGGCATCGCTCGTCGAGAACGCGATCGCGGACGCCGGCACCCGCGCGTCGCGGCCGCGGTAATCGGACAGCGCAAGACCGTGCGCGCGCAGCTCGGCGCCGATCCGCTCGCGACCGATCAGCGCGACGTCCGCGCCGCCCGCGAGCAGCCGGCCGCCGATGTAGCAACCGACCGCGCCCGCGCCGTAGATGCAGATCGCCGCCATCGACGCGGATCAGACGCGCGCATTGCGCGCGCCGACGCGCACCGGCCCGACGCGCCGCTCGACCTCGTCGCGCACTTCGCCGCGCAGCCCGGCGAAGAACGCGACTTCGGCGACGACGAACAGCGGCCCGACGATGAGCCCGATCAGATCGTCGACGAACGCGGGCTTGCGCCCCTCGAAGTAATGGCCGACGAACTGGATCACCCAGCCGACGAAAAAGAGCCCGAGCCCGGCGCCGAGCCACAGCGCGGTCGTCTGCGCGGCGAGCGCGCGGCCCGCCCAGAGGCTCAGCGCGAGCAGCACGGCCATCGCGACGCCGAAGCGCAGATCGAGCCGCAGGTAGAAGATCGCCGCGGCGAACGCGGCGAGCGCCGCGGGCGTGAACGCGAAAGCGCCCCCGATGCCGAACGCCGGCCGCGACAGCAGCGCCGTCACCGCGACGACGATCATCGGGATGCCGACCAGATGCGTCGCGATGTTGCGCGCGTCGCGGTGATAGGCCGCGTACTGCGCGAGTTGATCGACCAAGGTTTTCATCGTGTCTCCTCCTGATGCGAGTGAGCGCTATCATGCCCGTCACGCGACGATTTCTCTGTCAGCTACCCGACACCGCAACCGCCGATGCATCCGCTTTTCGAACCCTACCGATCCCAGCTCGATGCGCATCCGTGGTTCGGCGCGCTGCCCGCCGAGCTGCGCGATGCGCTCGTCGCGGCGGCGGCGCCGCGCCGCCTCGCGGCGGGCCAGGTCCTGTTCCGCCGCGGCGACGCGCCATGCGGGCTCTACGCGGTGCTGAGCGGCGCGCTGTCGGTGGGCGCCGTCGACGCGAGCGGCAAGGAGGCGCTCCTCACGGTCGCCGAGCCGACGACGTGGTTCGGCGAGATCGCGCTCTTCGACGAACTGCCGCGCACGCACGACGCGATCGCGCTCGAGGACGCGCTGCTGATGCACGTCCCGCAAGCCGCACTGCAGCAATTGCTCGACGAAACGCCGCGCTACTGGCGACATTTTGCGCTCCTGATGGCGCAAAAGCTGCGGATGTCGTTCATGAACGTCGAGGCGCTGACCCTGATGCCCGCCCCGCAGCGGCTCGCGTCACGGCTTCTCATGATCGCGGACGGCTACGGCGGGATCAGCGCGCGGCACCGGCGGATCAAGCTGTCGCAGGAGCGGCTCGGCGCGATGCTGTCGCTGTCGCGGCAGACCGCGAACCAGTTGCTGAAGGATCTCGCGGCGCGCGGCGTCGTGAAACTGCACGTCGGCGAAATCGAGATCGTCGATCTGAATGCGCTGCGGACGGCGAGCGGCGCGGCGGATGGTCGTGCGGCGGATCGTGCGGAAAGCGGCGCGCGCGGTTCGGGCGATGCGCACGGCGCCGACGATGTCGCGCATGGCGGCGGCCGAGGAAAATGCGATGCGCGGGCATCCGGCGATGCGGACGCCACGGGCGACGCAGGCGGCGCGGACGCATCGCGCGCGTCCCGCCGCCGTCCGTAGTCACGCAGGCGGCGACAGCGGCGCGAACGCGCGCCGTCGCTGACTCCCTTCGCGATGCAACACGCGCCGTCGTTTGCGCGCGCGGCCGCGCAAACGACGACTATTGCCGCGCAGGCCGCCGAAGCGAAGTACGCGGCACGCGCGCCGTGCCGTTCCGTTCGTTGCGCGCGCATCGATCGCCCGCTTTCGTCGAGCCGCCCGCGCCGTCCGTCACGCTTGCCACGAGGGTATTCGCGTCCGTCGCACGCGTCCCGCGTCGAGCACGCCTTTCGCGCCGAACCGCTCCGGCGACGCTCACGCGCGTCCGCTATCATCGCGCATCGCCCTTCGTCCGCACGCGCACAGCCGCCCCACCGTATGCCCGAATCCCGCACCGCCCACGGCCGAGCCTGGCCGATCTTCGTCGTGTTCCTGCGACTCGGCCTCACGTCGTTCGGCGGCCCGATCGCACACCTCGGGTACTTCCGCGACGAATTCGTCGTCCGCCGGCGCTGGCTCAGCGAGCGCAGCTACGCCGACCTCGTCGGCCTCTGCCAATTCCTGCCCGGTCCGGCGAGCAGTCAGGTCGGAATCGCGATCGGCCTGTCGCGCGCGGGCTATGCGGGCGCGCTCGCCGCATGGGCGGGCTTCACGCTGCCGTCCGCGCTAGCGATGATCCTGTTCGCATACGGCATCGCCGGCGCGGCCGGCCACACGCTCGCGCCGGGCGCGCTGCACGGACTGAAGATCGTGTCGGCGGCCGTCGTCGCGCAAGCCGTCTGGGGCATGGCGCGCAACCTGTGTCCCGACGCGCGGCGCGTGACGATCATGACGATCGCCGCGGGCATCGCGCTCGTCGCGCCATCGACGTGGACGCAGCTCGCCGTCATCGCGGGCGCGGGCTGCATCGGGCTCCTGCACGTCGATCCGGCGCGCGACGGCGCGCACGATCCGTTGCCGATCTCCGTCGGCCGCCGCGCCGGCGCGGTCTTTCTCGTGCTGTTCGGCGCGCTGCTGATCGGTCTGCCGTTCGCCGCGCGCGCGTCGGGCAGCCATGCGCTCGCGATCGTCGATGCGTTCTATCGCGCAGGCGCGCTCGTGTTCGGCGGCGGGCACGTCGTGCTGCCGCTGCTGCAGGCGTCCGTCGTCGCGCCCGGCTGGGTCGGCGATCAGGCGTTTCTCGCGGGCTACGGCGCCGCGCAGGCGGTGCCCGGCCCGCTCTTCACGTTCGCCGCGTTTCTCGGCGCATCGATGAAGAATGCGCCGTCGGGCTGGCTCGGCGGCGCGCTCGCGCTCGTCGCGATCTTCGCGCCGTCGTTCCTGCTCGTGACGGGCGCGATCCCGTTCTGGGAGCGCTGGCGGAAGAACGCGCGGATGCAGGCCGCGCTCGCGGGCGTCAATGCGGCCGTGGTCGGCTTGCTGCTCGCCGCGCTCTATCAGCCGGTATGGACGAGCGCGATCCACGCGCCCGCCGATTTCGTGCTCGCGCTCGTCTGCTTCGTCGCCTTGACGTTCTGGCGCGTGCCGCCGTGGATCGTGGTCGTCGGCGCGTGCGTCGCGGGGTGGGGTGTCGTTTCGGCGTGACCGGGCTTCACCGGCCGTCGGCCCATCGCGGCGACCGGATCGCCGCCGGCTATCGAACGCCCGGCGCGATTACCGTCGCGGCAGCGGCGGCACGCTCGATTTCGACGTCGAGCGTCCGCCCGACCGAGCGGCCGGCCGAACAAAATTTGGGAATTGGACGCGGACCGCGCCCCGAATCATCGGATGCGTCGATGCTTGTCGCCGCCACGCTCGCCGATTTCGAGCAACGCGCAACGCGGCGCATCCGCCTCCGGCCGCCCCGAGCCGCCCGCGCGGCCGTCGCCGGCTGCGCGGGCGCGCCGGACGCCCCTCGCGGGCGCATCCGGCGGCGGAAGCGGAATCCGGCCGGCGCTCGACGCTACCAGCCGGATTCACGTCCCGCTCAGGGGAACGCCTTCATCCCGAGCAGCGCCGCGACCGCGAAACCGGAGACGTTCGTCTCCTGGTCGGGCGAGCCGGGATAATCGTGGATGCCGTACGTCTGCGGATCGAGCACGTTGTTCACGATCCACGGCAGCGTCGTCGACGGCGCCTGCATGCCCTGCGTCGGCGCCCCGAGCAGCAGGATCACGTTGGACAGCGCGTAGGCGGGATCGGTCGACGGCGAGCGAATGCTGCCATCGGCAGCCGTCTGATTGATCATCCACTGGATCGAGCCGATGCTCTGCGAATTGGCGCCGAACACCCACGGCAGGTAGCCCTGCGGGAAAATCGTGTCGATGCCGAGATCCGAATCCAGCGGCGCGCCCGTGTCGCGGCCGACCGAGTAACGCTGCGCGTCCGCCATGTAGAACTGCGACGGCACGTTGGCCTTCAGGAAGGACGCCTTCGCCGCGTAGTTCGGATTGTCCGGGAACAGCAGCGCGCCCGCGTTCATGCCGAGATAGACGTCGCCCTGATCCGCCGCGTACTCGTATGGCCAGAACTGCCACGTGGTGCTGCCGACGGGCAGTTGCCACGAGCTGCCCGAATAGCCGCTCGGGTTGATGTTCTTCGCCAGGACGAAGTCGAGTGCCGCGCGCGCGTTGGCGCCGTACTGGGTCACCAGCGCCGTGCTGCCCGTCAGTTGACGGTCGAGATAGAGCAGGTAGACGAACAGCGCGGACGTCGCATCGACGCCGCGCACGTCGGCGATGCCGTCGCCCGGCGATGTCGCGATCGGATCGTACGGCGGTGTCATCGAATACGCGTAACGCCAGCTGCCTATCCAGTTCGGGTCGGTCATCTCCTCGCGGGCGGCGAGCCACGCGATGCCTTTCTCGAGGCCGGTCAGGTATTTGGCGTCGTGCGTGGCGCCGTAGGCGGCGGCGAGACCGATCAACGCGTACTCCATGTCGGAATCCGTGTTGGCGGTGCCGGTGTCGGCCTCGTCGGGAATCGCGCCGTTGATGTCCTGCTGCGCGAGGATGAAGTCCGCGATATGCAGCGCCATCGTGCTCTGCGTGCTGGTGCTGCTGGTGGTGGTGGTGCTCGACGTGCCGGAACTGGTCGATGTGTTCGAACCGTTCCGGCCTTTGAGGGTGCTCGCGCCGGGCGCGCCGCCCGAGCCGTCCGAGCCGCCGCAACCGGCGGTCATCAGGGTGACGGATGCGCAAAGCGCTGCACTGATCAAGGTCCGAGTGCTTCTTGGAAGTGCCATGGTTATGTATCAGCCTTTTCTAAGAGAAAGAAAAGTACCGCGCCCCCCCGGACGCGACGGCACACTACGTGCCGGACAGCGGTGCGAACACCGTCGTCCGGCGAAATCGGGCGTGGCGGGTACTGCGCCACGCCCCGAAAAAAAAATGGAACCGCAATCGCTCACTCGAAGCGCGCGGTGAATGGAAGCATCGGCCGGCCGCTGCGATTCGACCCCTGGCGAGCGGGGGCGCCCCGCTCGTCGGCGCCGAAATTCACGACCACCGGCCAATCTGCCGATGAAATGACAACGTGATGCAAGTAGGGTGAGCCCCCGTTAAAGGCGAAAAAAAAGCCCTCCGATGGAGGGCTTTTTCTTCGAGACTGATTCGAAATCTTGTCACTGCGTATCGCTCGATTTTTTCCGAACTGAAATTGTCAGATGACGGAGGCCGCTTACGCGAAGTTCTTCGCGGCGAAGTCCCAGTTCACGATGTTCCAGAACGCTTCGACGAACTTCGGACGCGCGTTGCGGTAATCGATGTAGTAAGCGTGCTCCCACACGTCGATCGTGAGGAGCGGCTTGTCGGCCGTCGTGAGCGGCGTTGCCGCGTTGCTCGTCGACACGATGTCGAGCGAGCCGTCCGCCTTCTTCACGAGCCACGCCCAGCCCGAGCCGAAGGTGCCGACCGCTGCCTTCGTGAACGCTTCCTTGAACGCGTCGAACGAGCCCCACTTCGCGTTGATCGCGTCGCCGAGCGCGCCCGTCGGCGCGCCGCCGCCCTGCGGCGACAGGCTGTTCCAGAAGAACGTGTGATTCCAGATTTGCGCGGCGTTGTTGAAGATGCCGCCCGACGACTTCTTCACGATCTCTTCCAGCGGCAGGTTCTCGAACTCGGTGCCGGGGATCAGATTGTTCAGGTTCGTCACATAGGTCTGATGATGCTTGCCGTAGTGATACTGGATCGTCTCCTGCGAGATGTGCGGAGCGAGCGCGTCTTCAGCGTACGGCAACGGCGGGAGCGTATGAGCCATGATCGGTTCCTTCGAAGTGTATGTAGGGGGCAATGTTGGATGCCGCGGAACGCCCGATTGTAGGCGACTCCGAATAACCCCGCAAACTCGCGGGCCTTTATCCGTCGTATCCGAAGAATCGACGTTGATGCGGCGTGCGCGGCCCGCCGATCGACGCCCGGAAAAGCGCGCGTCATCCGCGTGCCGCACACGCGGCGCACAGTCAGAATGTATCCGAAAGACGCGGTTGCACGTCGGCAAGCGATACGTCCGCCGAGCCCTCCGCGAGATGCACGGTCAGCCGGCGCTGCGGCTTGAGCGCCGCGGGCGCGCGCACCGCGCGGCCCGTCTGCGCATCGATGAGCGCCGCATAGCCGCGCTCGAGCGTGCGTCGCGGACTCAGCACCTCGAGCCGCGCCGCGCACGCGGTAACGCGTGCGGCGTCGCGCTCGTGGCGCCGCTGCAGCGCGGTGTCGAGTCTTTGCGCGAGCGTCGCGAGCATTTGGCGGGCCTGCGTGAGGTCGGGCCGCGCGCGCTGCCAGCGCAGCTGCACGAGCGCGAAGCGCGCACGCGCGTCACGCACGGGCCGCGCGCCCGCCGCCGCGAGCCGCGCGGCGAGCTGGCCCACGTGCGTGGATTGGCGCTGCAGACGCTCGGCCGGACTGATCAATCGGCGCGCGAGCCAGTCGAGCTGCTGCGCGCGCAAATCGAGGCCGCGCCGCAGGCCGCGCGCGAGCGCGTTCCGCCGGTCGTTCAGCTCGCGCAACAACAGCGCGCGCTGCGGGCTCACGAGCTCGGCCGCGCCGGTCGGCGTCGGCGCGCGCACGTCAGCCGCGAAATCGGCGATCGTGAAATCGGTCTCATGGCCGACGCCGCAGACGACGGGCACCTCGCTCGCCGCGATCGCGCGCGCGAGCCCCTCGTCGTTGAACGACCACAAGTCTTCGATCGAGCCGCCGCCGCGGCAGACGATCAGCACGTCGACCTCGCGCCGCGCGTTCGCGGCCTCGACCATCGCAGCAAGCTTCTCCGCCGCGCCCGCGCCCTGCACGGGCGCCGGGTAGACGATCACCGGCACGTGCGGCGCGCGGCGCGACAGCGTCGTCAGCACGTCGCGCAGCGCGGCCGCCTGCAGCGACGTGACGATGCCGATCGCGCGCGGATGCGTCGGCAGCGGCCGCTTGCGCTCGGGCGCGAAGAGCCCTTCGGCCTCGAGCTGCGCCTTCAGCCGCAGGAACGCTTCGTAGAGCCGCCCTTGACCCGTGCGCCGGACCGCCTCGACGTTCAGCTGCACTTCGCCGCGCGGCTCGTACATCGTGACGAGCGCGCGCACTTCGATCTTGTCGCCTTCGCGCGGCGTGAACTCCGCGTGCTGCGCGCGGCCGCGAAACATCACGCAGCGCATCTGCGCCTGCTGATCCTTGATCGAGAAGTACCAATGGCCGCTCGCCGCGCGCGTGAAGTTCGACACTTCGCCCGCGACCCACAGCAGCGGGAAGGTGCGCTCGAGCATCGTGCCGATCGCGCGGTTGAGCGCGGACACGGGAATCACGCCGTCGCCCGCGGGCGCGCCCCCGGGGCCGGCGAAGGTGGTTTCGGAATGCATGGACGCTCGGAAAATTTCAGGCGGCCCAACGATAGACCGCCTCGGCGCGCGCGGCAAGCCGATCGTGCAGGGCCTCGCAAGTGTCCACACCATGCGGGAAACGGGGACGGGGCTGTAACAATCTCCTCGAAACCCCTGATGATTTCGAACAACCCACTGATTTCAATCATTTTTTTTGAGAATTCGACACGCATCTCGCCGACCGGAAGCCCGCCGCACGGCCCTGCCGGACGCATCGACGCGGAGTTTTTCACAGAGTTATCCACAGGCTGTTCAAATCCGCGACATCGCGGCGCGCGACGCTTGCCGCATCCGTGCGACTTGCCGGCCGCGCGGCGGGCGCGCTAGAGTGCCGCCTTTCGAAGACCGCGCGGCCGCCGGCCGCCTTCCGGAGAAACGTGTTGACGAATCCGTCCTCAGCCGCGCTGCGCGGCGCGCCATGAACGCGCAGCCGGGACTCCTCGCGCGCGCAGAAGCGCGCCTGACCCGCGAGTGGCAGCGCCGCGGCGCGCTCGCATGGGCGCTCACGCCGCTCGCGTGCGTGTTCGGCGCGATCGCCGCGCTGCGCCGCGCCGCCTATGCGCGCGGCTGGAAGGAGCGGATCGATTGCGGCGTGCCCGTCGTCGTCGTCGGCAACGTGACGGTCGGCGGCACCGGCAAGACGCCGACCGTGATCGCGCTCGTCGACGCATTGCGCGCCGCGGGCTTCACGCCGGGCGTCGTGTCGCGCGGCTACGGCGCGAAGATCGTCGCGCCCGCCGCGGTCACGCCCGCGTCGTCGCCGAAGCAGGCGGGCGACGAGCCGCTCCTGATCGCGCGCCGCACGCTCGCGCCCGTGTGGGTGTGCCCGGACCGCGTCGCGGCCGTGCGCGCGCTCACGGCCGCGCATCCGGACGTCGACGTCGTCGTCAGCGACGACGGCCTGCAGCACTACCGGCTCGCGCGCACGGTCGAGATCGTCGTGTTCGATCATCGCCTGGGCGGCAACGGCTTCCTGCTGCCCGCCGGGCCGCTGCGCGAGCCGCTTTCGCGCCGCCGCGACGCGACGCTCGTCAACGATCCGTACAGCCGCGCACTGCCGCCGTGGCCCGACACGTTCGCGCTCACGCTCGCGCCCGGCGACGCGTGGCATCTCGATCGGCCATCGCGCCGCAAACCGCTCGCGCAGTTCGCGGGCGAGCGCGTGCTCGCCGCGGCGG
This sequence comes from Burkholderia oklahomensis C6786, assembly GCF_000959365.1. Classification (NCBI taxonomy): domain Bacteria; kingdom Pseudomonadati; phylum Pseudomonadota; class Betaproteobacteria; order Burkholderiales; family Burkholderiaceae; genus Burkholderia; species Burkholderia oklahomensis. The sequence continues at coordinate 829,195 of NZ_CP009555.1, forward strand.
GCATCGGCGCGCCCGAGCGCTTCTTCGCGACGCTGCGCGCGGCGGGCGTCGCGCCCGCGACGCGCGCGCTGCCCGACCATTACGCGTTCGCCGACAATCCGTTCGTCGACGATCATTTCGATGCGATCCTGATCACCGAGAAGGATGCAGTAAAATTGGGGACTTCGTGGCGCGACGCTCGAATCTGGGTCGTCCCGGTCGAAGCCGCGCTCGACCCTCGCCTTATCGCTCTCGTTGTGGAGAAACTCCGTGGACGCACGCCTGCTTGAAATCCTTGTATGCCCGATTTGCAAGGGCCCGCTCCACTACGACCGCGGCGCGCAGGAGCTCGTCTGCAACGCCGACAAGCTCGCGTACCCGATCCGCGACGGCATCCCGGTGATGCTCGTCGACGAAGCGCGCCAGACGGTCGAAGGCACGCCGGTCGATCCGGCCGGCCCCGCTCAAGGCCGCTGACGAAAGCGCCGCGCGCCGATCGTTTCGCATCGCGCGCGCCTTCGTCGTTCCGCCCGAGCGCCGGCGCCGAACCGCCGACCGCCCGGCCCAACGCCGCCGCCCGCCTCGCCAGGCGGGTGCATGTTCCGAACCCTATCCGCTTCGCGCACGTCCGATGACCTCCCCGCTCCCTTTCGTCGCCGTCGTTCCCGCCCGTCTCGCCTCGACCCGCCTGCCGAACAAGCCGCTCGCCGATCTCGGCGGCAAGCCGATGGTCGTGCGCGTCGCCGAACGCGCGCGCGAAGCCGGCGCGCAGCAGGTGCTCGTCGCGTCCGACGCGCAAAGCGTGCTCGACGCGGTGCGCGAGCACGGCTTCGACGCGGTGCTGACGCGCGCCGACCACCCGTCCGGCACCGACCGTCTCGCGGAAGTCGCCGCGAAGCTCGGCTTCGGCGACGACACGATCGTCGTCAACGTGCAGGGCGACGAGCCGCTGATCGATCCGCAACTGGTCCGCGACGTAGCGTCGCACCTCGCCGCGCATCCGTCGTGCGCGATCGCGACGGCCGCGCACCCGCTGCACGACGCGCAGGACGTGTTCAACCCGAACTACGTGAAGGTCGTGCTCGATGCGAACGGCGTCGCGCTGTACTTCTCGCGCGCGCCGATTCCGTGGTCGCGCGACGCGTACCTGCCGCACTGGCCGAACGTGGCCGCGATGCCCGCGCCGACGTGCCCGGTCTATCGGCACATCGGCCTTTACGCGTATCGCGCACGCTTCCTGCGCACGTATCCAACGCTCGCGCAAGCGCCGATCGAGGCGGCCGAGCAGCTCGAGCAACTGCGCGCGATGTGGCACGGCGAGCGCATTGCCGTGCTCGTCACCGAGCACGCGCCCGAAGCCGGCATCGACACGCCGGCCGATCTCGAACGGGTGCAGGCCCTTTTTCAGTCTCGCGCCAAATAACCCATGGCATAATCGGGCGATTGTGCGAGCGATCCGCCCGCGCCGCTCACCGAGATTCGCCCCAAGCCCGCCGTCATTCGCCGGCCGCCGCGCGTCGCTTCCGACGCGCCGCAGTCAGACCGGCCGACCGCGCTTGCGGCAGAACCGCCGAGCCGCGCAGCCGATGCGATAGCGTCTCGCGCCAAAGCATTCACATACCGGAGATATCACCATGCGTTTGATCCTGTTGGGCGCGCCCGGCGCGGGAAAGGGCACCCAGGCAAACTTCATCAAGGAAAAGTTCGGCATCCCGCAAATCTCGACGGGCGACATGCTGCGCGCCGCCGTGAAGGCCGGCACGCCGCTCGGCGTCGAGGCGAAGACCTACATGGACGAAGGCAAGCTCGTGCCGGATTCGCTGATCATCGGCCTCGTGAAGGAGCGCCTGAAGGAAGCGGACTGCGCGAACGGCTATCTGTTCGACGGCTTCCCGCGCACGATCGCGCAGGCTGACGCGATGAAGGACGCGGGCGTCGCGATCGACTACGTGCTCGAGATCGACGTGCCGTTCTCGGAGATCATCGAACGGATGAGCGGCCGCCGCACGCACCCGGCGTCGGGCCGCACGTACCACGTGAAGTTCAATCCGCCGAAGGTCGAAGGCAAGGACGACGTGACGGGCGAACCGCTGATCCAGCGCGACGACGACAAGGAAGAGACGGTGAAGAAGCGTCTCGAAGTGTACGAAGCGCAGACGAAGCCGCTCATCACGTACTACGGCGACTGGGCGCAGCGCGGCGAGGAGAACGGCCTGAAGGCGCCCGCGTACCGGAAGATCTCCGGCCTCGGCAGCGTCGACGAAATCCGCACGCGCGTATTCGATGCGCTGAAGTGACGACGCCAGGACGAAGCGCGGCGCACGCCGCCCGTCCATGACGGCAAGCAAACCGCCCTCCCCGGGCGGTTTTTTTTCGTCCGGTCGTTCGCTTCGCGCCGCGCTTTGGCGGCCGCTCGTACAATCGTCGCCAAGCGCGTGGCGCTTCACGACATTCGAACGACATTCATTCCAATCCAGGAGAAGGAGCAAACATGGAGATTCGCGACAACGTCTTCCTGATCACGGGCGGCGCATCGGGGCTCGGCGCGGGCACCGCGCGCCTCTTGACCGAAGCGGGCGGCAAGGTCGTGCTCGCCGACCTCAATCAGGACGCGGGCGAAGCGCTCGCGCGCGAGCTGGGCGGCGCGTTCGTCAAGTGCGATGTCGCGCGCGAGGACGACGCGCAGGCGGCCGTCACGGCCGCGACGAAGCTCGGCACGCTGCGCGGGCTCGTCAACTGCGCGGGCATCGCGCCCGCGTCGAAGACCGTCGGCAAGGACGGCCCGCACCCGCTCGACCTGTTCGCGAAGACGATCACGGTGAACCTGATCGGCACGTTCAACATGATCCGCGTCGCCGCCGCCGCGATGGCCGCGAACGAGCCGACGCAAACGGGCGAGCGCGGCGTGATCGTCAGCACCGCATCGGTTGCCGCGTTCGACGGCCAGATCGGCCAGGCTGCGTACGCGGCGTCGAAGGCGGGCGTCGCGGGCATGACGCTGCCGATTGCGCGCGACCTGTCGCGCAACGCGATCCGCGTGATGACGATCGCGCCCGGCCTCTTCGAAACGCCGATGCTGCTCGGAATGCCGAAGGAAGTGCAGGACGCGCTCGGCGCGATGGTGCCGTTTCCGCCGCGCCTCGGCAAGCCGGCGGAATACGCGATGCTCGTCAAGCAGATCTTCGAGAACCCGATGCTCAACGGCGAAGTGATCCGCCTCGACGGCGCGATCCGGATGCAGCCGAAGTAGGAAGCGGCCGCGTGCGAGGGCGGCGCTGCGTGCGCGTCGCCGCGTCGCCGAACGAAGAAACGCCCGCGAGATGCATGGCATCCGCGGGCGTCGTTACATCGTATGGTCAGATCCGAGCGGACGTTCGAAGCGCGTCGCGCACGCTCGCTCGATCGAGCACCGGCGTTTGCGCATCAGATGTCGCCCCGTGCCGCTGCCCGTCGATCAATCGTCTTCGTCGCGCCGCATCCGCTGCCGCAATTCGCCGACCTGCGCCTCGACGATCGTCGCATCGGCCGCGTCGGGCCGCTCGCCGAGATACGTCTCCAGATCCTCGAGCGCCGGCCGCAGGTAATCGAGCCGCGCATACGCGAAGCCGCGGTCGCGCAGTTCGTCGAGCTGTCCCGGCAGCAGGATCACGAGCCGCTCCTGCACGCCGAGCAGCCGCTGCCAGCGTTCCGTCTGCAGATAGACGGCCTTCAGGTTGTTCAGCATCCGCGCGACGACCTCGCGATCCGTCGCCGGCTGCAGCAGCGCGCGCAGCACGCTCGTCGTGCCGCCGTCGGTGCGGGTGACGTACGGCTCGAGCATCTCGACGAGCTCCGATTCCGACAACGAGCGCCCCGTCGTCGGATCGAGGATCGCGTCGCCGTCGGGCAGCGCGATGCGCAGCAGGAAGTGCCCGGGGAACGACACGCCGCGCGCCGGCACGCCGACCTGCTCGGCGAGCTCCAGATACAGCACCGCGAGCGAGATCGGAATCCCGCGGCGGCGCTTCAGCACCATGTTCAGGTAGCTGTTGTCCGGGTCGTAGTAATCGTTGTGGTTGCACGCGAAACCGAGTTCGCGGAAGAAGAAGTCGTTCAGCAGCGCGAGCTTGCCGCTCGCGCCGGCGCCGTCCGGCAGGCGCTTGACGAGCCGCGCCGCGAGCGCGTCGAGCTCGGCCAGCACGCCTTGCAGGTCCACGTCGGGATAGACGTCCTGCGCGAGCGACAGCGCCGCCTCGGTGAGCGGCAGGCCGTCGTCTTCGGCGACGAGCGAACTGAAATAGTCGAGAACGCGAGTCATGGAATCCGTTACTTGGCGCGTCGTCTGAAGTACGCGTATTTGAAGCCCATCAGCCACAACATACCAAAATATAGTGCAGCGAACAGAACGAGGCAGGCGCCCATCAGCGCGATCCGCTCGAACGGCACCGCGCGCATCGCGGTCCAGTCGAAGTTGAGCGCGAGCCAGTGCATCACGCCCGCGAGCACGAGCGACGCGCCCGTGAGCTGCACGAAGAAGCGCAGCCAGCCGGGCGACGGCTGATAGATGCCGCGGCGGCGCAGCCCGACGAACAGCAAGAAAGAATTCAGGCACGCGCCGACGCCGATGCTGAGCGTCAAGCCCGCCGTGCCGATGATCGGCACGAACACATAGTTCGACAGCTGCGTGACGACGAGCACGCCGATCGCGATCTTCACCGGCGTCTTGATGTCCTGCTTCGCGTAGAAGCCGGGCGCGAGGATCTTGATGAGGATGATGCCGACGAGGCCGATCCCGTACGCGGCGAGCGCGCGCGCGACCATCGTGACCGTGTGCGCGTCGAATTTGCCGTAGTTGAAGAGCGTCGCCGTCAACGGCTCGGCGAAGAAGAAGAGCGCGAGCGCGCTCGGCGCGGCCAACAGGAAAGTGACCCGCAGCCCCCAGTCGAGGAGCGCCGAATACTCGGTCGAATCGGCATCGACGTGCGCCTTCGACAGGCTCGGCAGCAGGATCGTGCCGAGCGCGACGCCGAGGAGCGCGGTCGGGAACTCCATCAGCCGGTCCGCGTAGTTGATCCACGACACGGCGCCCTGCCCGAGCCGCGACGCGATGTTCGTGTTGATGATGAGCGACAGTTGCGCGACCGACACCGCGAACGTCGCGGGCACCATCTTTGCGAGCACGCGCTTGACGCCCGGATGCGCGAGCGCGCGCAGCGGGTTGACGCCGATCACGGGCACCATGTCGATCTTCTTCAGGCCGGGCAGTTGCACCGCGAACTGCAGGATGCCGCCCGCGATCACCGCCCATGCGAGCGCGTAGACGGGCACCTTCAGATGCGGCGCGACGAACACGGCCGCGACGATGAACGCGACGTTCAGCAGCACGGGCGCGAACGCGGGCAGTGAGAAGCTCTTGTACGTGTTGAGCACGCCCGACGCGAGCGTCGTCAGCGAGATGAACACGATGTACGGGAACATGATCTGCGTCATCGTGACGGCGAGCGGGAATGCCTGCCCGTCCGTGCGCAGCCCCGACGCGACCGCGAACACGACCCACGACGCGCCGGCGATCCCGACGAGCGACAGGAGCGCGAGCGCCCACGCGAGCACGGTCGACATCGCGTCGACGAGCGCCTTCGTCGCATCGTGCCCTTTTTGATTCTTGAACTCGGCGAGAATCGGCACGAACGCCTGCGAGAACGCGCCTTCGGCGGACAGCCGGCGCAGCAGGTTCGGAATGCGGAACGCAACGTAGAACGCGTCGGTGAATTGACTGGCGCCGAACGCACGGGCGATCAGCGTCTCACGGGCCAGACCGGTCACGCGCGACAGCAGCGTGAAGCCGCTGACCGTCAGCAGGGCTCGGAATAGATTCATGGGGCGCTTATTATACGGACCTCGGGCGTCGGCGACCGGTACGCCTGAGGAAAAGGCGGGCATGCCGGCGCGGGCGATCCGGCCAGATGCGCCCGCGCTTGTCACCCGCTTGATTTTGTTGTTATAATTCCCGGTTTCTGAGCCTGTCATACGCATTGCGTGCGTCGCACAAGCGTCGTTTCGCGGTCAAGCGTGTCGGCCGGCCTCGGTTAAAACCGACGTTTTTTTGCGCTCCCCGGCAATCGCTCCCGGGAGTCGAATCGAAAAGCAGCGCTTGGCCGTCAGGCTCCAAGCTCTGGAAACAGGACAGGATAAGGAACCGTCATGGCTAACTCCGCACAAGCACGCAAGCGCGCCCGCCAGGCAGCGAAGGCAAACTCGCACAACTCGGCGCTGCGCTCGAAATTCCGCACCGCGATCAAGGCCGTTCGCAAGGCGATCGACGCCGGCGATCACGCCAAGGCCGCCGAAGTCTTCAAGGTCGCGACGAAGACGATCGACACGATCGCCGACAAGAAGATCGTTCACAAGAACAAGGCCGCTCGCCACAAGAGCCGCCTCGCCGCAGCCGTCAAGGGCCTGCAAGCGCAAGCCGCGCAGTAAATCCGGCGCGCCCGCGAAGCGGGCGCCCTGTTTCCTCTGCGATCGACAAAAAAGCCCGCTTCGTGCGGGCTTTTTTTGCTGATTCTTCTGCGGTCATTTCGACGGTCATCTTTCGATGCTTCCTTCCGATGCTTCGATTATCGGCCTGATCGGACTGCCGCCCGGCCGATCCGACGCCACCGCCGTCATCGCGTCACTTTCTGCGCCCCGTCGTAATCAGGCAGTTCGCACGCCTCGGTGACGACGAGGTTGTTGTCCTTCGCGAAATTCATCACGAAATCGAATGCCATCGGCTCGATGTCGCGCAGCCGGGCATCGACGATCACGCATTTGAGGTCGCCGAGCAGCGTCGGCCGCACGTAGCGCGAATACTGAAGGCGGGCATTGGGCCCGCTCGCCCCCGGGCCGTAGCACGACATCACGCCAGCCAGGCGTTCGGACCAATCGCTCGGCCGAAACTTTTTCCCATCTTTCGTGATGCCCTGAATGAAATATTCGGTCGGGAGAGTTTCAGCCATGAGGGTACCCAAGTGACGGCCCAGCAGTGCACCGGCGAAGCTTCGCCTGGACACTTCGAACACAATGGAAGCGGTTTCGCGGCGGCTCGCGACGAGCCCGCCTGAACGTGCGTTCCGGCTTGCGGCGCATCGTGCGCAGGCAAGCCGCCGCCTTGGTCGATTGTGTCCGGCAGACCAAGCATGAACCTTGCCCGCCGGGCTTGAGAAAACTTCGAAATTATACCGCAGCGCGCCATTGCGCGTCGTATCGAACACATGCCGGGAACCGGCCGCGCGCCGTCCCGCACGGCGGGCGGCGGCGGCGCGCGGCTCGTCAAAGCGGAAAAAATCCTTTATGCTGCATCGAGTTATCACATCCGACGGCGGCGCCGTCCGGCGCGTTCTCCGCCGGGTGAGTCCGCCGCGTTTCGTTTCATGACCGCCAAAACCATTCGTCACTACCTGCAGTTCAAGGATTTCTCGCTGGAAGACTACGAGTACGTGCTCGAACGCACGGGTATCCTGAAGCGCAAATTCAAGAACTACGAGACCTATCACCCGCTGCACGACCGCACGCTCGCGATGATCTTCGAGAAGAGTTCGACGCGCACGCGCCTGTCGTTCGAAGCCGGGATCTTCCAGCTGGGCGGCCATGCCGTGTTCATGAGCACGCGCGACACGCAGCTCGGCCGCGGCGAGCCCGTCGAGGATTCGGCGCAGGTGATCTCGCGGATGGTCGACATCATCATGATCCGCACGTTCGAGCAGGGCATCATCCAGCGCTTCGCCGAGAATTCGCGCGTGCCGGTGATCAATGGTCTGACGAACGAATACCACCCGTGCCAGGTGCTCGCCGACATCTTCACGTATTACGAACACCGCGGGCCGATCCGCGGCAAGACGGTCGCGTGGGTCGGCGATGCGAACAACATGCTGTACACGTGGATTCAGGCCGCGCGCATCCTCGACTTCAAGCTGCGCCTGTCGACGCCGCCCGGCTATACGCTCGACGCGAAGCTCGTCGATCCGGAAAGCGCGCCGTTCTATCAGGTGTTCGACGATCCGAACGAAGCCTGCAAGGGCGCGGATCTCGTCACGACCGACGTCTGGACGAGCATGGGCTTCGAAGCGGAGAACGAGGCGCGCAAGCAGGCGTTCGCCGACTGGTGCGTCGACGAGGAGATGATGTCGCACGCGAATCCCGACGCGCTCTTCATGCACTGCCTGCCCGCGCACCGCGGCGAGGAAGTGACGGCGGGCGTGATCGACGGGCCGCAGAGCGTCGTGTGGGACGAGGCGGAAAACCGCCTGCACGTGCAGAAGGCGCTGATGGAGTTTCTGCTGCTCGGGCGGCTGAATCACTGACGCGCGCTCGTACCGCCGCCGCGACGGCGGGGCAAGCGCCGCCGCCCCCTCCTTCGGCGCAACGAAAAAACCTCGCGACGAACCAGCGAGGTTTTTTATTGCCGATGCGCGCGTGGCCGCGCACCGCCCGCACCGTCTATAGGCCGCCTACAGGCACACCGGCTCCGCCTCCAGCTCGACGCCGAACCGCTCCAGCACGTCGCGCTGGATTGCGCGCGCGAGCGCGAGCACGTCGGCGCCCGTCGCGCCGCCCCGATTGACGAGCACAAGCGCCTGCCGCTCGTGGACGGCCGCCGCGCCGAGCGCGCGCCCCTTCCACCCGCAGCGGTCGATGAGCCAGCCGGCCGCGAGCTTCACGCGGCCGTCCGGCTGCGGATACGACACGACGTCCGGCTCCCGCGCGCGCAGCGCGGCGAACACATGCGCGCCGATCACCGGGTTCTTGAAGAAGCTGCCCGCATTGCCGAGCTCGAGCGGATCGGGCAGCTTCGCACGCCGGATCGCGACGACCGCGTCGAACACATCGCGCGCACTCGCTCGGCCCGCGTCGATCCCGCGCGCGGCAAGCTCGCGCGCGACGTCCGCGTAGCCGAGCCGCGGCGTCCACGCCTTCGGCAGGCGGAACGTCACCGCCACGATCGCGAATCGGCCGCGCCCTTCCCGCTTGAAGAAGCTGTCGCGATAGCCGAATGCGCAGCGCTGCGCATCGAATTCGACGATCTCGCCCGTCGCGAGCTCGACCGCGCGCAGCGACGCGAAATGTTCCTTCATCTCGATCCCGTACGCGCCGATGTTCTGGATCGGCGCCGCGCCGACCGTGCCTGGAATCAGCGCGAGATTCTCGAGCCCCGGCATCCCTTCGGCAAGCGTCCATTCGACGAACGCATGCCAGTTCTCGCCGCCGCCCGCCTCGACATACCATGCACCGTCGTCTTCGCGCACGAGCGCGCGGCCGCGGATTTCGTCGAGCAGCACGAGGCCGTCGAAGTCGCCCGTGAACACGACATTGCTGCCGCCGCCGAGCACGAGCGTATCGAGCCCCGCGACGCGCGGATCGCCCGCGAGCGACGCGAACTGCTCGGGCGCGACGATCCGCGCAGCGACGCGCGCGCGCACGTCGAAGCCGAACGTGTTGTGCGCACGCAGCGGATAATCGGGAATCAATTGGACGGAGGAATCGGGACGGGACATCGGCATTCGCGGTTGCGCCGGCGCGCGGTCAAGCCTGCGGCCTTGGGCAAATGTAGGGGCGCCGGTAAAATGGCGTTCAGCCCGCAATTATAGCGAGTGACCGCGCGCAGGCCGCGCGCGGCACGCTCTACAGGAGAATGCCATGCCATCGTTCGACGTCGTTTCCGAAGCGAACATGATTGAAGTGAAAAATGCAGTCGAGCAGTCGAACAAGGAAATTTCCACCCGCTTCGACTTCAAGGGCTCCGACGCGCGCGTCGAGCAGAAGGAGCGCGAGCTCACGCTCTACGCCGACGACGACTTCAAGCTCGGCCAGGTCAAGGACGTGCTCGTCGGCAAGTTGGCGAAGCGCAACGTCGACGTGCGTTTCCTCGACTACGGCAAGATCGAGAAGATCGGCGGCGACAAGGTGAAGCAAGTTGCGACGATCAAGAAAGGCGTGTCGGGCGACCTCGCGAAGAAGGTCGTGCGCATCGTGAAGGACAGCAAGATCAAGGTGCAGGCGAGCATCCAGGGCGACGCGGTGCGCGTGTCCGGCGCGAAGCGCGACGACCTGCAAAGCGTGATCGCGCTGCTGCGCAAGGAAGTGACCGACACGCCGCTCGACTTCAACAACTTTCGCGACTGAAGCCGCACGGGCCGCTCGCAGGACGTATCGTGGCGGGCGGCTTGGAGTCGGGGCGCGCCGGTCGCGGCGCGCGACAAGCCGTCGAAGGTCGATTCGCCGTTTGCCGTTTGCCGTTTGCCGTTTGCCGTTTGCCGTTTGCCGTTTGCCGTTTGCCGTTTGCCGTTTGCCGTTTGCCACGCAGCGTATCGCCTGGCGCGGCTGCGTCGTTCGCGGCATGACGGTCGGCCGAATGAGCGAACTCACCGTTCGCCAAGCGGCGAATCGCCGAAGCCAAGCGCGTCTTCCTTGCACGCGCCGCAGCGGCTTGTGTCGCTTGCGTGATTGATGCGCGAGCACGACGGACTCCGGAACGCGCGATGCGCCTTGCATCCGCGCTCGTTCGCATGCCGCTTGCGCCAATTGCGGCACCAGCGTTCGTGGATGCGATCGACGCCCGAATCGCGTGCGCCGCCGATTCAAAACCGCCCTTCCCGCTCCGATCGAATGCATCTCGATACGCGACGGCACCGCGACGCGCAGCGCGTCGCATCCGCGCGTCCCGAACAAAACCGGACGAAATCGAACGAAATCGGACGAATCCGCGCGGATTACGCGCCCGTCTTCTTCTGCCCGATCCGGCTTTCCTCGCCTGCGAGGAGCTTCGAAATGTTCGAACGATGCCGCCAGATCAGCAGCACGCTCATCGCGAGCACCGCCCACGCGACCGGGTTGTTGCGCGTGCCGAACAGGAACACGTCGAAAACCGGCGCGAACACGGCGGCGACGAGCGCCGCCAGCGACGAATAGCGGAAGAAGAACGCGACGATGACCCAGGTCAGCGCGGTCGCGAGGCCGAGCACCGGATGCACGGCAAGCAGCACGCCCGCCGCCGTCGCGACGCCCTTGCCGCCCTGGAAGCGGAAGAATACCGGAAACAGGTGGCCGAGGAACACGGCGATCGCCGAGAGCGCGACGCCGATCTCGCCGCCGATGCCGAAGCGCTTGACGAGCCAGACCGCGAGCCAGCCCTTGAACGCGTCGCCGACGAGCGTGAAAATCGCCGCCTTCTTGTTGCCGCTGCGCAGCACGTTGGTCGCGCCGGGATTCTTCGAGCCGTACGAGCGGGGGTCGGCGAGCCCCATCGCGGCGCTGACGACGACGGCAAACGACACCGATCCGATCAGATAGGCGGCGACAGTAGCGAGCAGGATCTGCATGCGAAGGACTCTTGTTTCAACATATGGGTGGGATGGACGGCCTCGGTCGCGAGGTCGCGGCGGCGCTCATTCTACCGAAGCGGCGCGGCGCGCCATGCGGGTGAAACCCTCAGTCGACGCTCGCGCACTGCACGGGCCGTGCGTCCAGGAGCGTCGTCAGCGCCGCGGGCGCGACGCTCACGAGGTAGCCGCGCCGGCCGCCGTTCAGGTAGATCGACGGCAAGTCGAGGATCGTCGATTCGACGTAGACGGGCATCGCCTTCTTCGTGCCGAACGGCGACGTGCCGCCGACGAGGTAGCCCGAATGCCGGTTCGCGACCTCGGGCTTGCACGGCTCGACGCGCTTCGCGCCGATCTGCCGCGCGAGGTTCTTCGTCGACACGGTGCGGTCGCCGTGCATCAGGATGATGAGCGGCTTCGCGTGCTCGTCTTCCATCACGAGCGTCTTGACGACGACGTGCTCGTCGATGCCCAGTTGCCGCGCCGATTCGGACGTGCCGCCGTGGTCGACGTAATCGTAGACGTGCTCGCCGAACGCGACGCCGTGGCGGCGCAGAAACTGCGTCGCGGGCGTTTCGGAAACGTGTTTGGATTTGCTCATGTGCGCATTTTAATTGCAGGCGGCGCGCGGGACCATTGTCCGAATGGCAGATTGTCCGCGCGGCCGCCGCGTGGCACGATCGTCGGCACATGGTCGGCGGCGGCGCGACACCGCGCTCGCGCCGGCCATCCGGAGACACCATGACAACTCACTTTCCCGCCGGCGCGGCGATCGACGTCGACGCGCTGATCGCCGCGTTGCCGTCGCGGATCGCGGCGCTGCCCGCGCGCATCGCCGAACGCACGCCTGATCACGTCGCGCTGATTGAGGACGCGCGCCGGCTCACGTACGCGCAGCTCGCGCATGCGATCGACGCGGCCGCCGACCGGCTGCGAGGCCTCGGCGTGCAAGGCGGCGACCGCGTGATGATCGTCGCGGAGAACAGCGTCGCGCAGCTCGTGCTGCTGTTCGCCACGACGCGGCTCGATGCATGGGCGATCGTGTCGAACGCGCGCCTTGCGGCGGCCGAGCTCGATGCGATCGCCGCGCATGCGCAGCCGCGCCTGACTGCGTTCGTCACCGGCACGTCGCCCGATGCATGCGCGCATGCCGAACGTCGCGGCGCGCAGCCGGCCGCGCCGTTCGAGCTCGACATCGGCGCGTGGTCGTACACGCTCGATGCGAGCGTGCGCGCGGAACCGGTCGAAGCGGACGGTGCACGCCAGTGCGCGGCGCTCATCTATACGACGGGCACGACCGGCACGCCGAAGGGCGTGATGCTGTCGCACCGCAACCTGCTGTTCGTCGCGGCGGTGTCGAGCACGCAGCGGCGCGTCGCGCCGACCGACGTGGTCTACGCGGCGCTGCCCGTGTCGCATGTCTACGGGCTCGCGTCGGTATGCCTCGGCAGCCTCTACGCGGGCGCGACGCTCAAGCTCGTGCCCCGCTTTTCGCCGGAGGCGCTGCGCCGCGCGCTCGCCGACGAGCGCGTGACCATCTTCCAGGGCGTGCCGGCCATGCACGCGAAGCTGCTCGAGCATCTGCGCGCGCACGGACACGCGTGGCACGCGCCGCATCTGCGCTTCGTCTACTCGGGCGGCTCGCCGCTCGACGCCGATCTGAAAGCGCGCGTCGAACGCGTCTACGGCCTGCCGCTGCACAACGGCTACGGGATGACCGAAAGCAGCCCGACAATCACGCAAACGCCGATCGACGCACCGCGCGCCGACTGCTCGGTCGGCATGCCGATTCCGGGCGTCGCCGTCCGCTTCCGCACGGCGGACGGCGCCGACGTTGAGCCGGGCGAAGTCGGCGAGCTATGGGTGTGCGGGCCGAACGTGATGCTCGGCTACTACCGCAATCCGGAAGGCACGCGCGCGGCCGTCACGGCGGACGGCTGGCTGAAGACGGGCGACCTCGCGCGCGCGGCCGACGACGGCGCGGTGACGATCGCCGGCCGCGGCAAGGAGCTCATCATTCGCTCGGGCTTCAACGTCTATCCGTCCGAAGTCGAGCAGGCGCTGAACGCGCATCCGGACGTCGTGCAGTCGGCCGTGATCGGCCGCGCGATCGAAGGCAACGAGGAGGTGATCGCGTTCGTCGAGCTCGCGCCGAACGCGGTCGCAACCGAAGACGATCTGAAGGAATGGTGCGCGGGCCGGCTCACGCCGTACAAGCGCCCCGCGCAGATCCGCGCGCTTGCCGCGCTGCCGGCCGCGTCGACGGGCAAGGTGCTCAAGCACCGGCTGCGCGAGATGCTGTGACGTCGCGCGAACGCGCGCGGGCGTCCGAAGCGCATGGAAACCGGATGTCCGGCGAACGCGGTTGCGCGCCGGAAAAACCCGCTGCGCCGACGATCGACTTCATGCTCGACGCACGGATCGCGCCGCCACGGAACTCGCGACGCTCGAACGTCGGAGGCGGAATCTCGCACGTGCGGACGCGCGCATGGTCGCGCCGCCGGCATCACCCGCGCGGATGATGCGCCGCATGCAGCGTCTTCAGCCGCTCGCGCGCGACGTGCGTGTAGATCTGCGTCGTCGAGATGTCGCTGTGGCCGAGCAGCAGCTGCACGACCCGCAGGTCCGCGCCGTGGTTCAGCAGATGCGTCGCGAACGCATGCCGCAGCGTATGCGGCGACAGATGCGCGCGGACGTCCGCCTGCTGCGCGTGGCGCTTGATGATGTTCCAGAATTGCTGGCGCGTCATCCCGTCGCCGCGCGCGGTGACGAAGAGCGCATCGGCCGCGCGCGCGCCGAGAAGCGCGGGCCGCCCGTCTCGCAGATAGCGCTCGATCCAGCCGTGCGCGACTTCGCCGAACGGCACGAGCCGCTCCTTCGAGCCCTTGCCCGTCACGCGCACGACGCCTTCGTTCAACCCGACCTCGACCGACTTCAGCGTGACGAGCTCGCTCACGCGCAGCCCGCTCGCGTACATCAACTCGAGCATCGTCCGGTCGCGCAGGCCGAGCGGCGTATCGACGTCGGGTGCGGCGAGCAATGCCTCGACCTGCGCCTCGGACAGCGTCGACGGAAACCGCGGCGCCTGCTTCGCCGATGCGATCCTGAGCGTCGGGTCGACGGCCGCGCGATGCTCGCGCACCGCCCAGCCGTAATAGCGGCGAAACACCGACAGCCGGCGGTTCGACGACGTCGCCTTGCCGTCGCTGCGCGCGGCGATGTAGCCCGTCAGCATCGCCTCGTTCGCATGATCGACGTTCTCCGCATGCTGCGCGGCGAGCCATTGCGCGAACAGCTGCAGGTCGCGCCGATACGCGTCGAGCGTGTTGCGCGACAGCCCGTGCTCGAGCCACATCGCATCGCAAAACAGATCGATCGACGTGCGGCTGTCGACCCATGCGGGCGACGCGGCCAGCTCGCCGGACGGACGATCGGGCGACGGCGCGTGCGCACGCTCGGCATCGACGAGCGCCGCGTGAGCCACAGGGGCACGTACTGCGCGCGCCATCAGTACTGCACGCCCTCGTGCGCAAGCAGCCAGCGCTTGACCTTGAGGAAGTAGCCGTCGTCGTCGTGGTTCGCGAAGCCGCCGATCCCGCCCGACGCGACAACGCGATGGCACGGAATCACGAGCGGAAAATAGTTCGAGCCGCACGCCTGGCCGACCGCGCGCGGCGCGCTGCCGATCTGCTTCGCGATCTGTCCGTAGGTGAGCACGATGCCGGGCGGAATCGCGCTGATCGCATTCCACACGCGATGCTGGAACGGCGTGCCGACTTCCGCGAGCGGCAGGTCGAAACGCGCGGACGCACGCTCGAAATAGCGCTCGATCTGGCGCGCGGCCCGCTTCGCGAGCGTCGTGTCCGGCGCGACGCTCTTCATCGATTCGGGCAGATAGACGATCTCGCGCACGACCGACGCATCGGTGCGGATACCCATCTTGCCGAATGGCGCATCGATTACTGCATTGAACATCGTCGTCTCCTGAAAGGGGCGCGCCCGCGCCATGCGCCGGCCGCCCGCCAAACCGTCACTTTACGCCGCCTTCACGCAGCGCGCAGCGCCCACTCGACGTGCTCGCGCACAAGCTCGGACGAATCGTCCGCACGCGCGCGCAACGCCGCGACGATCGCCGCGCGCGCGGCGGGCTCGACGCTGCCGGGCGCCGCGCGCAGCGCGTTGCCGAGGCCGACCGCAAGATTGCGCAGCCAGCGCTCGTAGCCGATCCGGCGAATCGCGCTGCCTTGCATCCGCTCGTCGAATTGCTCGGCAGTCCACGCGAACAGCTCGACGAGCGACGCGCGATCGAGCCCGTGCCGCACGTCGAAGTCGGCCACGGGCGCCGCCTGCGCGAACTTGTTCCACGGACAGACGAGCTGGCAGTCGTCGCAGCCGTACACGCGATTGCCGACGAGCGGCCGCAGCGGCTCGGGAATGCTGCCGTGTAATTCGATCGTCAGATAGGAGATGCAGCGCCGCGCGTCGACGCGATACGGCGCGACGATCGCGCCGGTCGGGCACGCGCCGATGCAGCGCGTGCAACTGCCGCAATGCGCGCCGGGCGTCTCGGGCGCGGCGGCGGGCGACGTCTGCGCGTCGGCCGGCAGCGGCACGTCGACATAGATCTCGCCGAGGAAGAAGAACGAGCCCGCGTCGCGCTGCAAGAGCAGCGTGTGCTTGCCGCGCCAGCCGACGCCCGCCTTCTGCGCGAGCTCGACTTCGAGCACCGGCGCGGAATCGGTGAACACGCGATAGCCGAATGCGCCGATTTCGGCTTCGATCCGCTCGGCGAGCGTCTGCAACCGGTTGCGCAGCACCTTGTGATAGTCGCGGCCGCGCGCGTAGACGGACACGACGGCCGCCTGCGGATCGGCGATGCGCGCCGCCTCGCGCGCGCGCCAGTCGCGCGGCGCGGCGCTCGAATCGGGTGCGTCGCCGAGCGTCGCGGCGGGCAGATAGGCGAGCCGCGCGGAGATCACGCGTCGCGTGCCGGCCACAAGTTCGGCCGGCCGCGCGCGTTTCATCCCATGTTTGGCCATATAATCCATCTCGCCGTGGCATCCGGCTTCCAGCCAGGCGGCGAGCCCCGCTTCGGCATCCGAGAGTTCGGTATCGCTGATGCCGATCGCCCCGAAACCCAATTCGCGCCCCCACGCCTTGATGCGCGACGCGAGCTCGGCGAGCTTCGCATCGTCGAGGCGAGACGGCGCGGCGCGCCCGTCCTGCGAGGGGCGCGCATCTGCGACAGCGAGTTCCGGAATTCGGTCCATCGCTCTATTTTACGAGAATGCCCGAGCAGCCTAGCCACGCGCATGCCGCGCCCCTCCTGCCCGCTCCGCTCGCCGAGCGCACGCTCGCGCTCGCCGACGAAGCGGCGACGCTCGCGTTCGGCGAGCGCTTCGCGCACGCGCTCGACGCGGTGCGCGGCGAGCGCGCCGCCGCGCACGCGTTCGACGGCCTGCAAATCCAGCTTTACGGCGATCTCGGCGCGGGCAAGACGACCCTCGTGCGCGCGATGCTGCGCGGCCTCGGCCACGCGGGCCGCGTGAAGAGCCCGACCTACACGCTCGTCGAGCCGTACGCGCTCGCGCGTTCCGATGGGGAACTCGAGGTCTATCACTTCGATCTGTACCGTTTTAGCGATCCGGCCGAATGGGCCGACGCAGGCTTTCGCGAGTATTTCAATTCCGGCGCGATCTGCGTCGTCGAATGGCCGCAGCGGGCGGGCGCGCTCCTTGGCGTGCCGGATCTCGTGTTCTCGCTCGACGTGGACGGCGAAGGCCGGCTCCTCACCGCCCGGGCGTACAGCGCATCAGGAAAGGCATGTCTCGAAAGATGTTGATCAAACCGTTCCGCTCGATCGAATCGGCGGCCACCGCGACCCATAACTGGCGGCGCCGGCAGATCCTGCGCGCCGGCGCGTCGACGCTCGTGCTCGGGCTCGCGCTGCCGCGTCTCGCGCACGCGAGTTCGGTGCTCGGCGTGCGCGTTTGGCCCGCGCGCGACTACACGCGCGTGACGATCGAATCCGACCAGCCGCTGCAGAACTCGCAGCAGCTGCTGCAAGGACCGGACCGGCTCGTCGTCGATCTGAACGGTCTCGAACTCGACCAGGCGCTGCGCGACCTCGTGTCGAAGATCACGCCGAACGATCCGCAGATCCAGTCGGTGCGGGTCGGCCAGTATCAGCCGCACGTCGTGCGGATGGTGTTCGACCTGAAGGGCTCGGTGAAGCCGCAGGTGTTCACGCTGCCGCCCGTCGGCACCTATCGCTACCGGCTCGTGTTCGACCTGTATCCGGCCGTCGCGCCCGATCCGCTGTCCGACCTGATCGCGCAGACCGAGCGCAAGGAACAGCAGTTGAACGACACGATGCGCGCGCAGCAGGCACAGCCGCCGACGGCCGCGCTCAACGGCCCGGCCGCCGCGCCGCCCGCCGCGGCCGACAACAGCGACGCGTTCTTCCAGCGCTTCGCGCAGAACAACCCGCCGCCCGCGCACGCCGCGCGCCCGGCGCCGGGCGCGCCTGCCAATCCGCCCATCGCGCAGACGCCGCCCGTCGCGCCGTCGCGGCCCGCGGTCAAGCCGCCGCCCGTCATCGCGCGCAAGAACGACGACGAGAATGCGGGCGATGCCGACACCTACGCGTTCACCGCGCCGAAATCCGGCCGCGGCACGGTGCGCCTCCTCACCGTCGCGATCGATCCGGGCCACGGCGGCGAGGATCCGGGCGCGATCGGCGGCGGCGGCACGTACGAGAAGCACGTCGCGCTCGACATCGCGAAGAAGCTGCGCGCGAAGATCGACGCCGCGCCGAACATGCGCGCGATGATGACGCGCGACGCCGACTTCTTCGTGCCGCTCAACGTGCGCGTGCAGAAAGCGCGGCGCGTCGGCGCGGATCTGTTCGTGTCGATCCACGCGGACGCGTTCACGACGCCGTCGGCGCGCGGCTCGTCGGTGTTCGCGCTGTCGGACCACGGCGCATCGAGCGCGGCCGCGCGCTGGCTCGCGAACAAGGAGAACTCGTCGGACCAGATCGGCGGGATCAACATCAAGACGCAGGACGTGTCGGTGAACCGCGCGCTCTTCGACATGTCGACGACCGCGCAGATCCGCGATTCGCTGCGCTACGGCGGCTACGTGCTGAAGGAAGTCGGCGGCATCAACAAGCTGCACAAGGGCTCGGTCGAGCAGGCGGGGTTCGCGGTGCTGAAGGCGCCCGACATTCCGTCGATCCTCGTCGAAACCGCGTTCATCAGCAATCCGGACGAGGAGCGCCGGCTGAACGACGACGCGTACCGCGACCAGATGGCCGATGCGATCTTCCGCGGAATCAAGCGCTATTTCGCGGCGAATCCGCCGCTCGCGAAGAGCCGGATGACCTGACGCGCCCGCGCGCAGCGGCGCGGCGGCGTCCCGCGCCGCTGCGCGCGGGATGCTCGAGCCCGGCGATTCGGCCCGCGCGCCTTCGTTCCATTGCGTTCGTCATATGGCGCGCCGCACCGCGTCTCGCACGCCGATTTTCACGGCGATGCGCATCGCTTCGGCGCGCCAGCCTTCGCCGTCCCGCCCTCGCCTTCGTCGATCGCCGTCGCCGCACGCGAATTCCATGACCGGCCGATCAGCACGTGTCCTCCGCGGATCCGGCGCCGGGCCTCGCTCCGAATACCCGGGTTGCCGTGCGCCGCCTTTTCGCAGTCGGAATCCCCCGGCGCGATCACGACGCCGCGGCGAAGAAGCGCCGCGCGAGCCGGTCGCCGAACACGTTGACCGCGAGCCCGGCCATCACGAGCACCGCGCCCGCGAGCTGCGCATGCGTCAACTGCTCGCCGAGCAGCAGCGACGACGACGCAAGGCCGACGATCGGCACGAGCAGCGAGAACGGCGCGACCTGCCCGGCCGGATAGCGCGACAGCAGGCGGCTCCACAGCCCATAGCCGAGCAGCGTCGCGACGAACGCGAGATAGACGACCGCGAAGATCGACGCGCCCGACAGCGACGTCAGCGCGGTCTCGATCCGCTGCGGCCCCTCGAAGCAATACGACAGCACGAAGAACGGCACGGGCGGCACGAGGCTCGCCCAGACGACGAGCGACACGAGGTCGACCTTGCCGAGCTTCTTCGTCACGACGTTGCCGAGCGCCCACAGCGCGGCGGCGCCGATCGTCAGCAGGAAGCCCGCGAGCGTCATGCCGCGGCCGCCCTGCACGGCGATCAGGACGAGACCCGCCGCCGCGATCGCGAGGCCCGCGAGATTCTGCGCGCGCAGCCGCTCGCCGAGGACGAGCATCGCGAAGAACAGCGTGAAGAACGCCTGCGACTGCAGCACGAGCGACGCGAGCCCGGCCGGCATGCCGACGTACATCGCGGAGAACAGGAACACGAACTGGCCGAGCAGGATCGTCGATCCGTACAGCGCGAGGAGGCGCCACGGGATCTGCGGGCGGCGCACGAAGAACACCGCAGGCACCGACGCGAGCAGGAAGCGCAGCCCGCCGAGCAGCATCGGCGGCACGCCGTGCAGCCCGACCTTGATCACGACGAAGTTCACGCCCCACGCCAGGATCACCACCAGCGCCAGCAGCAAGTCTCTCGGGGCCATCGTCGTCTCCATGTGTTTTTTGCGCAAGCCGCCGAGTCTACCGGCGTTTCGCCAAGCTTGCAGGCGGCCGCGCGCAATCCGCGAGCGCACCCGCCGCGACCGCCGCTACGCCGTTACAATGGGTCGCATTCCACCGCACGAACGCCTCGAACGCCGCCCGCCATGACCGACTCGATCAAAGCCATCCTGAAGCCGCATATCCGCGACATCGGCAACCTGACCGTGCGCCGCACGCTGCCCGCGCTCGCCGCGCGCACCGTCGGCCCGTTCATCTTCTTCGACCACATGGGCCCCGCCGAACAGCCAGCGGGCGCGGGTCTCGACGTGCGCCCGCATCCGCACATCGGCCTCGCGACCGTCACCTATCTGTTCGACGGCGCGATCATGCATCGCGACAGCCTCGGCTCCGTGCAGAAGATCGTGCCGGGCGACGTCAACTGGATGACGGCCGGACGCGGGATCGTCCATTCGGAGCGCACGCCCGACGACGCGCGCGCGCGCGGGCAGACGGTGCACGGCATCCAGACCTGGGTCGCGCTGCCGCTCGCGCACGAGACGCGCGAGCCGTCGTTCGAGCACCACGCGGCCGCGACGCTGCCGAAACTCGAGCGCGACGGCGTCGCGATGACGGTGATCGCGGGCGACGCGTTCGGCGTGCGCTCGCCCGTCACGACGTTCTCGCGCACGCTGTACGTCGCCGCCGTGCTCGCACCGGGCGGCGCGCTCGCGCTCGACGCCGAGCACGAAGAGCGCGCGGTCTATCTCGTCGACGGCGACCTGACCGTCGACGGCACGCCGCTCGAAGCCGCGCAGATGGCGGTGCTCGCGCCGGGCGCGCGGGCCGCGCTCGCAAGCGCCGGCGGCGCGCGCGCCATGCTGCTCGGCGGCGACAAGCTCGACGGCGAGCGCTTCATCGAATGGAATTTCGTCGCGAGCTCGCGCGATGCGATCGAGCGCGCGAAGCGCGCGTGGGCGGCGCAGGAGATGGGGACGGTACCCGGCGAAACCGACTGGATTCCGCTCCCCGAGCGCCGCGCGCATTGAAAAAAAGCCGCGCACCCTCATTGTGCATTCATCCAATACTGACGAGGACGCCATGGACACCACGCTCGCCACTTTCGAACGAGACGTCATCGAAGCATCGCTTGCCGCCCCCGTGCTGGTCGACTTCTGGGCGCCCTGGTGCGGTCCGTGCAAGACGCTCGGTCCGCTGCTCGAAAAGCTCGAACGCGAATACGAAGGCCGCTGGAAGCTCGTCAAGGTGAACGTCGACGAGAACCAGGAGCTCGCCGCGCACTTCCAGACGCGCAGCATCCCGCACGTGATCGCGTTCGCGGGCGGGCGGCCGGTCGACCAGTTCGTCGGGGTGCTGCCCGAGGGGCAGCTGCGCGTGTTCCTCGACCGTCTCGTGCCCGCGCCCGACGAAGCCGAGCGCAACGCCGCGCAAGCCGCGCTCGCCGAAGAACGCATCGACGACGCGATGTCGCACCTCGAAAATGCGCTCGCGCTGAATCCCGGCTACGACGAGGCGCGCCTCGATTTCATCGAGCTGCTGCTCGCGCTGAACCGGATCGACGATGCGCGCGCCGAAGCGGAGCGCCTGTCGCCGCAGATAACGGACGGCGCCGACGCCCGCTACCAGGCGATCAAGACACGCTTCGACGCGCTCGACGCGGCCGCCGATCTGCCGCCGACCGACGCGCTCGAGGCGCGGATCGCGAGCAACCCCGCCGATCTGGAAGCGCGCTTCGATCTCGCGCAGACCCTGATCGCGCGGCGCGCGTATGAAGGCGCGCTCGAGCAGTTGCTGGAGATCGTCCTGCGCGACCGGACGTTCGGCGACGACGTCGGCCGCAAGACGATGATTTCGGTGTTCGAGCTCGCGGCGGACCAGCCGACGCTCGTGTCCGCGTGGCGGCGCAAGCTGAGCGCGGCGCTGAACTGACGACAGAAGGCCAAGGCGGAGCGGCCATGCGGCGGCGGCGCGCGTATTGCGCGTCCGCCGCTTTTTTCTTTCAACGCGATTTCGCGGCGGCCACGCCGTCCTTCCTTTCGATGAACGGGCCGACGCCTGCGCCGCGCCGGAATCGCGCCCGAGCGGTCCCGCCTCGCGAACGCGGATCCGGCGGCGAGCGTCGCGCGTCAGGGTGAGCGCTATCGGCCCGAGCGCGCGGCGAGCGCGCGCAGCGCGTAAGCCGCCGCCGCGAAGCCGAAGCTCGCGGTCACGCACACGCTCGAGCCGAAGCCCGCGCAATTGAGCCCCGTCGGCCCCGGCGCCTGCGCGTCCGTCGCCGTGTGCATCGCGACGTCGTCGACGTCGCACACGGCCGCCTCCGGATAGATCAGCGGCTCGTCCGAATAGACGGCGCTCACCTTGAATTTCGCTTTCGGCCCGCGCGGAAAGCCGTGCTGCTTGCGCAACTGCGCGCGCACCTTCGACAGCAGCGGATCCTGGATCGTCTGCGCGAGATCGTCGATCCGGATGCGGGTCGGATCGAGCTGGCCGCCCGCGCCGCCGACCGTGACGAGCGGCTGCCCGCGCGCGACGCACCACGCGATCAGCGCGACTTTCGTGCGCACGCTGTCGATCGCGTCGACGATGAAATCGAAGCCGCCGCCGAGCAGCGCGTCGAGATTGTCCGGCTCGACGAAATCCTCGATCTTCACGACCTTGCACGCCGGATCGATGAGCGCGATCCGCTCGGCCATCGCGTCGACCTTCGGCTTGCCGTAATTGCCGTCGAGCGCGTGGATCTGCCGGTTCGTGTTGCTTTCGGCGACGTTGTCGAGGTCGATCAGGGTCAGTTCCCCGACCGCGCTGCGCGCGAGCGCCTCGGCCGCCCACGAGCCGACGCCGCCGATGCCGATCACGGCGACGCGCGCGCGCTCGAACGCGGCGAGCGCGTCGGCGCCGTAGAGCCGGGCGACGCCGCCGAAGCGCCGCGCCCGATCCGCGTCAAGCTGTCCGGATGGCTGCGGAGTAAGATCGTGAGGCGTCGCAATGGCGTCGGTACGGGGCATACAAGCTGAATGAAATGAAAGGCGGATGGCCCGCTATTTTGCCTGATCGCCCCGCGGCGAACACGCGCCGAACCGTTGCAACGCAGGATTTTTCCACCTTCGCTATACTGACCCCGATTGAGCGCTCGCACACCGATGACGACACTTGCCGATCTCCGCACCAACTATTCCCGCGCGTCGCTCGACGTCGCGGACGTGAATCCGAATCCGTTCGTCCAGTTCGACGTCTGGTTCAAGGAAGCGCTCAGCGCGCAGCTGCCCGAGCCCAACACGATGACGCTTGCAACCGTCGACGAATCCGGCCGGCCGTCCGCGCGGATCGTCCTCATCAAGGGCGTCGACGAGCGCGGCTTCGTGTTCTTCACGAACTACGAGAGCCGCAAGGGACGCGAGCTCGCGCACAACCCGAACGCGGCGCTGCTCTTTTACTGGATCGAGCTCGAGCGGCAGGTGCGCGTCGAAGGACGCATCGAGAAGACGAGTGAAGAAGAAAGCGACCGTTATTTCGCGTCGCGGCCGCTCGGCTCGCGGATCGGCGCATGGGCGTCCGACCAGAGCGCGGTGATCGAGAACCGCGCGATGCTCGAAACCCGCGAGAAGGAAATCAGCGCGCGCTTCGGCGAGAATCCGCCGCGCCCGCCGCACTGGGGCGGCTACCGTCTCGTGCCGACCTCGATCGAATTCTGGCAGGGCCGCCCGTCGCGGCTCCACGACCGCCTGCTGTATGCGCGCGATCCCGCGTCGGCGAGCGGCTGGAAGATCACGCGCCTCGCGCCGTAATTCGCCGCGGCGCGCCCGCGCCCGCGACCGCGTCCGCCCTGCCGTGCGTTTCGTTTTGCTCGCGGGCGGTCGGCGTTTCCGAGCGCCGGCCGCCCGCTCGAAAACTAGGCTTCATTTCGTTTCAACGAACAACGGAGATTCCAAATGTTCTGGGAAAAGAAACTGGCACAGTGGGCGGACGAAGTACGGGAGAAGTCGAACATACCGGCGCGCCTCGTCCTCTGGAACGGGCAGCAACTCGATTTCGGCACGTTCGCGGCGCCGCAGGTGACGCTCAAGGTCAACAGCGCGTCGGCGCTGCCGCTGCTGCTCGAACCGAGCCTCGACAATCTCGGCGAGGCGTACGTGAAGGGCAAGATCGACATCGAAGGCAAGCTCGCCGACATCATCAACATCGGCTATTCGCTCGCGCGCAGCACGGTGACGAGCGCAAGCAAGCTCGCGCGCGTGCGGCGCTACTTCAATCACTCGAAGAGCTCCGACAGGAAGGCGATCCAGTATCACTACGACGTGTCGAACGAGTTCTACAGGCTGTGGCTCGACGAGAACATGGTCTATTCGTGCGCGTACTTCGAGAACGGCGACGAAGACCTCGACACCGCGCAGCTCAAGAAAATCGATCACATCCTCACCAAGATCCAGGTGCGGCCCGGCCAGCGCCTGCTCGACATCGGCTGCGGCTGGGGCGCGCTCGTGCTGCGCGCGGCGGGCAAGTTCGGCGCGCGCTGCGTCGGCGTCACGCTGTCGCAAAACCAGTTCGATCTCGCGACCGAGCGCGTGAAGAAGGCCGGCCTCGAAGACAAGATCGAAATCCGGCTGCAGGACTATCGCGAAATCGAAGGCCAGTTCGACCGGATCACGAGCGTCGGGATGTTCGAGCACGTCGGCCGCAAGAACCTGCCGCTCTACTTCTCGCGAATCCGCGAGCTGCTCGCGGACGACGGCGTCGCGATGAACCACGGCATCACGTCGACCGACGCCGAAAGCGGCGAAACGGCGCTCGGCGGCGGCGAGTTCATCGACCGCTACGTGTTCCCGGACGGCGAGCTGCCGCACATCAGCCTCGCGCTCGAGGCGGCGCAGCGCGGCGGGCTCGAGGCGGTTGACGTCGAGAGCCTGCGACGGCACTATGCGCGCACGCTCGACATCTGGACCGAGAACTTCGAGGCGAAGGCCGAAGAAGCCAGAAAGCTCGTCGACGACGAAAAATTCCGCATCTGGCGCGTGTATCTGGCCGGTTGCGCGTATGCATTCGAGCACGACGACGTGTCGATCTTCCAGATCGTGTGCCGCAAGGCCGGGCAGAGCGCGAAGACGCTGCCGTGGTCGCGGCGCTACATGTACGAACACGCGCTGCCGCGCTGAAGGCGGCGCCTTTTTGCGATGACGGATGGGTGACGGCAGCACGCGGCGCAAACCAGCGCAGCCACGACGACAAGACGACGCGCCAAGCGATCAGTTCGACCTGTTCGGGGCGGAGCCGCTGCCGGAGCCGCCTCCTTCGCCCGCTTCGTCCGCCTCGGGGACGAAGCGCAAGCGCGCGGCGAGCGGCAAGCCGCGCGACGTGACGCACGATGCGGCGGCAGGCGATGCGCCGCTGCCGGACGACGATGTCGCGCGAACCGCCGAGCCGGCGCTCGGTGCTGCGCCAGGTGCCGGCGATGCCATCAATGGCGAAGTCGATGCCGGCGCAGGCGCAGGCGCAGGCGCCGATGCCGATGCCGAGGCAAAAGCCGACGCCAAAGCCAAAGCCGAGCGTAACCCCGAGGCCGACGGTCCGGACAAGCCCGCCGATACCGCCGCCCCAGCCGACTCCACCGCGACGCCCCCGCTCCCCGGCTTCGACGCGCCGCCCCCCGCCGCCCCGCCGAAGAAGCGCCCCCGCCGGCGCGGCGTCGCCCCCGCCGCGATCTCCGACGAAGTCGCCGTCACTGCGCGCAAACTGCCGCCGCACGTGCGGCTCGGCACGTCGTCGTGGTATTTCCCCGGCTGGAAGGACATCGTCTACGGCGACGACTACGCGCAATCGAAGCTGTCGCGCGAAGGCCTCGAAGCGTACGGCGCGCATCCGCTTCTCAAGAGCGTGAGCCTCGATCGCTCGTTCTACGCGCCGCTCACGGTCGCCGACTATCTGCGCTACGCGCAGCAGGTGCCGGACGACTTCCGCTTCGTCGTCAAGGCGCCCGCGCTCGTCACGGACGCCGTGCTGCGCGGCACGCGAGGCGAGCCGGCCGGCCCGAACCCGGCGTTCCTGAACGCGCAGCTCGCCGCCGACGAATTCGTGCGCCCGTGCATCGAAGGCCTCGGCCGGAAGGCGGGCGCGCTCGTGTTCCAGTTCCCGCCGATGCCCGACGCGCTGCTCGCCGACCCGGCCGCGCTCGTCGACCGCCTGAGCGCGTTCCTCGGCGCGCTGCCGCCGCTGCCGGACGATCAGGACGGCCCGCGCTACGCGGTCGAGATCCGCGACGCGAGCCTGCTGACGCCGCGCTTCATCCGCGCGCTCGCGGCGGCGGGCGTGCGCTACTGCGTCGGGCTGCACGCGAAGATGCCCGATCCGCTGCGGCAGGCGGCGGCGCTCGCGCTCCTCGACGGCGAGCCGTCGGGCCCGCTCATCGTCCGCTGGAGCCTGCACGGCGGCTTCAAGTACGAACAGGCGAAGGCGAAGTACGAGCCGTTCGACCGGCTCGTCGACGAGGATCCGCACACGCGCTCGGCGCTCGCGGAACTCGCCGCGCGCTACGTGCTCGCCGGGCAGCCGGTGCTCATCACGGTGAACAACAAGGCGGAAGGGTCCGCGCCGCTGTCGTGCATCGCGCTCGCGAAGGAGATCGCGGCCGCGTGCGCGCGCTGGCGCGGCGAGGCGGCGTAACGCGCGTTGCGTGTCGGGCGCCGTCCGCGGCCGGCGCCGATTCACACGATCGACGACCCGGCGAAAAGCGAAAAGCCCGGCGCCGCCGCCCGCGCCGCCCCAACCGCCGTCAAGCGCCGCGCGACTTCAATCGATGCGCGAACTTCCGGCGAAACTTCGCGAGCTTCGGCCCGATCACGACCACACAGTAGCCCTGCCCCGGATTGCGCGCGTAGTAGTTCTGGTGATACGCCTCGGCGGGCCAGTAGTTGCCGTTCAGCGGCTCGACCTGCGTGACGATCGGATCGTCGTAGAGCTTGTCGCGCTCGAGCGTCCGGATCAAGTCGAGCGCGGTGTCGCGCTGCGCGTCCGAGTGCGTGAAGATCGCCGACCGGTATTGCGTGCCGACGTCGTTGCCCTGACGGTTCAACTGCGTCGGATCGTGCGTCGCGAAGAAGATCTCGAGGATTTCGCGATAGCCGATCCGGCTCGGATCGAACGTCACGTTGACGACTTCCGCGTGCCCCGTGTCGCCATCGCACACGTCGCGATAGCCGGGGTTGCGCGTGCGGCCGCCCGCATAGCCCGATTCGACGGCCGTCACGCCGTCGACGTCCAGGAACACCGCCTCCTGGCACCAGAAACAGCCGCCGCCCAACGTGGCCACTTCGTTCGTTGCTTGACTACTCATATCGGTTTCCCTTTCGTTCGTCATGCCCGTTGCACGCGCCGCGCCCGGCCTCCGCGCGCGATGCTTTTCCGGCGGTCCGGCGCGCATGCGCGCCCCGCCGGCACACCGCGTCGCCATCACGGCTCCCGCGTCCGCATGCGCCGAAACGCGCGACGCATTCCACGAAAAATGTGGCGTCGGCCACTCGCCGGGCGCGGCGGCCCGTCGCAGCTCCGCGCGATTCCGCTAAAATCGTCCCCAACCAGACGAATTTTCCGATGACCGTCCTGCTCCCTTCCCGCCATTCCGCACGCGGCGCCGCCGCCCGTTCCACTTGCCGCAGCGCGCTTTCGTCGCTCGAGGCCGTCACGCGATGAAAAAAGAACAGGCCAGCCCTCCGAATTTCGATATCGGCGCGTTCCGCCAGGCGCTCAGCCAGTTCGCAACCGGCGTGACCGTCGTCACGACGCGCGCGCCGTCCGGTCAATTGATCGGCATCACCGCGAGTTCGTTCAATTCGGTGTCGCTCGATCCGCCGCTCGTGCTGTGGAGCCTCGCGCACAAATCGGCGTCGATGCCGGTATTCCGCACGAACAGCCATTATGTCGTCAACGTGCTCGCCGCGTCACAGCACGATCTGTGCATGCGCTTCGCGACGCTGAAGGGCAACCGCTTCGAAGGCGTGTCGCACGCGGAAGGCGACAGCGGCATGCCCGTGCTCGACGGCGCGCTCGCGTGGTTCGAATGCCACAACCGCAGCCGCTACGACGAAGGCGACCACGTGATCTTCGTCGGCGAGGTCGAACGCTGCGGCGTGCACCCCGACGCCGCGTCGCTCGCGCCGCTCGTGTTCCAGAGCGGCGGCTTCCACCGTCTCACACGACTTTGACGGCGCCCGTGCGCGCGAGCGCGACGGGCGGCCCCGCTTCGTCCTTCAGCGTCTGCAGCACGATGTTCGAGCGGATGTCGAGCACGCCGGGCGCCTTGTACAGCTGATTCAGCACGAAATCGGAGTAGTGCTTCAGGTTGTGCGCGAGCACGCGCAGCAGATAGTGCGTCTCGCCCGTCACGACGAATGCGCCGACCACCTCCGGCCATTCGCGCACCGCTTCCGCGAAACGCTCGTGCCATTGCGTCTGGTCGTTGCGCATCGACACCTGCACGAACGCCTCCAGCTCGAACCCGAGCTTCTCGCGGCTCAGGCACGCGCGATAGCGTTCGATCACCCCCTGCTCTTCGAGAAGCCGCATCCGCCGCAGGCAGGCGGACGGCGACAGCGAAATGCGTTCCGCCAGGTCGAGGTTGCTGATCCGGCCTTCCTGCTGCAGGACCGCGAGAATACGGCAATCGGTTGCGTCAAGCGTGATCGCATGCATTTTTGGTCTCCGTTTTAGGTCTATTTCGAATTATCTGCCATATTGGTGGATTGTCCATGCTTATTTCGCAAGCACCTGCTTCGCAGGTTTGCCTATCATCCGAAGCATCCAACGTTCTTCGATATCGCATGGACACGATCTGGGACATCTCCCCGTCAATCGACCCCGCAACGCCCGTCTGGCCGGGCGACACGCCCGTCGGCGTCGAGCGCGTGTGGCGCATGGAGGCGGGCTCGCCCGTCAACGTCGCGCGCATCACGCTGTCGCCGCACACGGGCGCGCACGCGGACGCGCCGCTCCATTACGACGAGCGCGGCGCGCCGATCGGCGCGGTGCCGCTCGACGCATATCTCGGGCGATGCCGCGTGATCCATTGCATCGGCGCCGGCCGCGCCGTCGCGCCCGACGACGTGCGCGCGGCGCTCGCCGACGCGCCGCCGCGCGTGCTGCTGCGCACGTACCGGCAGGCGCCGCAGCGCGCGTGGGACAGCGCGTTCTGCGCAGTCGCGCCGGAAACGATCGATCTGCTCGCCGCGCACGGCGTGCGCCTCGTCGGCATCGACACGCCGTCGCTCGACCCGCAGGAATCGAAGACGATGGACGCGCACCGGCGCATTCGCGCGCACCGGATGGCGATTCTCGAAGGACTCGTGCTCGACGACATCGCAGCGGGCGACTACGAATTGATCGCGCTGCCGCTCAAGTTCGCGACGCTCGACGCGAGCCCCGTGCGCGCGGTGCTGCGCGCGCTGCCCGGCGCGCCGCGCTGAAACCGCGCGTCGCCCCCTTTCCCCAACCAGGTTCGACATCATGAAAACACGTGAAGAAGCGCTCGCGCTCGACCGCGACGACCCGCTCGCGTCGCTGCGCGACCAGTTCGCGCTGCCCGACGGCGTGATCTATCTCGACGGCAATTCGCTCGGCGCGCAGCCGCGCGCCGCGGCCGCCCGCGCGCAGCAGGTGATCGGCGCCGAATGGGGCGAAGGCCTCATCCGCAGCTGGAACACGGCCGGCTGGTTCGCGCTGCCGCGCCGCCTCGGCGACCGGCTCGCGCCGCTCGTCGGCGCGGCGGCGGGCGAAATCGCGATCACCGACACGATCTCGATCAACCTCTTCAAGCTGCTGTCCGCGATGCTGCGCCACCAGGCGCAGCGCGCGCCGAAGCGGCGCGTGATCGTGTCGGAGCGCTCGAACTTTCCGACCGACCTGTACATCGCGCAGGGCCTGATCGCGCAGCTCGGCGGCGACTACGAGCTGCGCCTCGTCGACGATCCCGCCGACCTGCCCGATGCGCTCGACGACGAAACCGCCGTCGCGATGATCACGCACGTGAACTACCGGACGGGCTACATGCACGACATGCCGTCCGTCACGCAGACGGTTCGCCAGGCGGGCGCGCTGATGCTGTGGGATCTCGCGCACTCGGCGGGCGCCGTGCCCGTCGATCTGAACGGCGCGCTCGCGGACGGCGCGGTCGGCTGCACGTACAAGTATCTGAACGGCGGCCCCGGCTCGCCCGCGTTCGTCTGGGTGCCGAAGCGCCATCAGCATGCGTTCGAGCAGCCGCTCTCCGGCTGGTGGGGCCATCGCGCGCCGTTCGCGATGCAGCCGACGTTCGAGCCCGATCCGGGCATCGCGCGCTTTCTGTGCGGCACGCAGCCGATCGTGTCGATGTCGATGGTCGAATGCGGGCTCGACGTGTTCGCGCAGACCGACATGCACGCGATCCGCCGCAAGTCGCTCGCGCTGACCGACGCGTTCATCGCGCTCGTCGAATCGCGCTGCGCGGGCCAGCCGCTCAAGCTCGTCACGCCGCGCGCGCATCATCAGCGCGGCTCGCAGGCGAGCTTCGAGCATCCGCACGGCTACGAAGTGATGCAGGCGCTGATCGCGCGCGGCGTGATCGGCGACTACCGCGAGCCGCACATCCTGCGCTTCGGCTTCACGCCGCTCTACACGCGCTTCGTCGACGCATGGGACGCGGTGGAGACGCTGCGCGACATCGTCGAAACCGACGCATGGCGCGCACCCGAATTCGCGACGCGCGCCGAGGTGACCTGAGCCGCCCGATCGCGCGCCGTGCGCGCCACGCCGCGACTCGTCGCTCACCCCGCAACGCATTCTCAATGGAGACAACCGTGAATTCAGGTCACATGCAGCCGCCCGGCGACGGTAACGCGCCCGGCTGCCCGTTCGCCGGCACCCATGCGCACGAAGCGCCGCACGTGCCCGTCGCCGAAGACGGCGACGCGCCGTCCGGCTGGCACCACGCGCAGCTCGACTTCTCGCAATCGATGAGCTACGGCGACTACCTGTCGCTGTCGACGGTGCTCGACGCGCAGCATCCGCGCTCGCCGGACCACAACGAGATGCTGTTCATCATCCAGCATCAGACGAGCGAGCTGTGGATGAAGCTCGCGCTCTTCGAGCTGCGCGCGGCGCTCACGTCGATCCGCGACGACGCGCTGCCGCCCGCGTTCAAGATGCTCGCGCGCGTGTCGCGCGTGCTCGAGCAGCTCGTGCAGGCGTGGAACGTGCTCGCGACGATGACGCCGTCCGAGTATTCGGCGATGCGGCCGTATCTCGGCGCGTCGTCGGGGTTCCAGTCGTATCAGTATCGCGAGCTCGAGTTCATCCTCGGCAACAAGCACGAGCAGATGCTGCGTCCGCACGCGCACCGGCCGGAAGTCTATGCGCATCTCGAGGCGTCGCTGCGGGCGCCGTCGCTGTACGACGAAGTGATTCGCCTGCTCGCGCGCCGCGGCTTTCCGATCGCGCCCGAGCGGCTCGATGCGGACTGGACGCAGCCGACGCGCCACGATCCGACGGTCGAGGCCGCGTGGCTCGCGGTCTACCGCGAGCCGAACGCGCACTGGGAGCTGTATGAAATGGCCGAAGAGCTCGTCGATCTCGAAGACGCGTTCCGCCAGTGGCGCTTCCGCCACGTGACGACGGTCGAGCGGATCATCGGCTTCAAGCAGGGCACGGGCGGCACGAGCGGCGCGCCGTATCTGCGCAAGATGCTCGACGTCGTGCTGTTCCCCGAGCTCTGGCACGTGCGGACGACGCTGTAGCGCGCGCCGTCCGCCCATCCGGACGGCCGCGCGTCAGGGCGTCGTGCGCGCGAGCTCGTCGCTCGCCGGCAGCCCGCCGCTGCGCAGCCGCGGGATGTGGCGGCGCAGCGCGAGCAGCGCGACGAGCACGACCGTCATCGCGGCGGCGAGCATCGTCAGATACGCGTTCGCGCCGCCCGCCGAGATCACGTACGCGCCCGCGAACGCGCTCAGGATCGCGCCGATGCGGCCGAACGCGACGGCGCCCGCGGTGCCCGTCGCGCGCACGGGCGTCGGGTAGATGAACGTGCAGAGCGCGTACATCGTCGATTGCACCGCGTTGACGAAGAAGCCGTGCGCGCCGAGGCCGACGATCAGCCAGCCGGTGTGGCTCGCCGCATCGACGCCGAGCAGCCACGCGGCGCTCGCCGCGCCGCCCGCGCAGCAGAACGCGAGCGGCCAGCGCGACCCGAAGCGTCCGATCGCGAACGCACAGCCGAGCGCGCCCAGCACGCCGCCCAGGTTGTACGCGGTGAGCCCCGAACCGGCGACCGACACGCTCAAGCCCTGCGCAGTCAGCATCGTCGGCAGCCAGCTGAACGCGCTGTAGACGGCGAGCAGACACATGCAGAACGCGCACCACAGCGCGATCGTGTCGCGCGCGTAGCCGGCCGAGAACAGCGCGCGCAGGCCGCGCTGCCGGCCTTCGTGCGTGCGCGCTTCGGCGAGATCGGTGAACGCGGTGCCGTCGGAGACGGGCCGCCCCATCCGCGCGAGCAGTGCGCCGAGCTCGCGCCAGCGCGCCGGATTGCGCGCGAGATAGCGCGGCGATTCGGGCAGCGCGCGCACGAGCAGCAAACCGAGCGCGAGCGGCAGCGCGCCGCCGATCCAGAAGAGGCCGCGCCAGCCGTACGCGGGCAGCACCTCGTGCGCGAACAGGCCCGCAAGCATCCCGCCGAGCGGCACGCAGACGATCGTCGCCGTCACCATCACCGTGCGGCGGCGCGCGGGCGTGTATTCGGCCGTCATCGTCGTCGCGGTCGGCAGCGCGCCGCCGATCCCGAGCCCGGCGACGAAGCGCAGCGCGGCGATCGTCGCGATGTTCGGCGCGAAACCGATCGCGCACGTGGCCGCGCCGAATACGAACACGCTGCCGATGATCGCCCAGCGCCGGCCGAAGCGGTCCGCGAAGAGACCCGCGCACGCGCTGCCGACTCCCATCCCGAACAGGCCCGCCGCGACCGCGGGCGCGAACGCGCCGCGCGTGATCCCCCACTCCTTGATCAACACGGGAATCGCGAAGCCGATCAGCTGGCTGTCGAAGCCGTCGAGCACGATCGCGAACGCGGCGAGCAGCACGGCGATGCGCTGCATCGCCGTGAACGGTCCGTGGTCGAGCGTCGCGCCGATGTCGACCGCAAGCGGCGCGACGCCGTGGCGGGCGCTCATGCGAGCCTCCGGCGCGCGGCGGTCGAACAACGAACGCGGCGGTGCGCCGCGGCGAAACACGGGGTCGGGGTGTGCTGCATGTCGTCTCCTGAATGTCCTCTGGATCGGCGCGTCGCGCTGACCCGCCCCGCCCGGCTTTCTTCGGAACCGTTCGCGATGTCGCGGGCAAACCCTGCGGCGCTAGGGCTTCATCGGCCTCGCGCCGGCGCCGCGCGGCGCCGGCTGGCGGCATCCGCACGACAAGACATTGATCTGGCGCAAGGTCATGAATTTACGCATGGTAAAACTAATTTCGATTAGTTGAATTATTGGAAACCCCTAGCGCCGCTGGCATGCGGTCGCGCGGCGGCCGTCGAATGCCGGACGTGCGCATCGATCCTGCTGACGAATGCGGGTAACGTCGGTTCGACAGCGGACGATGCACGCGCTGTCGGCGCCGACGCCGATGCATCGATCTAAACGGCCGACCGCGCGAACGACCGCAGCCGAACGTCCGCTCGCGCCCGCGCTTGTATCTGCGTCATCCGACGCGCGCGTCGATCAGCCTGACGAGCTGCAGCAGCGTCTCCGTATGCGGCGTCACGACGCCAACGCCGCGCGCGGCCGCGACCATCGCGCCGTTGATCGCCTCGACCTCGGTGCGCCGCCCCGCGAGCACGTCCTGCAGCATCGACGGCCGATGTCCGGAATGCTCGCGGATCGCATGCAGCACGTTGTCGCGCATCTTGCCTGCGTCGACGCCGATGCCCTTCGCACGGGCGACCGCCGCCACCTCCGCGACGATCGCGAGCGCGAGCGCCGGCCCGTCTTCGCGCGCGCCGAGCTCGTCGACCGTGCAGCGCGTGACCGCGCACAGCGTGTTGAGCGCGGCGTTGAATCCGACCTTCTCCCAGATCGTCGTCCACACGCCGGCGTCCACCGTGCAGTTCAGCCCGGCGCGCTCGAACGCGTCGGCGCTCGCCTGCACGATCGGCCGCATCGCGCCGTCCGCGCTCATCAGCCGGATCCAGCCGGCGCCGTGCGAGCGCACGTGCGCGGGCCCGGCGAGATCGGCGGGCCACGTCGTCACGCCGACGAGAATCCGCTCGAGCGGCACGAATTCGCCGAGCGTCTCGACGTTGCCGAGCCCGTTCTGCAGCGTCAGCACGAACGTCCGCGGGCCGAGCAGCGCGCGCACGCCGGCGAGCGCCGCGCGCGTGTGCAGCGTCTTCGTGAATACGATCAGCAAGTCGGGCGGCGTGTGCGCGCCCGCCCGAGCGTCGCCCGGCCGCAGCGCGCGCAGCCGTGCGACGCGCCGGTCGCCGCGATCGGTGTCGAGCCGCAGCCCGTCGCGCGCGATCGCGTCGACGTGCGCGGCGTTCACGTCGACGAGCGTCACGTCGTGCCCATCTTCCGCGAGCAGGCCGCCGAACAGCGAGCCCATCGCGCCCGCGCCGACAATCGCAATCTTCATCGTCGTCATCGTTCAGAACGGATAGTGGCGCGGCGTCGTCTGCACGGTGATCCAGCGCAGATCGGTGAATTCGGCGATGCCCGCCTTGCCGCCGAAATGGCCGAAGCCGCTCTCCTTCACGCCGCCGAACGGCATCTGCGCCTCGTCGTGGACGGTCGGCCCGTTCACGTGGCAGATTCCCGATTCGATCCGCGCGGCGACGCGCATCGCGCGCGCGACGTCGCGGCTGAACACCGCCGACGACAGCCCGAACGCGTTGTCGTTCGCGCACGCGATCGCCGCGTCCTCGCCCGCGACGCGCACGATGCCCTTCACCGGCCCGAACGATTCGTCTTCGTAGATCCGCATCGCGGGCGTCACGCGATCGACGAGCGTCGCGGGCATCAGCGTGCTGTCCGCCTTGCCGCCGCAGAGCAGCGCCGCGCCTTTCGCGAGCGCGTCGTCGACGAGCGCGTTGCAGCGCTCGACGGTGCGCATGTCGATGACCGAGCCGAGCACGACGGGCCCCTTGCGCGGATCGCCCACCGGCAGCGACGCGGCCTTGTCGGCGAGCTTCGCGACGAACGCGTCGGCGATCCGCTCGTCGACGATGATCCGCTCGGTCGACATGCAGATCTGCCCGGAATTCGCGAACGCGCCGAACGCGGCCGCCGCGACGGCCGCGTCGAGATCGGCGTCGTCGAGCACGATGAACGGCGCCTTGCCGCCGAGCTCCAGCACGGCGGGCTTCAGATGCCGAGCGCAGCGCTCGGCGATGATCCGGCCGACGCGCGTCGAGCCCGTGAAGTTCACGCGGCGCACGGCCGGGTGCGCGATCATCGCGTCGACGATCGCGCCGGCGTCGGCGGGCGCGTTCGTCACGAAGTTCACGACGCCGGGCGGCAGCCCGGCTTCCTGCAGCGCATCGACGATGAGCCCGTGCGTCGCCGGACACAGCTCCGAGCCCTTCAGCACGACGGTGTTGCCGCATGCGAGCGGCAGCGCGATCGCGCGCACGCCGAGGATCACGGGCGCGTTCCACGGCGCGACGCCGAGCACGACGCCCGCCGGCTGACGCACGCCCATCGCGAGCGAGCCCGGCACGTCGGACGGAATCAGCTCGCCGCCGATCTGCGTCGTCAGCGCGGCCGCCTCGATCAGGCCGTTCGCGGCGAGCTGCACGTTGAACTGCGCCCAGATCACCGATGCGCCCGTCTCGGCCGCCATCGCGGCGACGAACGCGTCGCGCTTCGCTTCGAGCGCGGCGGCCGCCTTCAGCAGCAGCGCGCGGCGTGCGGTCGGGCCGAGCGCGGCCCACGGCGCGAAGGCGGCCGCGGCGGCGCCGACGGCCGCGCGCGCATCGTCGACGGTCGCGGCGGGCGCGCGCGTCGCGACTTCGCCGTCGAGCGGATTGCGGCGCTCGAACGTCGCGCCGCCCGTGGCCGGGCGGCGCTCGCCGCCGATCAGCATCGAGATGTCCTGCATGCGGGTATTCTCCTTCGGGGTGCTTGTCAACGCTGGACAATGCGCAGTCATGCGGATGAATGCAACGTCGCGACCGCGCGCGTCACGCGATCTCGACGTCGACGACGACGGGGGCCGGCGACGCGAGCGCCTGTTCGAGCGCATCGCGCAGGCGCGCGGCGTCGGCGACGCGCACGCCCGCGCAGCCCATCCCGTGCGCGAGCGACACGAAGTCGAGGTCGGGCAGCGCGGTGCCCTGCACCGGCTCGCCGTCGCGAAAGCCGAACACGGGCGCGAAGTCCTGCAATGCCGCATAGCGCGCGTTGTTCAGGATCACGAACGTGATCGGCAGCTTCAGATGCGCGGCGCTCCAGAGCGCCTGGATCGAATAGAGGCTGGAGCCGTCGCCGATCAGCGCGATCACACGCCGCCCCGGTGAGCCAAGCGCGACGCCGACCGCGGCCGGCATGCCGTAGCCGAGGCCGCCGCTGTCCATCGTGTAGAACGTGTCGCGGCGCGTGAACGGCAGATGCCGCTGCATCACCGGCCGCGCGCTCGGCGCCTCCTCGACGACGACGTCGCCCGGATCGCGCACGTCGGCGAGCGTCTGCAGCGCGAACGCGGCCGGCATCCGCCCGCCCGGCGCACCCGGGCCGACGCGCTCGCGCGGCGCTTGCGGCGCGGGCATCGGCCGCGCACGCGGCGCGGGGCGCGCGAGCAGATCGCGCGCGGCAAGCCGCAGATTGCCGACGACCGCATCGCCGACGGGCGTCCACGCGGCGACCGACGGATCGTCGACGAGCTGGTGAAGCGCCGCGCCCGCGGGCACGTGCGGGCCGAAGCCTTCGACGTGATATGTGAACGCGGGCGCGCCGAACGCGAGGATGAAGTCGTGGCCCGCGAGCCGCTCGACGATCCGCTCGCGGATCGCCGGCAGGAAGCCCGCGAACAGCGGATGGTCCTCGGGAAAGCTGCAGCGTCCCGACATCGGCGCGACGAACACGCGCGCGCGATGCCGCTCGGCGAGCTGCACCGCCTCGTCCCACGCGCCCCCGCGCGCGACGGCCGCGCCGATCACGAACGCCGGGCGCTCGCTCGCGTCGAGCGCGTCGGCGAGGCGCGCGAGCGCGTCGGGCGCGGGCCGCACTTCGGCGCTCACCGTGCGCGCGGGCACGGGCTCGGCAGCCCGGTCCCAATCGTCGGCCGGGATCGACACGAACACGGGCCCGCGCGGCTCCTGCATCGCGACGTGGTATGCGCGCGCGATCGCGGCGGGCACGTCCTCCGCGCGCGCGGGCTCGATGCTCCACTTCACATACGGCTTCGGCAGCTCGGCCGCCTGCACCGACGCGAGAAACGGCTCGAACGGCAGAATCGAGCGCGCCTGCTGGCCGGCCGTGACGATGAGCGGCGTCCTGTTCTTGTACGCGGTGAAGAGGTTGCCCATCGCATTGCCGACGCCCGCCGCCGAATGCAGGTTCACGACGGCCGCATTGCCCGTCGCCTGTGCGTAGCCGTCCGCCATCCCGACCACGACCGCCTCGTGCAGGCCGAGCACGTACTGAAAATCGTCGGGGAAGTCGCGAAACATCGGCAGCTCGGTCGAGCCCGGATTGCCGAACACCTTGTGGATGCCGAACTGGCGCAGCAGATCGATGACGGCGTCGCGGACCGTGTACGGGGTGCGCATCGGCGCGTCGGCGCGAAGGTCGGGGGCGGTCATGCGGGCGTGTCTCCTCATATCGATTTCCACAGTATCGGCGGCAGGTACATTCCCCGATACTGTATTTTCTGCAATAAGCCATTACGCGACGGCATGACTTTCGATCTGCGCCAGCTGCGCGCTTTCACGACGATCGCCGCGAGCGGCAGCCTCGGCCGCGCGGCGGACGCGCTGCACGTCACGCAGCCCGCGCTGAGCCGCATCCTGAAGCGGCTCGAGGACCAGATCGGCGCGCCGCTCTTCGAGCGTCATTCGAAGGGGATGCAGCTCACCGCGATCGGCGAGGCGCTGTTGCCGCACGCGACGCTCCTGCAGCACGAGGCCGAGCACGCGCGCGAGGAAATCGACGCGCTGCGCGGGCTCGCGAAGGGCACGATCAAGGTCGGCGCGGTCGGCAGCATCGCGAGCCTCGTGCTGCCCGTCGCGATCGGGCGCGTGCTCGACCGGTGGCCCAACCTGCGCGTCGAGATCGTCGAAGGCGTGTGGGACCGGCTCGTCGAAGCGCTCCTGACGCACGAGATCGACGTCGCGCTCAGCACGCGCGTGCCGGACACGGACGACGTCGTCGGTGTCCCCGAATGCCGGTGGGACGACGTGAGCCACGTCGTCGCCGCGCCCGATCATCCGCTGCGCGGCGCCGGCGCGCCGCTCGCGCTCGCCGACACGCGCGCCGCGCGCTGGGCGATCCCGCCGCGCGGCACCGCGCCGTACGAGCAGATGCGCGCGGCGTTCGACGCGCAAGGGCTCGCGCCGCCCGCCATCGCCGTCGAGACCCGCTCGGTGACGGCGCTCAAGAGCCTCGTCGCGCATGCGGGCTTCCTGAGCTGGATGGCCGAGCCGATGTACCGCGCGGAGCGCCGCGCGCGCACGATCGACACGCTGCCCGTCGAAGGCGTCGCCGCGACCCGCACGCTGACCGCGTTCCGCCGCCGCCACGGGATCCTGCCCGGCCCCGCGGCGAAGCTGCTCGAGCAGCTCGCGCTGCTGACCCGCCAACCATTCTGACGCTTCGCGCCGACGCGTCGCCTCACGCGCGTCGCGCACGGATTGGCGCGCCGCAGCATCGAAATCCCGCGCGATCGCCTTGACTTTCGCCCACCCGAATACGATCATTCGCTCACATCAAGAGCAAATGATCTATACGAGATTCGGCAGGCGCCAGCCGGCCGTCAGGAGACACGGGATGAGCAGTCCATCCAGCGCCGCGCCGGCGATCTTGCACATCGGCGTCGGCTCGTTCCACCGCGCGCATCAGGCGTGGTACCTGCATCGCGTCAACGAAGCGTCGCCCGCCGGCGAGCGCTGGTCGCTCGTCGTCGGCGACATTCGCGACGACCTGCGCGCGACGCGCGACGCGCTCGCCGCGCAGCACGGCGTCTATACGCTCGAAACGGTCACGCCGCAGGGCGAGCGCGCATACGAGACGATCCGCTCGATCTCGCGCGTGCTGCCCTGGTCGATCGATCTCGCGGCGCTCGTCGACGCGGGCGCCGATCCGGCGTGCAGGATCGTGTCGTTCACGGTGACGGAAGGCGGCTACTACCTCGACGAACACGACCGGCTCGACGCGTCGAATCCCGATCTCGCGGCCGATCTGCAAGGCGCGCGCGTCACGATCTACGGCGCGCTCGCGGCGCTGCTCGCCGAGCGCGCCGCGCGCGGCGCGGGCCCCGTCACGCTGCTGAGCTGCGACAACCTGCGCAGCAACGGCGCGCGCTTTCGCGCCGGCATGCGCGAATTCCTGTCGCGGCGCGGGCTCGTCGATCTGCTCGCGTGGTTCGACGCGAACGTCGCGTGCCCGAGCTCGATGGTCGACCGCATCACGCCGCGCCCGACGCCCGACGTGCGCGAGCGCGTGCTCGCGGCGACGGGCGTCGACGACGCGTGCCCGGTCATGGGCGAAGCGTTCATCCAGTGGGTGATCGAAGACCGCTTCGCGGCCGGCCGCCCGGCATGGGAGAAGGCGGGCGCGGAACTCGTCGGCGACGTCCATCCGTACGAGGAAGCGAAGATCCGGATCCTGAACGCGACGCACAGCTGCATCGCATGGGCGGGCACGCTCGCGGGCTACGCGTACATCCACGAAGGCATGCACGACGCCGACATCCGCGGCTTCGCGCACGCATACGTGACCGACGACGTGATCCCGTGCCTCACGCCGAGCCCGCTCGATCTCGCGCGCTACCGCGACGTCGTGCTCGACCGCTTCGGCAATCCGCACATCCGTGACACGAACCAGCGCGTCGCGGCCGACGGCTTCTCGAAAATTCCCGGCTTCATCGCGCCGACGCTCGCCGAATCGATCGCGCGTGGCGTCGAGCCGGCGTCGACCGCGGTGCTGCCCGCCCTCTTCCTGCGCTTCCTGCAGCGCTGGGCGAAAGGCGCGCTGCCGTACGCGTACCAGGACGGCGTGATGGACGCCGACGTCGCGCGCGCGATCGCGGGCGCGGACGATCCCGTCGCCGCGCTCGCCGGGCAGCGCCTGCTGTGGGGATCGCTCGCCGGCACGGCCGCGCTCGACCACGCGCTGCGCGCGGGCCTCGCGCGCGTCGACGCGTGGCTCGCGCGCCGCTGAACGGCCGCGCGCGTCACTCGGGTCAAATCGCCATTGGCACGGCGGCGGGCGCGCGGCTAAAGTAGCGGCTCCCTGTCGACGCACCGTTTTCCGCCCATGTATCTCGGCATCGATCTCGGCACCTCCGAAGTCAAGGTGCTGCTGCTTTCGCCCGACGGCATCGTCGTCGGCACGGCGGGCACGCCGTTTACCGTCGCGCGCGCGCATCCGCGCTGGGCCGAGCAGCATCCGCACGACTGGTGGGCGGGCACGCTCGCCGCGCTCGCCGCGTTGCGCGCGCGGCATCCTCGCGCATTCGGCGAAGTGCGCGGAATCGGCCTGTCCGGCCAGATGCACGGCGCGGTGCTGCTCGATCGCGACGATCGCGTGCTGCGCCCCGCGATCCTGTGGAACGACATGCGCAGCGCCGACGAATGCGCGGAACTCGAAGCCCGCGCGCCCGATCTGCATGCGATCGCCGGCAATCTCGCGATGCCGGGCTTCACCGCGCCGAAGCTCCTGTGGATCGCGCGGCACGAGCCGCACGTGTTCCGCGAGATCGCGTGCGTGCTGATGCCGAAGGATTATCTGCGCCTGAGACTCACGGGCGCGAAGGTGTCGGACCCGTCCGACGCGGCGGGCACGCTGTGGCTCGACGCCGCGAAGCGCGACTGGTCCGGCGCGCTCCTCGCCGCGGGCGGCATGACGCGCGCGCAGATGCCGAGGATCGTCGAAGGCAACGCGCCGTCCGGCACGCTGCGCGCGGACGTCGCGCGCGAGCTCGGCCTTGCCGAGGCGATCGTCGTCGCGGGCGGCGGCGGCGACAATGCGACGAGCGCGCTCGGCATCGGCGCGACGCAGCCGGGCGACGGCTTCGTGTCGCTCGGCACGTCGGGCGTGCTGAGCGTCGTCGGCGACCGCTTCCGGCCGAATCCGGCGTCGGCCGTCCACGCGTTCTGCCACGCGATTCCCGACCGCTGGCAGCAGATGAGCGTCGTGCTGTCGGCGGCGAGCTGCCTGCGCTGGATCTGCAAGCTGACGTCGACCGACGAGCCGGCGCTCCTCGCCGAAGTCGCCGCGCTCGATCCCGCCGCCTGCGGGAACGCGCCGTACTTCCTGCCCTATCTGTCGGGCGAGCGCACGCCGCACAACGATCCGTACGCGCAAGGCGTGTTCTTCGGGATGACGCACGGCACCGACCGCGCCCTCCTCGGCTACGCGGTGCTCGAAGGCGTGACGCTCGCGCTCGCCGACGGCTTCGACGCGCTGATCGCAGGGGGCACGCAAACCGATGCGCTGTCGCTGATCGGCGGCGGCGCGAGGAGCGCGTACTGGGCGCAACTGATCGCCGACGCGCTCGGCGTGCGCACGCGCCGGCACGGCGGCGGCGAGACGGGCGCGGCGCTCGGCGCGGCTCGGCTCGGCTGGCTCGCGGTCGGCGGCGATCCGCGCGACGTGCTGACGAAGCCGCCGCTGCGCGACGAGTTCGCGCCGAACGCGGCTCGCCACGCGGCGCTGCGCGAGCGGCTCGACACGTTCCGCGCGCTGTACCGTCACGTGCGGCCGCTGTTCGAGCCGTCGCGCCGGCGGCTCGCGTGAGCGCGAGTGCGAGTGCGAGTGCGCTACAGTGCGAACTTTTCCCGGCGCTCGACGGCCCGCCTGACCTGAGATCCCCCTATCGTGTCCAAATCCTCCGAAAAACTCGATCTCGCGACGCGCGCCGCATGGCTCTACTACGTCGCGGGCGACACCCAGAACGAAATCGCCGAGAAGCTGCAGGTGTCGCGCCCCGTCGCGCAGCGCCTCGTCGCGTTCGCGGTCGAGAAGAACCTGATTCGCGTGCGCGTCGACCATCGCGTCGCCGACTGCCTCGATCTCGCCGCGCAGCTGTCGAAGCGCTACGGCCTCGCGATGTGCGAAGTCGTGCCGATCGACGGCGACGCGCCCGACGCGATCGACCGCAAGCTCGCGGTCGCGGGCGCGCAGGTGATGGAGCGCTATCTGAACGAAGAAAAGCCGATGGTGGTCGCGGTCAGCAGCGGCCGGACGCTGAAGGCCGCGGTCGCGCAGATCGCGCAGCTCGAGCGGCCGCAGCACCGGCTCGTGTCGATGGTCGGCGCGATCGCGCAGGACGGCTCGTCGAACCCGTACGACGTCGCGCAGCACATCTCCGAGAAGACGGGCGGCAAGCACTTCCTGCTGCCCGCGCCGCTCTTCGCGGACAGCGACGCCGAGCGCGCGCAGTGGTGCAATCACCGGCTGTACCGGATCGTCGAGAAGCTGTCGGCGCAAGCGGACGTCGCGTTCGTCGGCGTCGGCAACATCGGCGCGCACTGCCCGCTGTTCGAGGACGGCTTCATCACCGCCGACGAGCTGAGCGAGATGGTCGAGCTCGGCGCGGTGGCCGAGATGCTCGG
Source organism: Burkholderia oklahomensis C6786 (assembly GCF_000959365.1). NCBI lineage: Bacteria > Pseudomonadati > Pseudomonadota > Betaproteobacteria > Burkholderiales > Burkholderiaceae > Burkholderia > Burkholderia oklahomensis. Next base: position 871,902 of record NZ_CP009555.1, read on the forward strand.
TCTGCCGATCGACGCGCAAGGGCGGCGAATCGCAGCGTCGACGAGCGCGCGCGTGACGAGCGTCGCGCTCGACGCGCCGCCGAAGCGGCCGACGATCGGCTTCGCGGGCGGGCCGCGCAAGCGCGTCGCGGTGCTCGCGGCGCTGCGCGGCGGGTGGCTGTCGGGGCTCGTGACCGACGAGACCTGCGCGCGGGCGGCGCTCGCGGAGCAAGCCTAGCGACAGGCACGCCGCGTGCTGCGCCGCATCAGTCGCGTTTCGACAGACCAATGTCCGATTTCGTCGGGTAGTCCGTTTTATGGGAAGCGATGCTGACCGGCATCCCGTCGCTTCCGGCGGATCGGGCGGCGTCATTTCCGTCGCGCCGCTTCGCCGCGCGATCCCTTCGGAGAACCTCGATGAAAACAGGACGTCGACACTTCGTTCGCTCGTTGGCGAGCGCCTCGGCCGCGATGGCCGCCGCCGCATGGTCCCCGGCGCGCGCCGCGTCCGACGCGGCCGCCACGCCCGCCGCCCCGCTGTCGCTGACGCCCGGCCGCTGGTCGCCGCACAACGTCGCGCGGCTGCGCGACGTGCTCGCCGGGCACGGCTCGTCGAGCGCGCGCTACCGCGCCGACCGCCGGCCCTACGCGGTGTTCGACTGGGACAACACGAGCATCATGAACGACTGCGAAGAGGCGCTGCTGATGTACCAGATCGACGGGCTGCACTACCGGCTGACGCCTGGCCAGTTCTCCGCGATCCTGCGCCAGGGCGTGCCGGACGGCCCGTTCGACGCAAAGCTCGGCTACACGACGATCGACGGCAAGCCGGTGCGGATGGAGGACATCGCGGCCGACGTCGATGCCGACTATCGCTGGCTGCATGCGAACTATCAGGGCCTCGGCGGCGACAAGCCGCTCGACGAGATCCATCGCAGCGAGCAGTTCAAGGATTTCCGCGCGAAGCTGTATTTCATGTACGACGCGATCTGCGACACGTATCCGGTCGAGATCGGCTACAAGTGGATCATGTACTGGTACGCGGGCATGACGCGCGACGAGCTGCAGGCGATGGCGTATCAGAGCAACGTCGCGAATCTCGGCGACGCGCTGCGCAAGGTCGCGTACGAAAGCTCGCGCGCGCTGCCGGGCAAGGCTGGCGTCGTCGCCGCGACACACTTCCACGGCATCCGCATCCACGAGGAAATTCGCGCGATGATGGACACGCTGCGCTCGAACGGGATCGACGTGTACGTGAGCACCGCATCGCTCGACGACGTCGTGCGCGTGTTCGCCGGCCATCCGGCGTTCGGCTACGGCGTGCCCGCGGAGAACGTGATCGGCATGCGGCTCGTGACGGCCGACGGCAAGTACGTGAACGAATACGCGCCGAACTGGCAGTTCAACTACGGGCCGGGCAAGACCGTCGGCATTCGCAACGAGCTGCAGTCGAAGAAGGGCTACGGGCCGCTCCTCGTGTTCGGCGACAGCGACGGCGACGCGTGGATGCTGCGCGACTTCGCCGATACCGCTGTCGGCGTGATCGTCAACCGGATGAAGAAAGGCGAGATCGGTCTCGACAGCCGGAAGGCGGCCGAGCAGATCGGCGCGAAGGACGCGCGTCTCGTGCTGCAGGGACGCAACGAGAACACCGGGCTGATGGTCGCCGACGAACGCTCGATCAAGTACGGCAAGAGCGAGCCCAAGCTGCTCGCATGAGCAGGCCGGCGCACGCGTATCGCACCGGAATGCGCGCCGCGATATGCACCGCAATGCGCACCGCGACGCGCGCCGAATCGGGCGGCGGGCCAGGTGTGCGCGGCCGGCGCGCGCCGCCCTTGCATCAAGCCGCCATCGCGTGCTTCGGCTTCCGCTTGAACGCGCGCCCTGCTTCGTCGAACAGATGGCAGTGCTCGGGCTGCGCGCCGACGCGCAGCATCTCGCCCGCGCGATACGTGTCGAGCGGCGGAATCCGCGCGATCAGCCCGTCCGGCGCGACCGGCGACTCCGCGTACAGATAAGCGGCGTCGCCGAGCGACTCGACCGCCATCGTCCGCGCGACGACGCCGTCGCCGCCCGCGACGCCGACGTGCAGATGCTCGGGCCGGATACCGACCGTCACGCGCTCGCCCACGCGCATGTCGCCTACGCGCATGTCGCCTACGCGCACGTCGCCTACGCGCACGTCGCCTACGCGCACGTCGCCCGCGTGCAGCGCCGCCGCATCGACCGCGACGCGCTGCGTCTCGCCCGACTCGAAGCGCACGAGCACGCCGTCGGCCGACGCCGATTCAACGACGCCCGCGAGAAAGTTCATCTTCGGCGAGCCGATGAAGCCCGCGACGAACTGGTTCGCGGGCGCGTGATACAGCTCGTTCGGCGTGCCGACCTGCTGGACGCTGCCCGCCGACAGCACGACGATCTTGTCGGCGAGCGTCATCGCCTCGACCTGATCGTGCGTCACATAGATCATCGTCGTCTTCAGCTCGTCGTGCAGCCGCGCGAACTCGAGCCGCATCTTCACGCGCAGCGCCGCGTCGAGGTTCGACAGTGGCTCGTCGAACAGAAACACCTTCGGCTTTCTCGTGATCGCGCGGCCGATCGCGACGCGCTGCCGCTGGCCGCCCGACAGCTGCTTCGGCTTGCGCTCGAGCAGATGATCGATGTGCAGGATCTTCGCCGCCTGCCTGACCGCGTCGTCGATCTCCTGCTTCTTCGCGCCCGCGAGCTTGAGGCCGAACGCCATGTTGTCGTAGAGCGTCATGTGCGGATAGAGCGCATACGACTGGAACACCATCGCGATGCCGCGCTTCGCGCTCGGCACGTCGTTGACCTTCGCGCCGTCGATCAGCAGATCGCCGCTCGAGATGTCCTCGAGCCCGGCGATCATCCGCATCAGCGTGGATTTGCCGCAGCCGCTCGGCCCGACGAACACGACGAACTCGCCGTCCGCGATGTCGAGATTGACGCTGCGCAGCACTTCGTTGTCGTCGTAGCGCTTCGCGATATTGCGCAGGAGCACGCTTGCCATGATTTGTCTCCGTTCAGTTATGCGGCCGCGCGGCGATCGAACGCGCGCGGCATGATCGTTCAGTACGGCTGCACCGCGCCCGTCGCGACCCATTGCGCGACGAGCCCGGGCAGCTCGCGCATGTCGTCGAACACGCGCCGCGCGCCGATCCCGCGCAGCGCATCGACCTGCGACGGCGACGTGTGCCCGCCGCCGATGAAGCCGAGCACCGTCATGCCCGCCGCCGCCGCGGCCGTCACGCCCGTCGCGCTGTCCTCGACGACGAGGCACCGCGACGGCGCGACGCCGAGCGTGTGCGCGGCGGCGAGATAGACGTCGGGCGCGGGCTTCGGCCGCGCGACGCCGTCCGCGCAGAAGAGCCGCTCGCCGAAGAAGCGCTTCAGGCCCGTCCGGCGCAGCGCGGCGTCGACGTAATGCCGCCGGCTGTTGCTCGCGCACGCGATCGTCAGATCGACCTGCGCGAGCGCGGCGTCGATGCCGTCGACGATCGGCGCCTCGACGGCCGCCGCCTCGACGCTGCGCCGAATCGCTTCGATGTCCGAATCGGCGAGCGCACGGCCTGCGCGCGCGCTCGCGCCGCCGAGCACGCGCTCGGTCCGCAGGCCGAGGAGCGGCATCACGATCGGACGCACCGCGACGCCCGGCCAGCGCGCCTCGAGCTCGCGCACGAGCACGTCGGCCGCGATCGTCTCGCTGTCGATCAGTACGCCGTCGCAATCGCAGACGAGCACGCGCGCGTCGTTCGCCTGCGCCGTCGCGTCTGCCTTCATTTGACCGCCCCGAACGTGAGGCCGCGCACGAGCTGCTTCTGCGACAGCCAGCCGACGACGAGGATCGGCGCGACCGCGAGCAGCGACGCCGCCGACAGCTTCGCCCAGAAGAGCCCTTCGGGGCTCGAGTACGACGCGATGAACACGGTCAGCGGCGCGGCGTTCGAGCTCGACAGGTTGATGCTCCAGAATGCCTCGTTCCACGACAGGATCACGAGCAGGAGCGCGGTCGACGCGAGCCCGGGCAGCGCCATCGGCATCAGCAGATAGACGATCTCCTGCCACGTCGACGCGCCGTCGATGCGTCCGGCTTCGAGGATGTCCCTCGGAATCTCGTTGAAGTACGTGAACGTCATCCACACGGCGATCGGCAGATTGATCAGCGTGTAGACGATCACGAGCCCCGAGACGGTGTCGAGGAGCCCCGCGTTCTTCCACATCAGATAGATCGGCACGAGCACGCCGACGGACGGCATCATCTTCGTCGACAGCATCCACAGCAGCACTTTCTGCGTGCGCTTGCCGGGAAAGAACGCCATCGCGTACGCGGCGGGCACGGCGAGCAGCAGGCAGATCACCGTGACGCCCGCCGAGATCAGCACCGAGTTCCACGCGAACGCGAAGTAGTTGCTGCGCGCGAACACCTCGCGGAAGCTGTCGAGCGTCGGCACGAACACGAGCGTCGACGAATACGCCTGCTGCTCGGTCTTGAACGCGGTGATCGCCATCCAGAAGATCGGAAAGAACAGCACGAGCGCGACGAGCCATGCAAGCACGCCGGGCAGCGCGCGCTTCACGGCGCCGAACGCGGCGGGCGGCCCGCCGCCCGCGCCGTGAGAAGTTCCGTGCGAAGTCGATACGGTCAGATCGCTCATGCTTCGTACTCCCCTTTCAGATTCCGCGCGAGCATTCTCACGAGGAAGAACGACACGACGTTCGCGAGCACGACGGCGAGAATCCCGCCCGCCGATGCAAGCCCCACGTCGAACTGCTGCAGGCCGAGCGCGTAGATCAGGTACGACAGGTTCGTCGTCGCGTCGCCCGGGCCGCCGCCCGTCGTCGTATAGATTTCCGCGAAGATCGACAGCAGGAAGATCGTCTCCATCATCACGACGACCGCGATCGCGCGCTTCAGGTGCGGCAGCGTGATGTAGAAGAACATCGCGAACGGGCCCGCGCCGTCGATCCGCGCGGCCTCCTTCTGCTCCTGGTCGAGCGACTGGATCGCGGTGAAGAGAATCAGGAATGCGAACGGCAGCCATTGCCACGCGACGATCATCACGATCGACGCGAGCGGATATTGCGCGAACCAGTCGATCGGCTGCATCCCGAGCGCAAGCATCGCCCGCGCGACGAGCCCGTACACCGGATGCAGGATCATGTTCTTCCAGATGAGCGCCGACACCGTCGGCATCACGAAGAACGGCGCGATCGCGAACAGGCGCGCGATGCCCTGCCCGTAGAACTTGCGGTCGAACAGCACGGCCATCAGCACGCCGCCGATCACCGTGATCGCGAGCACCGAGCCGATCAGCGCGAGCGTGTGCCAGATCGCCGGCAAAAACGACGGATCGGTCGCGAGGAAGCGGTAGTTGTCGAGGCCGGCGAAGCCTTTGACATCGGGATTCAGCAGGTTGTAGCGCGAAAGCGAGAACCAGATCGTCATCGCGAGCGGGATCGCCATCCACAGGAACAGCACGGCGACGGACGGCGTCGCGAGCCAGCGCGCCGGCTTGCCGCGCGCACGCTCGCCGGCGGCGGGCCCCGCGTCGCCGAGCGACGCCGAGTGAGCGAGAGGAAGACGTAAGTGACGCATGATCGGGACCGCCTCTTTCGATGCGCGGGCGCGCGTGCCGCTTGCGCCCGCGTGACTGCGATGCCGCGCGCGCCGCGAGCGGCGCGGCGCGCGCGGCGCTTCACTTCCGGTAGCCGGCCTGGCGCACCGCGCGGTCGGCCGCGGCCTGGCCGGCCGCGAGCGCCTGATCGACGCTCATCTGTCCCGCGACCGCGCCCGCGATCGCCTGGCCGACGACCGTGCCGAACGACTGGAATTCAGGAATGCCGACATACTGGACGCCCGTGTACGGCACCTTCTTCAGCGTAGGATCGTTCGGATCCGCGGTCTGGATCGCCTTCAGCACGAAGTCGGAGAACGGCGCGGCGGCCTTGTACTCGGCGCGCTGATAGGTCGATTGGCGCGTTCCCGGCGGCACCGACGCCCAGCCTTCGTCCTTGCCGACCATCTCGACGTACTGCTTCGACGTCGCCCATTCGATGAACTTCTTCGCCGCGTCCTGCTGCTTCGACGTCTTCGGGATCGCGAGCGCCCACGCCCACAGCCAGTGCGAGCCCTTCGGCGTGGCGGCGACAGGCGCCGCCGCGAAACCGATCTTGTCCGCGACCTGCGACTGCTGCTTGTTGTACAGCATGCCCGCCGCGACCGTCGCGTCGATCCACATCGCGCACTTGCCCGATGCGGTGAGCGTCAGGTTCTCGTTGAAGCCGTTCGAGCTCGCGCCCGGCGGCCCGTTCTTCTTCAGCAGGTTCACGTAGAAGTTGATCGCCTTCTTCCACTCGGGCGACGTGAGCTGCGCGTTCCAGTTCTCGTCGAACCAGCGGCCGCCGAACGTGTTGACGACCGTCGACACGTACGCCATGTTCTCGCCCCAGCCGGCCTTGCCGCGCAGGCAGACCCCGTACGTGCCGTTCGCCTTGTCGGTCAGCTTGTCGGCGAACTCGGCGATCTGGTCGTAGGTCGGTTGCTCGGGCATCTTCAGGCCCTTCGCCGCGAACAGGTCCTTCCGGTAGAACGTCATCGAGCTCTCGACGTAGAACGGCAGCGCGTAGAGCTGGCCGTTGTACGACAGCGAGTCGCGCGCCGTCTTGATCACGTCGTTCAGGTCGTAGTCGGCGGGCAGGTTCGTCATCGGCGCGAGCCAGCCGCGCTTGCCCCACTGCGGCGCCTCGTACGTGCCGATCGCCATCACGTCGAACTGGCCGCTGCCCGTCGTGATGTCGGTCGTCGCGCGCTGGCGCAGCACGTTTTCTTCGAGAATCACCCAGTTCAGGCGAATGTCCGGGTTCGCCTTCTCGAACGCGGACGACAGCTTCTTCAGCTCGATCATGTCCGGATTGTTGAGCGTCGCGATCGTCAGCGTCGCCGCCTGCGCGGCGAGCGCCGACGACGCGAGCGCGGCGCCGGCGAAGAGGCGCGCGGCGGCGGCGATGAGCGTCTTTCGTTGCATGGCATGTCTCCTGTCTTGATATCGTGTTTGCCGCCCGTCGGGCGGGCTGCTTCAAGCGCTTTGCTGCATCCCGCACGCGCGCGCGTAGCGCGAGATCACGTCCCGGATTCGGTGGCGCACCCACGCGACCGGCTCGCGCGCGAGCTCGCCGCGACGGCATGCGGCATACACGTCGGGCAGCCACTGCGCGACGAGCGTCTCGGGCGGCGCGCGGTGCGCGAGGTTGTCGAAGAGGCGCGCGAGCGCCGCCGCGACGGCGGGCTGCAGCCAGTAATAGCGAATCCGGTCACTGTAGCTGAACTGGCGCGCGAGCCGCTGCGCGAGCGCGTCGCCGCGGTAGTACGGCGCCCAGTATTCGGGACGCTCGCGCATCGCCGCGTCGATCACGTCGCGCAGTTGCGAGCGCTCGGACGCGTCGTCGAAGAGCGCATCCTCGATGTAGGTCAGCGCGAACAGCGCCTCGCGCAGCGCGAAGGTGAGCGCCGGCCCGACCTTCAGGATCGCGAAGTGATCGCGCACGAGCGCGGCGAGCGCGCCGTCCGTCTGATAATCGGTCGAATGCGCTTCGAACACGAGCGGCGGCGTGCGCAGGATGCTCGCGCCGAGCTCGGCCCCGCGCGCCGGATCGTAGTCGAGCACGCGGCGATCGTCGAAATCGACGCCCGGCTGCGCGACGATCGCGATCACGCGCGACCACGCGTCGCGCAAGCCGTGCCGCGCGAACGCGCCGCGATGCGCGGCGAGCGTCGCGCTCACGCTGTCCGCGCGCGTGACTTCGATTTGCGCGAACGCGCCGCCGTCGGCCGCCGCGCCGCTCGCCTGCGGCTCGGCGGCGTCGTCCGAATTATCGGCCGTCGCGACGCTCACCTCGCCGCCCGGCGTCGGCACTTCGGTGCCGATCACGTAGACGGGCGACACGCCCACGGCGGCCGCCGCCTCTTCCGCGGCCGCGCAAAGCTGCGCCGCGCGCTCGGCGATCGTCGCGCCGGACAGCGGCGCGACGTCGTCCGCGCACGCCATGCTCGCGTCGAGATGGATCTTCATGAAGCCGGCGGCGACGTACGCGGCGACCATCGTCCGCGCCTCGCGCATCGCATCGTGCGCGCACAGGTGCCGCCACGGATTCGGGCCGAGGTGATCGCCGCCGAGAATCAGCGCCTGCGCCGGAAAGCCCGCGTCGCGCGCGAGCGCGTCGACGTCGCGGCGGAAATCCGCGGGCGTCATCCCGGTATAGCCGCCGCGATGATTGACCTGGTTGCAGGTCGCCTCGACGAGCAGCGGCGATTCGTCGGCGCGCGCCGCCTCGAACGCCGCTTCGAGCACGAGACGATGCGCGCTGCACACCGAATAGATGCCGCTCGCGCGGCCCGCGCGGTTCGCGTCGAAGATCTCGCGCAGCATCTGCACGGAGTGGCCGCTCGCGCGCGGACGCTCGACGACGGTGTTCACGCCGCGCATCGCACACCCCGCTCGGCGAGAAAACGATCGATTTCGTCCGGCATGCTGTTGCCCTCCATCGGCCCGACGCGCGACACCGCGAGCGCGCCCGCCGCGTTCGCGCGAGCGAGCGCGGTCGCGACCGGCAGCCCCGCGATCAGGCACGCGACGAACGTGCCGCCGAAGCAGTCGCCCGCGCCGGTCGGATCGACTTCGGCGGTTTCGTACGCGGGCGCGGCAACGCTGCCCGTGCGGTCGAACGCGGCGCTGCCCGCCGCGCCGCGCTTCAGCACGACGCGCTCGAGGAGCGGATGCGTCGCGAGCAGCCCCGCGATCGCGCGCTCGGCCGGCTGCGGCCCGCAGAAGAACGGCAGATCGGCCTCGCTCGGCAGGAACAGGTGGCACGCATCGAGCATCTCGTGGAGCGCCGAGCGCATCGGCGCGAACGCGAGCATCTCGGCGCGCACGTTCGGATCGAACGAGATCTTCGCGCCGACGCGCGCCGCCTCGACCACGCCGCGCTTGACCGCGGCGATCGCGTTCTCGCTCGTGAGCGACGAGCCCATCACGTGGAAATAGCGGCAGCCCGCGAACATCGACGGATCGACGTCGGCCGGCTGGAGAAGCGCGGATGCGCTGCCTTCGATGCTGAATACGAATTGCCGGCCGCCGTCCGCGCGATAGGCGACGCACGCGATGCCGGTCGGCCGCGCGGCGCGGCGGACGTGCGCGACATCGACGCCGTGGCCCGCGAGCCGCGCGACGATCGCGTCGCCGAACGCGTCTTTCCCGACGCAGCCCGCGTACGCGACCGACGCGCCCATGCGCGCCGCCTGATCGGCGAAGATCGCGGGCGCGCCGCTCGGAAACGGGCCGGCGAACTCGCCCGGCGCGTCGAAGCCCTGGCCGCGCTGCACGGCGACGAATTCGGCGAGCAGCTCGCCCGCGGCGACGATCGCGGCCATCACGTCAGCCCGCGCGGGGCCGCCCCGAGGGGGCTGACAGCCCGCCCAAGAGGGAGCGGGCGAGGAAAGCGTGGAAACCGTTTCATGTCAGCTCATCCAGTTGCCGCCGTCGACATTGAGCGTCTGGGCAGTGATGTAGTCGGCATCGGCCGACGCGAGGAACAGCGCGGCGCCGGTGAGATCGTCGGGCACGCCCATTCTGCCGAGCGGCACCGCTTCGCCGACAAGCCGCTTCTTCTCGCCGAGCGGCCGGTTCTCGTAGCGCGCGAACAGCGCGTCGACCTGCTCCCACATCGGCGTATCGACGACGCCGGGCGCGATGCCGTTCACGTTGATCCGGTGCTTCGCGAGCGCGAGCGCGGCCGACTGCGTGTAGCTCAGCACCGCGGCCTTCGTCGCGCAGTAGTGCGACACGAGCGCCTCGCCGCGGCGGCCCGCCTGCGACGACATGTTGACGATCTTGCCGCCGCGCCCCTGCTCGACCATCCGCTGCGCGACCGCCTGCATCAGGAAGAACATGCCCTTCACGTTGACGGCGAAGAGGCGGTCGAATACGTCCCACGATTCGTCGAGAAGCGGGCGCATGTCGAAGAGCGCCGCGTTGTTGAAGAGGATGTCGACGCCGCCGAAGCGCTCGACCGCCGTGGCGACGATGCGCGCGATGTCGTCGCGGCGCGTGACGTCCGCCGGCACGGCGATCGCGCGGCCGGGATGCGCGTCGATGAGCCGCGCGAGCGAGCCGTCGGCCGGTTTCAGATCGACGAGCACGCAAAGCGCGCCCTCTTCCAGATAGCGTCGCGCCACCGCTTCGCCGATACCGCTTGCCGCGCCCGTCAGGATCGCGACCTTCTCCTGCAGTCTCACTGGTGTCTCCGATTCGTTATACGTCGTGCCGCCGGTCGTCGAATCGAGCGTTCGCTCGCAGATCGATCATTTGCTCTGAATGCGAACGAATGATCGGCCACGAAGCCGGCACTGTCAAGGCGGAAAAGCGGTCTTTCGATGATGCGCCGCCGCATCGCGAATGCGGGCGGCTCAGGCGGGACAAGGGCTACAGACGGGATTGCAGGCGGAGTGTGCGGCGCGAGGATGCAACGCGGACGGATACGTTATATCATCACGCCATCTTCCGTCCGACCGGTTCGCACGATGGCCTCGACCCACTCCCTCGCCGCCCGCCTCTCCCGCGCCGACGCGTTCGCCGCCGAGCACGGCCTCGCGTGGACGCCGCTGCGCCGGCAGGTCTACGAGCGCGTGCTCGCCTCCGGCCGGCCGATCGGCGCGTACGATCTGCTCGCCGAGCTCGAGCCGCAGCGCGGCCGCGTGCCGCCGACGACCGTCTACCGCGCGCTCGAGTTTCTCGTCGAGCACGGCTTCATCCACCGGATCGAATCGAAGAACGCGTTCATCGCGTGCTGCGAGATCGGCAAGCCGCACGAAGGGCAGTTCCTGATCTGCGAGGAATGCGGCGAAACCGTCGAGATTCCCGGCGGCGATCTCGCGAAGCAGCTCTCGGCGAGCCCGCCCGCGCACGGCTTCGAGGTGCATCGGCAGGTCGTCGAGCTGACGGGCCTCTGCGGACAGTGCAAGACGAAGCACGCGCACCACGGCTGAGCCGCTCGACGTCTTTTCCGGCTGCCTTCTCCGGCTTTTCATTCCGTCAACCGAATCGAGGATCGACCGCATGTCCTTTGCCGCCACGACGCACGCGCCGCCGAGCGCGCCTGCCTCTTCGCCGCGCGCCGCGCGCCTGATGCGCTCGCTGCTTGCGTCGCGCTCGCCACGGCTGTCGCGCGCGCTGCGCACGCTCGCCGCCGGCATCGCCGCGCTCGCGCTCGCCGGCACCGCGTTTGCGCAGAACGCGACGCTCAAGATCGTCGCCGCCGAAAACTTCTACGGCGACGTCGCGCGGCAGATCGGCGGCTCGCACGTCGCGGTGTCGGACATTCTCAGCAATCCCGATCAGGATCCGCATCTGTTCGAAGCGAGCCCGAAGGTCGCGCGCGAGCTGCAGCGCGCGGATCTCGTGATCTACAACGGCGCCGACTACGATCCGTGGATGGCGAAGCTCCTCGCCGCGTCGAAGAATACGAAGCGCAAGGCGGTCGTCGTCGCGGAGCTCGTCGGCAAGAAGGCGGGCGACAACCCGCACCTGTGGTACGACCCGGCGACGATGCCCGTCGCCGCGCGCGCGCTCGCCGCGGCGCTCGGCTCGGCCGATCCGGCGCACAAGGCCGAGTACGACGCGAACCTCGCGAAGTTCGTCGCGTCGATCAAGCCGATCGACGCGAAGGTCGCCGAGCTGCGCGCACGCTACAAGGGCGTGCCCGTGACCGCGACGGAGCCCGTGTTCGGCTACATGTCCGATGCGATCGGGCTCGAGATGCGCAACCAGCGCTTCCAGCTCGCGACGATGAACGACACCGAGGCGAGCCCCGCCGACATCGCCGCGTTCGAGAACGATCTGAGAAAGCGCCAGGTGCGCGTGCTGATCTACAACAGCCAGGCGGTCGAGCCGATGACGAAACGGATGCTGACGATCGCGCAGGATGCGCGCGTGCCGACCGTGAGCGTCACCGAAACGCAGCCCCCCGGCAAGACCTTCCAGCAATGGATGCTCGCGCAGCTCGACGCGCTCGCGGCGGCGCTCGGCCAACGTCCGTAACGAAATGACCCGATCCATGCATGCGCTCGAACTCGATCACGTGACGCTCGCGCTCGGCGGCCGCACGATCCTGCGCGACGTGAGCTTCGCCGTCGAGGCGGGCGAATTCGTCGGCGTGCTCGGGCCGAACGGCGCCGGCAAGACGACGCTGATGCGCGCGGTGCTCGGCCTCGTGCCGGCCGAATCCGGCGCGATCCGCGTCGCGGGCAGGCCCGTCGCGCGCGGCAATCCGGCGATCGGCTACATGCCGCAGATCCGCAGCGCGCTCGCCGGACGCCGCGTGCGCGGCCACGACTTCGTCGCGATGGCGGCGGACGGCCATCGCTGGGGGCTGCCGCACGCGAGCGCTTCGGTCGCGGCCGACGTCGACCGCGTGCTCGAGCTCGTCGGCGCGACTGCCCTCGCGAAGCGACCGCTTTCCGAGCTGTCGGGCGGCGAGCGCCAGCGCCTGCTGCTCGCGCAATGCCTGCTCGGCGCGCCGAAGCTCCTGCTGCTCGACGAGCCGCTCATCAGCCTCGATCCGAATCATCAGCGCGGCGTCGTCGAGCTCGTGCGGCGCGTGCAGCGCGAGCTCGGCATCACCGTGCTGTTCTCCGCGCACGAGCTCAACCCGCTCCTGAACGCGCTCGATCGCGTGCTGTATCTCGGCAACGGCGTCGCGGCGCTCGGCACCGTCGACGAAGTGATCACGAAGCCCGTGCTGTCGCGCCTCTACGGCTCGCCGATCGACGTGATGCGCGTGAACGGCCGCATCTTCGTGATGTCGGGCGACGTCGAAGTCGAGAAGCACGATCACGGACACGAAGACGAGCACGACCACGAGCATGCTCACGGACACGGGCACGGCCATGGACATGCCCACTCGCACGGCGCCGGACACTCACACGATGTTTGAATACGAATTCATGGTCAATGCGTTCGCGGCGGCGGGGATCGTCGCCGTGCTCGCGGGCATCGTCGGCTACTTCCTCGTGCTGCGCGGGCAGACGTTCGCGGGCCATGCGCTGTCGCACGTCGGCTTCACCGGCGCGACGGGCGCGGCGCTCCTCGGCGTGTCGCCGATCTGGGGAATGGTCGGCTTCACGCTCGCCGCCGGCATCGGCATGGGCGCGCTCGGCGAGCGGCTCGCGGGCCGAGACGTCGCGATCGGCGTGATCCTGTCGGTCGCGCTCGGCTGCGGGCTGCTGTTCCTGCATTTCTATACGAGCTACGCGACGCAGGTCACGGCGCTCCTGTTCGGCAACGTGCTCGGCGTGAGCCACGCGACGCTCGTCGTGCTCGTCGCGATCGGCGCGGTGAGCCTCGTCGCGCTCGCGGCGATCGCGCGGCCGCTCCTCTTCGCGTCGCTGCAGCCGGAGCTCGCGGAAGCGAAAGGCGTGTCGCTGCGGCTCGTGTCGATCCTGTTCCTGTCGATCTGCGCGCTCGCCGTCGCCGCATGCACGCAGATCGTCGGCGTGCTGCTCGTGTTCACGCTGCTCGTCGGGCCCGCGGCCGCCGCGCAGAATCTCGCGACGCGCCTCACGACGGGCGTCTGGCTCGCCGCCGCGTTCGCGCTTAGCGAAGCGTGGCTCGGCATCACGCTCGCGTATTACACCGACTGGCCGACGAGCTTCTGGATCACCGCGCTGTCGGCGCTCGTCTATGGCGCGAGTCTCGTCGGGAGGCGGCACAGCGCATGATGCTCGGCGGCGCGCGAAACGCTCCGATCGGCCGATAGAAAAGCCCGCACCGCTCGCCAGAGCCGTGTGGGCTTTTTTCGTTGCCGAGCCGCTTCTCGCGATCGCGCTATCGCATGCTCATCGGCACAGCACGCGTGCGTGATGCTCGATGTGATCGGCGATGAAAGTCGAGATGAAGTAATAGCCGTGATCGTAGCCTTCGTGACGGCGCAGCGTGAGCGGCTGCCCCGCCGCCCGGCATGCGGCCTCGAACGCGTCCGGGTTCAGCTGCGTCGGGAGGAACGAGTCGGCGAGCCCCTGATCGATCAGGATGCCTTCGTCGAAGTGCTTCGCGTCCGCGCGCGCGACCAGTTCGCTTGCGTCGTACTGCTTCCACGCGTCGCGATCGGCGCCCAGATAACCGGTGAACGCCTTCTCGCCCCACGGGCAGCGCGTCGGCGCCGCGATCGGCGCGAACGCCGACACCGACCGATACACGCCCGGATTGCGCAGCGCGAGCACGAGCGCACCGTGGCCGCCCATCGAATGACCGAAGATGCCGAGCCGCGCGCCGTCGATCGGCAGCTCGGCCGTCACGATCCCGCGCAGTTCGTCGACCACATACGAGTGCATCCGATAGTGCGTCGACCACGGCGCTTGCGTCGCATCGACGTAGAAGCCCGCGCCGACGCCGAAGTCCCACGCATCCGCCTCGCCCGGCACGCCGGCGCCGCGCGGGCTCGTGTCGGGCGCGACGAGCGCGATTCCATGCCGCGCGGCGAAGCGCTGCGCGCCCGCCTTGATCGCGAACGTCTCCTCGGTGCACGTGAGCCCCGCCAGATAGAACAGCGCCGGCACGCGGCCGCGCGCCGCCTGCGGCGGCACGTACACCGAGAACTTCATCGGCAGTCCGATCGTCTTCGATTCGTGACGATAGAAGCGCTGCTCGCCGCCGTGGCACGCGTGTGACGAAACGAGTTCGAGCATCGTCGTTCCCTCGCGATCAGTACAGCACGACCGAGCGAATCGACTCGCCCTTCTTCATCAGGTCGAAGCCGTCGTTGATCCGCTCGAGCGGCAGCGTGTGCGTGATCAGGTCGTCGATGTTGAGCTTGCCTTCCATGTACCAGTCGACGATCTTCGGCACGTCGGTGCGCCCGCGCGCGCCGCCGAACGCCGAGCCCTTCCATTCGCGGCCCGTCACGAGCTGGAACGGCCGCGTGCTGATCTCCTCGCCCGCCGCCGCGACGCCGATGATGAACGACTGGCCCCAGCCCTTGTGCGTGCATTCGAGCGCCTGGCGCATCACCTTCACGTTGCCGATGCATTCGAACGAGTAGTCCGCGCCGCCGTCCGTCAGCTGCACGATGTGATCGACGACGTTCTCGACCTCGTTCGGATTGACGAAGTGCGTCATCCCGAACTTCTTCGCGAGCTCGACGCGCTTCGGGTTGAGATCGACGCCGATGATCTTGTCCGCGCCGACCATCTTCGCGCCCTGGATCACGTTCAGCCCGATCCCGCCGAGACCGAACACGACGACGTTCGCGCCCGCCTCGACCTTCGCCGAATAGACGACCGCGCCGACGCCCGTCGTCACGCCGCAGCCGATGTAGCAGATCTTGTCGAACGGCGCGTCCTCGCGCACCTTCGCGACCGCGATCTCCGGCACCACGATGTAGTTCGAGAACGTCGACGTGCCCATGTAGTGGAAGATCGGCTTGCCGCCGACCGAGAAGCGCGACGTCGCGTCGGGCATCAGGCCCTTGCCTTGCGTCGCGCGGATCTTCTGGCACAGGTTGGTCTTGCGCGACAGGCAGAACTTGCACTCGCGGCATTCGGGCGTGTAGAGCGGAATCACGTGGTCGCCCTTCCTCACGGTGCCGACGCCCGGCCCGACGTCGACGACGACGCCCGCGCCTTCGTGGCCGAGGATCGCCGGGAAGATGCCTTCGGGATCCGCACCGGACAGCGTGTAGTAGTCCGTGTGGCAGATGCCCGTCGCCTTCACCTCGATCAGCACCTCGCCTGCACGCGGGCCTTCGAGATCGACCTCTTCGATCGTCAGCGGTGCGCCCGCCTTCCAGGCAATCGCGGCTTTCGTTTTCATGCGTAATCTCCAGAGAAGTAGCTGGGTTGAGTGTCCCGAAGTGTATCCGCATGCACGGCCGGCCCGGCGGCGGCGGCGAGGAAATTGGCAGGAATCGGCGGAAAGTTGTCAGGACCCGGCGGCGGCCGCGATGGCCGTTCCGCCGGCGCCGCCTGTTCTTCCCGCCCGGGCGCGCACACGTCCGGGGGCCGAATGCCCGCGACGCACGGCGGGCGTCGCCGACGCATCCGGAGCACGCGCGCCCGCGCGCCGCGGACGAACGTGCCGCCCGTGATTGTGCCCCAACTTGCCGTTCGCGCCGCCGTTCGCCAGCGGCGCGAACGGCCGCGGTGCGCGAGCGGCCCGGAAAAGCAAGCGAGACGGCAATGCCGGCGCAGGCGCGCAGGACGAAGCACGCTCCGCGCCGGGGACGGCCGCGCCGCCGGGGCGCTCGCGGACCACGGCAACCGCGCGCGCCGCGGCGCGCTCCCGCGGCGCGAGCAATCGTCCGGATCGACGAAGTGGGTTAAGATCGGCGCCGTCTCGGCAAGTCGATGGTGAAACGGCATGGCAGCGGAAATTCCCCCCCGACATCGAACGACGACCGTCGATGTCGTGATCTATCCGGGATTCAAGGCAATCGAGGCCGTCGGCGTCATCAACGTGTTCGATTACGCGAACGCGCGGCTCGCCGCCGCCGGACACGCGCCCGTCTACGATCTTCAGATCGCCGCGCCCGCGAAGGGCGCGGTCAAGTCCGACACCCTCATCGTGCTCGAGGCGACCAAGGCGCTCGACACCCTCGCCGTGCCGGACACGGCGATCGTCGTCGGCGCGCGCGACATCGAACGCGCGCTGCGCGACACGTCGATGCTCGCCGGCTGGTGCCGCGACGTGTCCGGCCGGATCGGCCGGATGGTGGGGCTGTGCTCCGGCTGCTTCTTTCTTGCCGAGTCCGGGATGCTGGACGGCCGCCGGGCGACGACGCACTGGAGCGTCGCCACGCTGTTGCAGGTTCGCTATCCGGCGGTAAAAGTGGAGCCCGACGCCATTTTCGTGCGGGAAGGCAACGTGTGGACGTCGGCGGGCGTCACGGCCGGCCTCGATCTCGCGCTCGCGATGGTCGAAGAGGATCTCGGCCGCGAGATTGCGCTCGCCGTCGCGCGCGATCTCGTGATCTATCTGAAACGCCCCGGCGGACAGTCGCAGTTCAGCGTGTATCTGGCCAGTCAGATGACCGCTCACTCGTCCATTCGCGACGTTCAGGACTGGATCCTGAATTCGCTGGACGCGCGCTTGAGCGTTGCGCAGCTCGCGAAGCGCGCCGCGATGAGCGAGCGCAACTTCATCCGCGTCTTCGTGCGGGAAACCGGCTATCGTCCGGCCGAGTTCATCGAAATCGCGCGGCTCGAAAAGGCGCGCCGAATGCTCGAGCAGGAGGAGCTGCCGCTCAAGACCGTCGCCGTTCGCAGCGGATTTCATTCCGACGATCAGCTGCGGCGCGTGTTCGTGCGCCGCCTGGGCGTGACGCCCGGCGCCTATCGCGAACGGTTCTCCGGCACCGGCGTGCGCGAGCTGCCCGCGAGCGGCGACGCGGACTGAAGCGTCGGCCGCGCGGGCGGCCTCCAGCCGGGCTCGCGGCGAAACGCGCTGCTTCGCCGCATCCGACCGCCCTGTTCGGCGGCGCGGCGATGCGATTCGCGTCGCGAACACATCGCTTTCACGACGACATCCGCGTCGCGCCGCTCGAAGCGGCATCGACGCCCGCCGACGCGACGGAACCCCTCACGCGCCCGGCGCGAACCACGCTTCGGTGCGTCGATACAGTTCGACGAAGCGCGCGTGGCGCGCGGCAAGCGCGGCATCGTGCGTCGGCGCGGCGACGCGGGTCGCGCCCGGCGCGAGCGCGGCGAGCTCCGCTCCCCGCCAGTGGCCCGCCGCGACGCCGCCGAGCAGCGCCGCGCCGCGCGCGGCGGCGTCCGCGCCGTCGACCGCGAAGAGCTCGGCGTCGAGCGCATCGGCAAGCAACTGCCGCCAGCGAGGCTCGACCGAGCCGCCGCCCGCGAGCCGCAGCGCGCGCACGGGCGAGCCGTCGGCACGGATCGCGTCGAGCCCCGCGCGCAGCGCGAACGCGACACCTTCGAACGCCGCGCGCATCAGCGCGCCGCGCGAGTCGCCGAGCGACAAGCCGAGCCAGCCGCCTCTCGCGGCGGGATTCATCCACGGCGAGCGCTCCCCCGTCAGATACGGCAGGAAGCTGATTTGCGGCGATGCGTTCGTGCCGAACGCGTCGTCGTAGGCGGCGCGCCAATCCGGATAGACGAGCCAGCCGCGCGCCGACTCGAGCGCGATCCCGACGTTCTGCATCGCGGCCATCGTGTAATAGCGCGCGCCGCCCGCCGCACGATAACGGTGCAGGCCCGCGCGCGGCGCGGCGCCCTGCGCGGTGAGCACGACGATCTGGCCGCCCGTGCCGGTCGTCAGGAGCGCGTCGCCGTCGTGCGCGAGGCCGCTGCCGAGCGCCGCGCACGGCGTGTCGCCCGCGCCCGTCGCGAGCGCGATGCCCGCGGGCAGGCCGAGCGCGCGCGCCGCATCGGCAGACAGCGTGCCGCACTGCGCGTCCGATGCGCATGCCGGCGCGAACAGCGCGCGCGGCAAGCCGAGCGATTCGATCAGCGCATCGTCCCATTCCCCGTCCGGGCCCGCGAGCGCGGTCGCGCACGCATCGGACGGATCGCTCGCGACGTCGCCGCCCAGCGCGACGCGCAGCCAGTCTTTCGGCTGCAGCGCCCAGCGCGCGGCGCGCAGCGTGTCGGGCTCATGCGCGGCGAGCCATGCGAGCAGCGGCCCCGCCATGCCGGGCGACACGGGATTGGACGCCGCGGGCCAGCTCGCGACGCGCGCGGTCGCGCGCGCATCGGGCCACAGCATCGCGGGCCGCAGCGCATGCCCGGACGCGTCGGTCAGCACGACGCCGTGCATCTGCCCGGAAAAGCCGATCGCCCGCACCTGCGCGCGCTCGCGTTCGGGCAAGCGCTGCGCGGCGTCGGCGAGCGCACGCCGCCACGCGGCGACGTCGATCTCCGCCCAGCCGGGCTGCGGCGTCGCGACCGCGTACGCGGCGCCCGCCGACGCGCACACGCGGCCGTCGCCGCCGACGATCGCGAGCTTCAGGGAACCGGTCCCCAGATCGATGCCGAGAAATCGCATAACGAAACATGGATTCGAATGAGCCGACGCCGATGATAACCGCCCCACTTGTCCGCGCTCACGCAATCCGCGTCCACCGCCCGAATGCCCGCGCGAATCGGCTGCGCGCGGGTTAACCCGGCGCGATTTTCGCGCGTCGCGCGCGGCCACTATGCCGATCCGTCGATACAGACCATAAACCAGACGATATTTGGCGACGTCGACCGATCAATTTTGGCCGGCGATAAAACCGCGACACCCACTCGCCACGCAGGTCTCCGAGATGAACGCATCGCTCACAGACGTCCCGCGCGCATATCGACGCAGCAAAGCACGGAATAGTACCCAGTGCTCTTGTTGCGGTTCGTCGATGCGCATAACGTTGAATCATCTTCAAAACAAGATCATGGAGTGAGACAGATGCAATCGAACACGGTCCATCCGTGCGATGAAGTGCTGCCGTCCGGCAAGCTGCTGACGCTCGGGCTGCAACACGTTCTCGTCATGTATGCCGGCGCCGTCGCGGTGCCGCTCATCGTCGGCGGCGCGCTCAAGCTGCCGAAAGACCAGATCGCCTTCCTGATCAGCGCGGACCTGTTCGCGTGCGGGATTGCGACGCTGATCCAGACGCTCGGCGTTTGGCTCTTCGGGATCCGCCTGCCCGTCATCATGGGCTGCACGTTCGCGGCCGTCGGCCCGATGATCGCGATCGGCACGAACCCCGGCCTCGGCATCCTCGACATCTTCGGCTCGACGATCGCGGCGGGCGCGATCGGCATCGTGCTCGCGCCGATGATCGGCAAGCTGCTGCGGTTCTTTCCGCCCGTCGTCGTCGGCACCGTGATCTCCGTGATCGGCCTGTCGCTGATGGAAGTCGGGATCAACTGGGCGGCGGGCGGCGTCGGCAATCCGAATTACGGCGATCCGGTCTATCTCGGCCTGTCGCTCCTCGTGCTGATGCTGATCCTCCTCATCAACAAGTTCGGCCGCGGCTTCATCGCGAACATCTCGGTGCTGCTCGGCATGGTCGCGGGCTTCGCGATCGCGTTCGCCACGGGCCGCGTGAACACCGACGGCGTCGCGGCCGCGCCGTGGGTCGGCTTCGTGATGCCGTTCCATTTCGGACTCCCGCACTTCGATCCGCTGTCGATCGCGACGATGGTGATCGTGATGTTCGTCACGTTCATCGAATCGACCGGGATGTTCCTCGCGGTCGGCGACATGGTCGAGCGGCCCGTCGATCAGGACACGCTCGTGCGCGGGCTGCGCGTCGACGGGCTCGGCACGCTGATCGGCGGCATCTTCAACTCGTTCCCGCACACGTCGTTCTCGCAGAACGTCGGGCTCATCGGCGTGACGGGCGTGAAGAGCCGCTTCGTCTGCGCGACGGGCGGCGCGATCCTCGTGCTGCTCGGGCTCTTTCCGAAGATGGCGCAGCTCGTCGCGTCGGTGCCGCCGTTCGTGCTCGGCGGCGCGGGCATCGTGATGTTCGGGATGGTCGCGGCGAACGGCGTGAAGGTGCTGTCGAAGGTCGACTTCGTGCGCAACCATCACAACCTGTTCATCGTCGCGGTGAGCATCGGCCTCGGGCTCGTGCCCGTCGTGTCGCCGAACTTCTTCTCGAAGCTGCCCGCCGCGCTCGCGCCGATCCTCCACAGCGGGATCCTGCTCGCATCGGTGTCGGCCGTCGTGCTCAATCTCGTGTTCAACGGCATGAAGGGCGAGAATGACGCGCGCAGCGACATCCGCCGCGCAGGCCGCGACTTCGACGGACAGCCTGTCGACCTGCATTGAGCCGCGCCTGCGCGGCGCGCGCCGCCACGCAGTCGATCGAACGAAAACGCCTCTTTTCGAATGCCATTTCGAATGGCCGCCCCAAAACCGGACACGGATCCGGTCTCCTCGGTGCGGCTCATTTCACGCGGCACATTCCGTTTCTCGACGCGTCCGCTGCGCTGAAGACAAAAAACCCCGCGTTCCGAACAACGCGGGGTTTTTGTTCATGCATCGCGATGCGACGCACCTGCTTCCGATCGCACGGCGCGCGACGAACGAATCGACCGCCTTCGTCCGCCGCGCGGCGCGTGCGAACGCTCAGCCGGCCGTCGTCGCGCCAGCCGCAGCGGCGGGCGCAGCCGACGCCGGCGCAGGCGCCGCCTTGCCGTAGTCGACCGGTGCGTCGGCGGGGCGCGGCGTCTCGCCCGCGCGCTCGATCCAGCCGCCGCCGAGCGCGCGATACAGATCGACGAGATTCGACCAGCGTGCGAGCCGCGCGCTGATGAGCTGCTGCTGCGCCGAGTACAGATCGGTCTGCGCGGTCAGCACCGACAGGTAGCTGTCGACGCCGTTCTTGTAGCGCAGGTCCGACAGATCGTAGCGGCGCTGCTGCGCGTGCTCGTTGCGCTCGAGCGCCGCGATCTGCTGGTCGTACGTGCCGCGCGCGGCGAGCCCGTCCGACACTTCGCGGAACGCGCTCTGGATCGCCTTCTCGTAGTTCGCGATCTCGATGCGCTTCTGCACGTGCGCGAGATCGAGGTTCGCGATGTTCTGCCCGCCCTCGAAGATCGGCAGCGCGATGCTCGGCGCGAACGACCACGCCGCCGTGCCGGCCTTGAAGAGCCCGCCCAGCGTCGGGCTCGCGGTGCCGAACGCCCCCGTCAGCGAGATCTTCGGGAAGAACGCCGCACGCGCCGCGCCGATGTTCGCGTTCGCCGCGCGCAGCGTCTCTTCCGCCTGCATGATGTCCGGCCGGCGCGTGAGCAGATCGGACGGCAGCCCGGCCGGAATGTCGGTCAGCAGGTTCTGCGCGTTCAGCGGCAAGCCGGCCGGCAGATCGTCGGGCAGCGGCTCGCCGACCAGCAGCACGAGCGCGTTGACCGCCTGCGCGCGCGCACGCGCCTGCGCCTGCTGGTTCGCGAGCGCCGTCTCGACGACCGTCTGCGCCTGGCGCAGATCGAGCTCCGAGCCGGTGCCGTTGTCGAACTGCAGCTTCGTCAGGTCGTACGACGCGCGCGCCGTCTTCAGCGTGTTCTCCGTGACCTGCAGCAGATCGTCGGTCGACAGCAGCGCCAGGTACTGGTCGGCGACGCTCGCGACGAGCGAGATCTCCGCCGCCTTGCGGGCCTGCGCGGTCGCGAAGTACTGCGCGAGCGCCTGGTCCTTCAGGCTCTGCACGCGGCCGAACAGATCGAGCTCCCACGACGCGGACACGCCGACGTTGTAGGCGCGCGAGATGAGCGGCCGGCCCGTCGTCGACACGCCGGACGGGTAGCGCTGGATCGCACCCGTGCCGGTGCCGTCGAGCGTCGGGAACAGGCCCGCGCGCGTGATCTGATACTGCGCGCGCGACGCCTCGACGTTCAGCACCGACACGCGCAGGTCGCGGTTGTTTTTCAGCGCGATGTCGATCAGCCGCTGCAGGCGCGGATCGACGAAGAACTCGCGCCAGCCGATGTCGGCGGCCGTCTGACCGTTCGCGCTGCGCGCGCCGGACGCGGCGCCCGGCTGCGCGGCGTAGACGCCGTCGGTCGGGAACGCGCCCGACACGGGCGCGGCCGGACGCTCGTAGCGCGGCGCGAGCGTGCAGCCCGTCGCGAGCAGTGCGACTGCGAGTGCAGTCAAAGCATGTTTTCGCTTCATCACTTATTCCTTCTTGCCAGCGTCATCGCCGTGCTCCGGCTTTTCGTCACGATGCATGTGCTCATGCGCGAGGCGCAGCGCTTCGTCGGCATCTTCCTTCTCGCCGCTGAACACCGCCCGCACCTTCACGAAGAACATCGGGATCATGAAGATCGCGAGGAACGTCGCGGTGATCATCCCGCCGATCACGCCGGTGCCGATCGCGTGCTGGCTCGCCGAGCCGGCGCCGTTGCTGATCGCGAGCGGCAGCACGCCGAGAATGAACGCGAGCGACGTCATCAGAATCGGGCGCAGCCGCAGCCGCGCCGCCTCCAGCGCCGCCTCGATCGGCCCCATCTTCTCCGACTGCTGCAGCTCACGCGCGAACTCGACGATCAGAATCGCATTCTTCGCGGACAGACCGACGGTCGTCAACAGACCGACCTGGAAGAACACGTCGTTCTCGAGCCCGCGCAGCGTCGCGGCGAGCAGCGCGCCGATCACGCCGAGCGGCACGACCATGATCACCGAGAACGGGATCGACCAGCTCTCGTACAGCGCCGCGAGACACAGGAACACGACGAGGATCGAGATCGCGTACAGGATCGGCGCCTGCGAACCCGACTGGATTTCCTGGAACGACAGCCCCGTCCACGAATAGCCGATGCCGTTCGGCAGCTTCTTCGCGAGCGATTCCATCGCCGTCATCGCCTGGCCGGTACTCTTGCCCGGCGCGGCCTGGCCCTGGATTTCCATCGCCGAAATGCCGTTGTAGCGCTCGAGCTTCGGCGAACCGTAGGTCCAGTGGCCGGTCGAGAACGCCGAGAACGGCACCATCCCGCCCGAACCGTTGCGCACGTACCAGATGTTCATGTCGTCCGGCGTCATCCGGAACGGCGCGTCGGACTGCACGTACACCTTCTTGATCCGGCCGTCGGTGTCGAGAAAGTTGTTCACGTAGCTGGACGCCCATGCGATCGAGAACGTCTGGTCGATCGCCGATGCCGTGACGCCGAGCGCGTTCGCCTTCTCGCGATCGATATCCACCTTGTACTGCGGCGTGTCATTCAGGCCGTTCGGGCGCACGCCCTGCAGCGTCGGATCCTTCGCGGCCAGCATCAGCAACTGGTTACGCGCCGCCATCAGCGCGTCGTGGCCGTGGCCCGCGTTGTCGGTCAGCTCGAAGTCGAAGCCGGCGGCCGTGCCGAGTTCCGGAATCGACGGCGGGTTGAACGGAATCACGAGCGCGTCCTTGTAGCCCGCGTAGCGCCCGAACATCCGGCCGATCAGCGCCTGCACCTTCTGGTTCGCGTGCTGACGCTGCGCGTAGTCCTTCAGCCTGACGAACACGAGACCCGAGTTCTGGCCGCGGCCCGCGAAGCTGAAGCCGTTAACCGTGAACGCCGATTCGACGATCTCCTTCTCGTCGTTCAGCAGGTAGTCCGAGATGTTCGCGAGCGTCTTCGCCGTGGTTTCCTGCGTCGAGCCGGACGGCGTCTGTACGATCACGAACATCAGGCCCTGATCCTCATCCGGCAGGAACGACTTCGGCAGGCGCACGAACAGCAGGCCGACCGCGACGATCACCGCGAGATAGATGATGAGCCAGCGGCCCGAACGCTTGATCACGTGGTGCACGCCGACGTGATACTTGTCGCGGCTCGCGTTGAAGTTCCGGTTGAACCAGCCGAAGAAGCCCGTCTTCTCCTCGTGGTGCCCTTGCGGGATCGGCTTGAGGATCGTCGCGCACAGCGCCGGCGTCAGAATCAACGCGACGAGCACCGACAGCACCATCGCCGTCACGATCGTCAGCGAGAACTGACGATAGATCGCACCGACCGAACCGCCCGAGAACGCGACCGGCACGAACACCGCCGACAGCACGAGCGCCACGCCCACCAGCGCGCCGGTAATCTGCCCCATCGCCTTGCGGGTCGCTTCTCTCGGCGATAGCCCTTCTTCCGCCATCACCCGCTCGACGTTCTCGACCACCACGATCGCATCGTCCACCAATAGACCGATCGCGAGCACGAGACCGAACATCGATAGCGTGTTGATCGAGAAGCCCACCATCGACATGATCGCAAACGTGCCGAGCAGCACGACCGGCACCGCGATCGTCGGGATGATCGTCGCCCGCAGGTTCTGCAGGAACAGATACATCACGAGGAACACAAGGACGATACCCTCGAGCAGCGTCTTGACCACTTCCTCGATCGACAGGCGCACGAACGGCGTCGTGTCGTACGGATACTTGACGACGAGGCCGTGCGGGAAGTCCTTCGACAGATCGTCGATCTTCGCGCGCACCGCCTTCGCGGTCGCGAGCGCGTTCGCGTTGGTCGCGAGCTGGATGCCCAGCGCCGCGGTCGGCTGGCCGTTGTACTTCGTGTCGAAGCTGTAGTTCTCGCCGCCGAGGCCGATCTTCGCGACGTCCTTCAGGCGCACCTGCGAGCCGTCCTGATTGACCTTCAGCAGGATGTTCCCGAACTGCTCGGGCGTCTGCAGCAGCGTCGACTCGGTGATCGTCGCCTGCAGCACGGTGCCCGGCACGGCCGGCGTACCGCCGATCTGGCCGCCCGCGATCTGCACGTTCTGCTGCGTGATCGCGGTCGTGACGTCCACCGGCGTGAGGCCGTAGTTCGTCAGGCGCGTCGGGTCGAGCCAGATCCGCATCGCGTACTGCGAGCCGAACAGCGTGACGGTGCCGACGCCGTTGATCCGGCTGATCGGGTCCTTCACGTGCGACGCCACGTAGTTCGCGAGGTCGTACTTGTTCATGCTGCCGTCTTCGGAGTTGAAGGCGAGCACGAGCAGGAAGCTGCTGCTCGACTTCGTCACCGACAGGCCGAGCTGCTGAACCACCTGCGGGAGGATCGGCGTCGCGAGCGACAGCTTGTTCTGCACCTGCACCTGCGCGATGTCGGCGTTGGTGCCCGGCGCGAACGTCAGCGTGATGGTCGCGTTGCCCGAGTCGTCACTCGTCGACGACATGTACAGGAAGTTGTCGAGGCCGCTCATCTGCTGCTCGATCACCTGCGTCACCGTGTCTTCCACCGTCTTCGCGGAAGCGCCCGGGTAGTTCGCGGTGATCTGGATCGACGGCGGCGCGATCGTCGGATACTGCGAGATCGGCAGCGTGAAGATCGCCGCGATACCGGCCAGCATCAGGATAATGGCGATCACCCATGCGAAGATCGGGCGATCGATAAAAAACTTTGCCATGAAACAGGCCCCCTGTTATTGCGCGCTCGACGCTGCGGCGGCACTCGCGGCCGTGCTCGACGACGCGCCGCCCGATGCGGCCGCGCTCGCTGCCGCGGCCTGGGCCGGCGCGGCGCCGGCGGGCGATGCCCCCGGCGACGCGGCGGCGGCCGTCAGTTGCGCGGCGGCGGTCTTCACCGTCATGCCCGGACGCACCTTGTCGATGCCCTGCACGATCACGCGGTCGCCCGCCTGCAGGCCGCCTTCGACGACCCAGTCCTGGCCTCGCATGCCGCTCGTCGTGAGAACGCGCGGCTCGACCTTGCCCTTCGCGTCGACGATCATCGCGATCGCCTGGCCCTTCGGATCGTGCGTGACGCCGATCTGCGGAACGAGGAACGCGTTGTCGTTGACGCCCTCTTCGATGCGCGCGCGCACGAACATGCCCGGCAGCAGCACGCGCTGCTTGTTCGGGAAGATCGCGCGGATCGTGACCGAGCCCGTCGTCTGGTCGACCGTCACGTCGCTGAACTGCAGCTTGCCCGGCTCCGAATACGGCTTGCCGTCTTCGAGGATCAGCGTGACCTTCGCCGCGCCCGGACCTTCCGTCTTGATGCGCCCGCTCTGGATGTCCTGACGCAGCTTCAGGCCTTCGAGGCTCGACTGCGTGAGGTCGACGTACACCGGATCGAGCTGCTGGACGGTCGACATCAGCGTCGCCTGGCTCGCCTGCACGTAGGCGCCCGGCGTGACCTGCGAGATGCCGACGCGGCCCGAGATCGGCGACACCACGTCGGTGTAGCCGAGGTTGATCTGCGCGGTCTCGACCGCGGCCTTGCCGGACGCGACGTCGGCGGACGCCTGCCCTTGCGCGGCGACCGCGTCGTCGTACTGCTGCTTGCTGACCGCGTTCGCGGCGACGAGCACCTTGTAGCGCGCGACGAGCGCGTTCTGCGTCGCGAGGTTCGCCTGCGCCTTCGCGAGCGTCGCCTTCGCGCTGTTCAACGTCGCGATGTACGGTGCGGGATCGATCTTGTAGAGACGCTGGCCGGCCTTGACGTCGCCGCCTTCCGTGAACTCGCGTCGCAACACGATGCCGTCGACCCGCGCCCGCACCTGCGCGACCAGGTACGCGCTCGTGCGGCCCGGCAGTTCGGAGACGACCGGCACGGATTGCGGCTGGACGGTGACGACGCCGACTTCCGGCGTTTGAGGGGGTGGAGCCGATTCTTTTTTTCCGCACGCGGCCAGGAAAACGGCAGCCGTCGCGACAGTGATTAAGCGGTATGGAACCCGTTCGACGCGCATGGAGCGACCTCGTTTGTAACTAGATGAAATAAGTGCCGGCCTTCGGGGACACAACACGAACGCGCCTTGCGGCGCGGATCGGACAACTGAATTGCTTGACTGCGGATACAACGGCGGCACGCGACTGCCGTGCCGGGATGCCGCCGCGCGGTACGCGCGGAACAACAATGAGGAGGGAAATCAGCAGAGACGGATATTAACTGATTGCCTCGAAGGCCATTCGGCCGTAAGCTGGCATTGTATATACATTCACGAATGTATGTAAAAGTCCTTTATGCGCCGCACAATTTCTTACACATTACCAAGGTTTACAACAGGTCGAACCGGGCGACCCGCGTGCGGCGCTCATGATACAACCCTTATTATTCATGCAATGACCTCGACCTTGCACACGATGAGCTCCTGAATGGCCAGACGCACGAAGGAGGAAGCGCTCGCGACGCGCGACCGCATCCTCGACGCCGCCGAGCACGTCTTCTTCGAAAAAGGCGTGTCGCACACGTCGCTCGCCGACATTGCCCAGCACGCGGGCGTCACGCGCGGCGCGATCTATTGGCACTTCGCGAGCAAGAGCGAGCTCTTCGACGCGATGTTCGACCGCGTGCTCCTGCCGATCGACGAGCTGAAGTCCGGCACGGGCGCGCCGCACGCCGATCCGCTCGGCCGGATCCGCGAAATCCTGATCTGGTGCCTGCTCGGCGTCGCGCGCGATCCGCAACTGCGGCGCGTGTTCAGCATCCTGTTCATGAAGTGCGAGTACGTCGCGGACATGGGGCCGCTCCTGCAGCGCAACCGCGAAGGGATGCGCGACGCGCTGCGCAACATCGAAGCGGATCTCGCGCAAGGCGTCGCGAACGGCCAACTGCCGGCGGATCTCGATACGTGGCGCGCGACGCTGATGCTGCATACGCTCGTCAGCGGCTTCGTGCGCGACATGCTGATGCTGCCGGGCGAGATCGATGCGGAGCGGCACGCGGAAAAGCTCGTCGACGGCTGCTTCGACATGCTGCGCACGAGCCCCGCGATGCGCAAGGACGCCTGATCCGGCCGCGCGGCCGCCGGATCAGGCACGCGCCAGGCACGCGCGCGATGAACGGCCGCTAGTCGGCGGCGAATCGGAAGGAAAATCGAAAAGCCGGCGATGCGGCTTGCCGGGCGAGGCGCCCTGCCCGGCAAGCGGCGTCGCGGCAAGGGCCGCGCGGCTCAGCCGCCGTTGAACCAGCGCGCCGCATAGAGCAGCAGCGCGACGAAGAAGATCATCGCGGCCCACGCCCACAACGGCACCGGGTTCGATTCGCGATGGTGGAGCGCGCTCGCCGCGCGCCCGGTCAGCGCGCCGCCCAGGTGCTGCGCGTGCGCGCGGCGCGCGACGCCCTTGAATCCCGCGGGCCGCAGGAACACGTGCTGGCGCTGCGGCGCGCCATCGCGCGCGCGGTTCGGCGCGAGCCCGTGCTTCGCCTGCACGACCGCGCAAAACTCGGCGAAGAAATCGTCCGCGAGCTCGTGCAGCGCATTCTGGATCTGGCGGCCCGGCAGTTCGGCGAGCGGGCCGGACGCCGTCGCCCACACCGCGTATTCGATGCGCGTCGCGGGGGCGCCGCGGCCGGCGTCCGACGCGTCGTCGGCCGGCGCGAGCACGACGTCGATCTGGCCGCGCAGCGCGCCGATGCCATCTGCGCGGGCCCGGAAGTTCAACGTGCGTCTCGTGTGCTCCGGTTCGTCGCTGCGCTCGCTGACGACGTGCGCGCGGACGTCGTAACGCGCACGCAGCGGGCCGAGCGGCACCGTCAGCGCGAGCGCGTACTCGCCGCGCGCCAGCCGCGAAAACGACTCGCAATGATCGAGGCTCGCGCGCACGAGCGCGAGATCCTGCAGCGCGTCCCGGACGACGGACGGCGCAAGCGGGATGAACAACGCGTCGTTCAGTTCCATGATCGCCTCCCCCGATGAACCGCCGCGTCAGGACGTCACGTCGATGCGGTCGACGCACGCGGCATCGAATGCGATGTATTGCCGGATCGCATCCGCGACCTCCAGCGGCGCCTCGTAGCTCCATGCGGCGTTCTCGATGACGCCTTCTTCGGTATGCAGATGAAAATAGGTCGCCTGCCCCTTTTGCTCGCAGTACGACACGTGGTCGGACGGCGCAAGCCGCGACATGTTGACGTCGCCGCGCGGCAGATATTGGACGTGGGGCAGGCCCGCTTCCTTCAGCGTATAGGCGGCATGCGAATCGGCGTAGGTGATCCCTTGGTGGATCACGCGAACGCGATGGCGATTCGGCTCGATTTCGATGCGATGACCTGCGGCGTCGGACATCGGTTTCCCCTGCGGCCGCCGCGCGCACGCGCCGGCCGGAAATAAGCATGGCCGCGGCGAAACGCCGCTTATAGTCGCATTATCGGCCAAACCGCCGCAAATTGCGCGGCGTCATCGCCGCAGCGGGGTCACTGCGCCTTCCACGAGAACGCCGATTTCACGCCGCCCTTCGCCGGCACCGTGACCGCATGGGTCTGCTCGTTGCCGTTGTAGCTCGCCTGCACGGTGTAGCGCCCCGGCTGCAGCCTGACGAGCATGTAGGGGCCGCGCGCGTCGGT
This sequence comes from Burkholderia oklahomensis C6786, assembly GCF_000959365.1. Lineage (NCBI taxonomy): Bacteria > Pseudomonadati > Pseudomonadota > Betaproteobacteria > Burkholderiales > Burkholderiaceae > Burkholderia > Burkholderia oklahomensis. Next base: position 901,657 of record NZ_CP009555.1, read on the forward strand.
CTTCAGCACTTCGCCGCCGTGCGCATCGAGCACGGACACGTGGACGTCGGCGAGATACTCGCCGCCCGCGCCCGTGAAGCGCAGCGCGAGCGGCCAACTGCTTTCGCTGCGCTGGAACGCGGTGGATTCGTCCTGCCCCACCCCGCCCGACACGAAGCTGACGTCGCCTTGATGCTGCACGTCCGGCAAGCCGGGCTGCGCATTCGCGGCGCCCGCGAGGCCGAAGGCCAGCGCCGCAGCGATCAGGTACTTGGAAACGGTTGGCTGTCGCATGACTCGCTCCTTGAATCTGTCCGCCGGGCGCCGGAGGTCCACCATGGACGACCGGCGAAGGCGACGGACGACGGCAAGCGGCGGGAGGCGGCCGCCAGGCCGCCGCGCCGGCCCGCCCGCCACGCCGGGATACCCGGCTCAGCCCAGATCGACCGGCACGAAGATCTGGGCGTCGTCGCGCTGGATCAGCAGCGCAAGGCTGTTGCCCGCGCGCTTGACCGCATCGCGCAATTGCTCCGCGCTCGTGACCGGCCGGCCGTTCACCGCGAGGATCACGTCGCCCGGCTGGATGCCCGCGTTCGCGGCGGGGCCCGTCGACTGCTGGACGACGAGGCCGTGCGTGAGCGACGAGCCGTTGCGCTCGCGCGGCGAAAGCGGCCGCACCGCGACGCCGAGACGCCCTTGCTCGACGGGCTCGTCGACGCCCGCCTTCGCCTGGTCGTCGGTCAGCGACGCGAGCGTCACCGACACGGTCTTCTTCGACTTGTCGCGCCAAACCTGCAGATCGGCCTTCGTTCCGGGCTTCATGCTCGCGATCTGCGCGGGCAGCGTCGTCGAATCCTGCACCGGCACGCCGTCGACCGACAGGATCACGTCGCCCGGCTGCAGCCCCGCCTTCGCCGCCGGCCCCTTCGGATCGACCGAGCTGACGAGCGCGCCGTCGGGCTTTTGCAGGCCGAACGAGCTCGCGAGCGTCTGGTTGAGCCCCTGCACGGCGACGCCGAGCCGGCCGCGGCTCACGTGGCCCGTCTTCACGAGTTCGTCCTTCACCTTCATCGCCTCGTTGATCGGGATCGCGAACGACAGGCCCTGGAAGCCGCCCGTCTGCGAGTAGATCATCGAGTTGATGCCGATCACCTCGCCGTTCAGGTTGAAGAGCGGACCGCCCGAGTTGCCGGGGTTCACCGGCACGTCGGTCTGGATGAACGGCGTGTAGTTCTCGTCGGGCAGCGCGCGCGACTTCGCGCTGATGATGCCCGACGTGACCGTGTTGTCGAACCCGTACGGCGAGCCGATCGCGACGACCCACTGGCCGACCTTGCTCTGCGCCGGATCGCCGATCCTCACGGTCGGCAGGCTCGACGCGTCGATCTTCAGCACCGCGACGTCCGACTGCTTGTCCGCGCCGACGACCTTTGCCTTGTACTCGCGCTTGTCGGTGAGCTTCACGGTGACGACGTTCGCACCGTCGATCACGTGCGCGTTAGTCAGGATATACCCGTCCGGGCTGATGATGAATCCGGAGCCGAGGCTCGTGCTCGGCTGGTCGTCCGGCTGCTGCTGGCCGCCGCCCATTCCCGGGATCTGCCCGTAGAAATGTCGGAAGAACTGGTAGAACGGATCGTCCGGGTCGATCGGCAACTGCGGCGCCGCGCGGCGCTGCGCGGTGCGCTGCACGACGTGCTTCGCGCTGATGTTCACGACGGCAGGCCCGTAGGTTTCGACCAGCCCGGAAAAGTCGGGAATGCCGGTCTTCGCGGCCGCTTCGGCCGGCATCAGCGCGGCGACGGCCGGCGCGATGATCTGCGGCTCCGCATGACGGGTGCCCGCCACGTACCCCGCCGACAACGCCGCGGCAACGGCCACGGCAACTGCGCCACGCGCAAGGATTCGGGTAGTCATCGATCGTTCTCCTCGTCTAGTGGTTCGAAGCGTAGCGACCCTGTCTTAAAGCAGGCTTAATCGGCTTCGGGAACCATTAAACGGACGAAAACGGAGCAAATCCGGGGCCCGCGTCGGGCCCGCGCGCGTATCGGCCGGACGGCGGCCGCGGCCCGGCCGAACTGGCGGGGGCGGCCACGGCCCGGCGGCGCCGCGCGCCGCGCGCCGGGCAGGCAGGACAGGCAATGAGGCGGCTGATGCGCGGCCCGCCCGTCACGCATCCGGCGCGACCGTCACGCTTCGGCCGCGCACGGCAGCGCGACGCTGACGAGCAACCCGCCCGCCGGCGCTTCGCCGAGCGTCACGGTCGCGCGCTGCTGCGCCGCCACCCGCTTGACGATCGCAAGACCGAGGCCGCTGCCCGACACGTCGGTGCGCGCCCGCGCGGACGTGTCGCGGTAGAAGCGGTCGAACACGCGCTCGCGCTCGCCCGCCGGAATGCCGGGGCCGCTGTCGCCGATCCGCACGCAGGCGCGCGCGCCGTCGCCGCGCGTGAGCGACACGTCGATGCGCCCGCCCTCCGGCGTGTACTTCACGGCGTTGTCGAGCAGATTGTTGAACATCACGCGCAGCGCGGCGGGATCGGCGACCACGGCCGCGTCCTCGACTTCCTCGAAGCCGAGATCGATGTTGCGCCGCTGCGCGATCGGCGCGTGCGAGGCGACGCATTCCTCGACGATCGCGCGCAGATCGACGCGCTCGCGCACCGTCGCGTCGCCCGGCTCCGCGCGCGCGAGCGCGAGCAGTTGCTCGGCGAGACGCGTCGCGCGGGTGACGCCGCTCTGCAGATCGACGATCGCCTCGCGCCGCGACGCGTCGTCCTGCGCGCGCGCGACGAGCTGCGCCTGGATCTGCACGGCGGCGAGCGGCGTGCGCAGCTCGTGCGCGGCGTCCGCGACGAACGCCTTTTGCGTGTCGAGCGCGGCGGACAGCCGCGCGAGCAGCCCGTTCAGCGCGCGCACGAGCGGGCGCACTTCGAGCGGCAGCGGCCAGTCGGGCAGCGGATCGAGCGCCTCGGGCCGGCGCGTCTCGACCGCGCGGGTCACGCGCTGCAGCGGCGCGAGCCCGCGCCCGACGATCATCCAGACGGCCGCGCCGAGGAACGGCAGCAGCACGATGAGCGGCCACAACGTGCGCAGCGCGACGCTCGCGGCGAGCCGGTTGCGCACCGACAGCGGCTGCGCGAGCTGCACGACGTTGTCGCCGACGATCGCGCCGTACACGCGCCATGCGCCGCGCTCGGTGCGCTCGGTCGAGAAGCCGAGCTCGGCGCGCGGCGCGATCGGCGCGCGCGGATGCGAGAAGTACATCAGCACGCCGTTGCGGTTCCAGATCTGGATCACGATCCCTTCGTCGCCGTTCGTCTGCGAGCCGAGCACCTGCGAGAACGGTTCGGACGGCAGCGCGGCCGCGATCTGCTGCAACTGGTAGTCGAACAGCTCGTTCGCGGCGGCGAGCGCCTGCCGATAGATCATCCAGCCGGCGAGCCCCACCCCGGCCACGACGATCGCGAGCAGCCAGATCAGCAATTGATGGCGAATCGACCTCACGCGCTACGCTTCCTTCACGACCATGTAGCCCAGGCCGCGGACGTTGCGGATCAGGTCCGAGCCGAGCTTCTTGCGCAGCGCGTGGATATAGACTTCGACGGTGTTGCTGCCGATCTCCTCACCCCAGCCGTACATCTTTTCTTCGAGCTGGCTCTTCGACAGCACCGCGCCCGGACGCGCGAGCAGCGCCTCGAGCAGCGCGAATTCGCGTGCGGACAGCGCGACGGGCGCGCCGTCGAGCGTCACCTGGTGCGACGCCGGATCGAGCGTCAGCGCGCCGTGGCGGATCATCGACTCGCTGCGCCCCGACTGGCGGCGGATCAGCGCGCGCATCCGCGCGGCGAGCTCGTCGAGATCGAACGGCTTCACGAGATAGTCGTCCGCGCCCGCGTCGAGGCCCTTCACGCGATCGGCGACCGCGTCGCGCGCGGTCAGGATCAGCACGGGCAGCGCGAGCCCGCGCGCGCGCAGCGTGCGCAGCACGTCGATGCCGTCGCGCTTCGGCAGCCCGAGATCGAGCAGCAGCAGGTCGTACGCCTCGCCGCCCAGCGCGGTCAGCGCGGCTTCGCCGTCCTGCACCCAATCGACCGCGCAGCCGTCGGCCTTCAGCGCCTTGCGCACCCCTTCGGCGATCATCCGATCGTCTTCGACTAGCAATATCCGCATCCTGAAAAACGTCCGTCGCATGCGTTCGAGATGGCGGACATTGTAGCGCCGCCTCGTGCGCGAGCGGACCTTCGGCCGATTTCAACGCTGCGCGCGCCATTTTCTCTACAATGTCCGGCTTGCGCCGCCGCGCGCAAGTCAATTGCTCACGTCGCCTTTCGTTCCGCATTCGTCGATGAATCACAACGCCCCCTGCATCGCCGCTTCGCCTCGCCCGACACGCCCCGCCGCCCGCGCGCCGCGCGCCGTCCTGCGCTGCGCGGCGCTCGTCGCCGCGTGCTTCGCGCTCGCGTTCGCCGCGCCCGCCGACGCCCGCAAGAAGCCTCCGCGCTACCCGGCCGCGGTCTCGACCGCGCGCAACGTGCTGCCGGGGTCGGTGCTCGCCGCGCTGCAGCGCGCGCGCGTGCCGGCGTCGAACCTGAGCGTCGTCATCGAGCGGATCGGCGACCGGACGCCCGTCGTCGCGTGGAACGCGAGCCGGCCGATGCAGCCCGCATCGACGATGAAGCTCGTCACGACCTACGCCGGGCTGTCGATGCTCGGCGCCGACTATCGCTGGCGCACGAGCGCGTACGCGGACGGCGCCGTCGACGAGAACGGCACGCTGCACGGCACGCTGTACGTGAAGGGCACGGGCGATCCGAAGCTCGTGCCGGAGGAGCTGATCGACCTCGTCAACAAGATCCGCCGCGCGGGCATCGTCAACGTCGACGGCGCGCTCGTGCTCGACAAGACCTTCTTCGCGCCCGAGACGCGCGACCTGCCGCCGCTCGACGACGACGCGACCGCGCCGTACAACGTCGGCCCCGACCCGCTCCTCTATGCATTCAAGGCGCTGTCGTTCACGGTGACGCCGACCGACAACGGCGCGGTCGCGATCGACGTCGTGCCGCCGCTCGCGAACCTGAACGTCGACAACCAGCTCGTCGAAGGCGCAGGCTCGTGCGGCGCCGCGGCGGCGGCCGCGCGGCCCGCGCTCATGACCGGCGCGAACGGCGACCTCACCGCTTCGTTCGCCGGCGACTACCCGCTGCGCTGCGGCCCGACGACGACCAATCTCGCCGTGCTGGACCACTCCGCGTTCTTCGCGCGCGGCTTCCTCGCGCTGTGGCGCCAGACGGGCGGCGCGTTCTCCGGCACGATCGCCGAAGGCAAGGTGCCGGGGCGCGCGCGGCTCGTTGCGGCGCACCACGGCCCGGTGCTGTCGAGCGTCGTGCACGACATCAACAAGTTCAGCAACAACGTGATGGCGCGCAACCTGTTCCTCACGATCGGCGCGGTCGAGCACCGGCCGCCCGCGACGCCCGCGCAATCGGCGGATACGATCCGCGCGTTTCTCGCGCACAACGGACTGCCGACCGAAGGGCTCGCGCTCGAGAACGGTTCCGGGCTGTCGCGCGACGAGCGCGTGAGCGCGCTGTCGCTCGCCGACATGCTGCAGGCGGCGAACGCGAGCCCCATCGCGCAGGCGTTCGTCGATTCGCTGCCGATCGCGGGCGTCGACGGCACGATGAAGAACCGGCTGACGAGCGCGCCCGTCGGCGGCAACGCGCACATCAAGACAGGCACGCTGCGCGACGTGCGCGCGATCGCGGGTTACGTCGCGTCGGCGGATGGATCGAGCTATGTCGTCGTCAGCTTCATCAACGACGATCGCGCATCGGCCGCGCGCGCCGCGCATGACGCGCTGCTCGAATGGGTGTACGAGGGGCCGCGCTGATCCGATCGGCGCCCGAATCGCGGCGGCACGCGTGGCGCGCCGCCGCGAGCCGGCCGGAACCGATTCCGCCCTCGCCGTTTCCCTCGCCGTTTCCCTCGCCGTTTCCCTCGCCGTTTCCCTCGCCGTTTCCCTCGCCGTTTCCCTCGCCGTTTCCCTCGCCGTTTCCCTCGCCGTTTCCCTCGCCGTTTCCCTCGCCGTTTCCCTCGCCGTTTCCCTCGCCGTTTCCCTCGCCGTTTCCCTCGCCGTTTCCCTCGCCGTTTCCCTCGCCGTTTCCCTCGCCGTTTCCCTCGCCGTTTCCCTCGCCGTTTCCCAGTCGCGCTCACCCGAAGGCCGCCCGCAACCGTGCGTTTTCGCCCACCGCCGCGACGCGACAGCCCCGCCCGCCGTCCCGCGCCCCCGCCCGTCGAAGACTCCCTCTACGAAACACTCTCGCACCCGATACGCCGATTGCGTACCCTTTTAGCTGCAATTGACGTCACCGAGCCGAGCACGCGGGCCGCACGCCGCACGCGCCGCATCGCTCGGGCCACAACAAGGGGGAGACACTCATGCAATTCAACGTCGAATTGCTTCTACTCGCGCTCGCGCCCGTCTTCCTGCTCTGCATCGGCTGGGAAGCGTGGCACCTCGCGCGCACGCGCCCCGGCGAGCACGTCTACAACCTGCGCGACACGCTGTGCAACGCGGCGCTCGCGCTGATGCACCAGGGCGCGGACAAGGTCGCGTGGATCTTCGTGATTCCGATCTATGCGTACTGCTACACGCATTACCGGCTCTTCACGTGGGACAGCACCTGGGTGTCGTTCGCCGTGCTGTTCGTCGCGCAGGACCTGCTCTATTACGTGTTCCACCGCTGCAGCCATCGCGTGCGCTGGCTGTGGGCCGCGCACGTCGTCCACCATTCGTCCGAACGCCTGAATTTCTCTACCGCGATGCGGCAAAGCCTGATGTACCCGATCGCCGGCATGTGGGCGTTCTGGCTGCCGCTCGCGTTCCTCGGCTTTCCGCCTCAGCAGATCGTCGGCATCGTGCTCATCAACCTCGCATTCCAGTTCTTCGTCCACACGCAGACGATCCCGAAGCTCGGCTGGCTCGAGTACGTGCTGAACACGCCGTCGATCCATCGCGCGCACCACGCGCGCAATCCGCGCTACATCGACCGCAACTACGCTGGCGTGCTCGTGATCTGGGACCGCCTGTTCGGCAGCTTCGTCGAAGAGGACCCGCGCGATCCGCCCGAATACGGAATCGTCGAGCCGCTCGACTCGAACAACCCGCTCGTCGCGACGTTCCACGAATGGCGGTCGATGGCCGTCGACGCGTTCGGCGTCGAAGGCTGGCGAAACAAGCTGCGTGCGGTTTTCGGTCCGCCCGAATGGGCGAGCGCTTATCATGCTCGGGTTGCGAACGCGCGCGCGCAGCCGCACGAGCCGCCCGCGCTCGCCGCCGCGCGGCGCGAACGATAACGAGACGCGAGACACGGATTCACAACCATCGCGCCGTGCCGCGCCGCCGCGCGCCGCGGCACGGCGCAGGCCATGCAACACAAGCATATCTACGAGGAGAGACCCGCATGAATCAGCTGCAACGACAACAACAACCCGCCCGCACCGCACGCCGCCGTCTGTGGCGCGGCGCGCAAGTCGCTCTCGCGAGTGCCGCGTTCGCCATCCTCGCCGCATGCGGCGGCGGCGACGACAACGGCTCGTCGCAGCCGAGCGCCGGCGTGAACATGCAGGTCGTGTCGTTCGGCGACAGCCTGTCGGACACCGGCACCTACTCGCCGCAAATCCTGATCGGCTTCGGCGGCGGCCGCTTCACGACGAACCCGGGCCAGGTGTGGACGCAGGACGTCGCCGCGTATTACGGCGGCACGCTCACGCCCGCGTTCGAAGGCGGCTTCGGCGTGCCGCTGCAGGCGGCGGGCGGCCTGGGCTACGCGCAGGGCGGCTCGCGCGTCACGCAGCAGCCGGGCATCGGCCACGCCGATCCGAGCGTCGCGAACGCCGACTACGCACAAGCGACGACCGTGCCCGTCGCGACGCAGGTTCAGCAATACCTGCAGCAGCACGGCAGCTTCAACGCGAACCAGATCGTGCTCGTCAACGGCGGCGCGAACGACATCTTCTATCAGGTGCAGGTCGCGCAGGCGTCGGGCAACACGCCGGCCGCGCAGCTCGCCGCCGCGCAGCAGATCGGCCTCGCCGCGCAGCAGCTCGCGGGGATCGTCCAGCAGATCGTCGCCGCGGGCGCGACGCACGTGTTCGTGTCGAACGTGCCGGACATCGGCGGCACGCCGCTCGCGGTGTCGACGGGCCAGCAGGCCGCGCTCACGCAGCTTTCGACGGTCTTCAACAGCACGCTCGCCGCGGCGCTGAAGGCGCTCAACGTCGATCCGACGAAGGCCGTGCTGATCGACGCGTTCACGTGGCAGGACGGCATCACCGCGAGCTACCAGGCGAACGGCTTCTCGGTGTCGAACACGGGCACCGCATGCAACCTGCAGTCGATGATCGCCGCCGCGACGAAGTCGGGCGTGTCGAACCCGACCGCGTTCGGCTCGTCGCTGTTCTGCTCGCCGCAGATGTACACGGTCGCGAACGCCGACCAGACCTACATGTTCGCCGATACGGTCCACCCGACGACGCATCTGCACGCGCTGTTCGCGCAGTACGTCGAGCAGCAGATCGCGAAGACGGGCGTCGGCAAGTAAGCCGGCGGGCGGCGGGCTCGGATTCGCCCTGCCCGCCGTCCGCGGCTCGACGACGATCCACGCTTCAAATGAAAACGCCCGGTTCGCGTGATGCGAACCGGGCGTTTCTCATCGGGATCGGGTGTTTTCGAATGATTCGGCGCTTCGGCGCTTCGACGACAAGAGCGTAACGAAGCCGCGTCGTTTCCGCCTGTCAACCGCCCGAACGCGCGCCGTTCATTCGTGCGCTTCGAACGCGGCCGCCGCGCGGCCTAGCCGATCGTTCACAGCGATCCACTCCGCCGTATCCGGCAGCTTCTCGACGAGGATGCGCGCGACCTGCGCACGATCGAGCGCGCGCAGCAGCCCGTAGAGCTCGCGTGCGTAAACCAGCGGATCCTCGGGCGCCGCGACGAAATGCACGCCGTCCGTGTGCGCCCACGCGCCGGCGCGCGACGCGCGCGCGACGAGCGCGATCCGCTCGCCCGCGTCGCGCGCGGCCGACAGGAGCCGCTCGAGCCGCTCGAACGGTGCGAGCGCGAGCGGCGTGCGCGGTGCGTAATGCGCTTTCAGCGTGCCGGACGCGCGCGGCGCGGTCGCATCACCGCCGTCGGGCAGGCGCGGCGCGACGCCGAGCACGTCGGCGATCTGCTGCGGCGTCACGCGGCCGGGGCGCAGCAGCGCCGGAAAGCCGCGCGACAGATCGAGGATCGTCGACTCGATCCCGACGTCGGACGCGCCGCCGTCGAGCACGTGGACGGAATCGCCGAACTCGTCGCGCACGTGCTGCGCGGTCGTCGGGCTCACGTGGCCGAAGCGGTTCGCGGACGGCGCGGCGACGCCGCCGTGCCCGCCGCGGCGCGCATCGAACGCGCGCAACAGCGCCTGCGCGACCGGATGCGACGGGCAGCGCAGCCCGACCGATTCCTGCCCGCCGCTCACCGCGTCCGGAATGTGCGCGGCGCGCTTCAGGATCAGCGTGAGCGGCCCCGGCCAGAACGCGTCGATCAACTTCTTCGCATCGGCGGGCAGTTCATCGACCCAATAGCCCGGATCACTGCCCGGCGCGAGGTGGACGATCACCGGATGGTTCGCCGGACGCCCTTTCGCCGCGTAGATGCGCGCGACGGCGGCCGGACTCTGCGCATCGCCGCCGAGGCCGTAGACGGTCTCGGTCGGAAACGCGACGAGCTCGCCCGCGTCGAGCAGCGCGGCCGCTTCGTCGATTTGCGCGGCGCTCGGGAACGGTCGATCGTTCGACATCGTGCGTCCCGTCAGTCGAGCGGAATGCGCAGCAGCCGCGCGCACGCGGTCGCGCCCGCGACCGCATCGTCGAGCGTCGCCGCGGTGAAGTTCACGTGGCCCATCTTGCGGCCGGCGCGCGCCTCCTCCTTGCCGTACAGATGCAGCCGCGCGGTCGGCATCGCGGCGACCTGGTCCCACGGCGGCGTGACCGATTCGTTCGACGCGCCGTTCGCGAACCACACGTCGCCGAGCACGTTGAGCATCGCGGCGGGCGAATGCTGGCGCGTGCTGCCGAGCGGCAGCCGCGTCATCGCGCGAACCTGCTGCTCGAACTGGCTCGTCTCGCACGCGTCGACCGTGTAGTGGCCGGAGTTGTGCGGCCGCGGCGCCATTTCGTTCGCGACGAGCGAGCCGTCTTCGAGCACGAAGAACTCGACGCACAGCACGCCGACGTAATCGAGCGAATCGGCGATCCGCACGGCCGCCTGCTGCGCTTCGCGCATGAGCGCGTCGCTCGCCGCGGGCGCGGGCACGACGGTCAGCGACAGGATGCCGCCGTGATGCGCGTTCTGCGCGAGCGGGAATACGGCGGACTCGCCGTTCGCGCCGCGCGCGATCAGCGCCGACACCTCGTACTTGAGCGGCAGGCGCTGTTCGAGCACGCACGGCACGCCGCCCAGCGACGCATACGCGTCGCGCGCTTCCTGCACGTTCGCGATGCGCACCTGCCCCTTGCCGTCGTAGCCGAGGCGCGCGGTCTTCAGGATGCCGGGCAGCACCGCGGCGAGCTCGGCGTCGGCGAGCGCCGCGAGCTGCGCGGCCGACTCGATCACGACGTGCGGCGCGACGGGCACGCCGGACGCCGCGATGAAGCGCTTCTCGGCGATCCGGTCCTGCGCGATCGCGACGCAACGGCCGGCGGGCGCGACGAACGTCGATTGCGCGAGGAAATCGAGGCTCGCGGCGGGCACGTTCTCGAACTCGGTCGATACGGCGTCGCACACTTGCGCGAGCTCGGCGAGCGCGGCCTCGTCGTCGTACGCGGCGCGCAGATGCTTGTCGGCGACGGCGCCCGCCGGGCTCGTCGGATCGGGATCGAGCACGGCGACGCGATAGCCCATCGCCTGCGCGGCAAAACAGAACATGCGGCCGAGCTGGCCGCCGCCGACCATGCCGAGCCAGGCGCCGGGCAGGATCGGGAAAATCGGGGTGGGGAGTGCAGTCATGTCTAGGGTCGGTGGCGGCGGGCGGCTGCGCCCGCCGCGGTCAGGACGATCGAGATCGCCGGCGGCTGCGCGGCGGCCTCACAGCGGCGGGAGCACCATCGCGTGCGCGGCTTCGTTCTGGCGCACGCGGAACGCGGCGAGCCGGTTCGCGTAGTCGGTCGACGTGCCGGACAGGATCGACACCGCGAACAGCGCCGCGTTCGCCGCGCCCGCCTCGCCGATCGCGAACGTCGCGACCGGCACGCCCTTCGGCATCTGGACGATCGAATGCAGCGAATCGACGCCCTTCAGGTACTTGCTCGCGACCGGCACGCCGAGCACGGGCACCGTCGTCTTCGCGGCCAGCATGCCGGGCAGGTGCGCCGCGCCGCCCGCGCCCGCGATGATCGCGCGCAGGCCGCGCTCGCGCGCCTTCTCCGCGTAGTCGAACATCTCGTCGGGCATCCGGTGCGCTGAGACGACCTTCGCCTCGTAAGGCACGTCGAACGCCTGCAGGATCGCGACGGCATGCTTCATCACGTCCCAATCGGAACTGGAACCCATCAGCACGCCGACGAGCGGCGCGCTGTGCGTGTGGGCGGTCTGGACTTCGCTCATCGTGCGCTTCCTTGTTTCGGTGAATCGAACGATGATCAGTCGAGCGTCTTGCCCGTGATGCGCTCGAGCGCTTCCTGGTACTTCGCGCTCGTCTTCGCGATCACGTCGTCGGGCAGCTTCGGCGCGGGCGGCTCCTTGTTCCAGTCCTGCGCCTCGAGCCAGTCGCGGACGAACTGCTTGTCGAACGACGGCGGGTTCGTGCCGACCTGGTACTCGTCGGCAGGCCAGAAGCGCGACGAGTCGGCCGTCAGCGCCTCGTCCATCAGGAACAGCTTGCCGTGCTCGTCGAGGCCGAACTCGAACTTGGTGTCGGCGATGATGATGCCGCGCGTCGCCGCGTAGTCGGCGGCTTCCCTGTACAGCTTGATCGAGATGTCGCGGATCGTCGCGGCGAGCTCGGTGCCGATGCGGCGCTCGGTTTCCTCGAACGAGATGTTCTCGTCGTGATGGCCCATCTCGGCCTTGGCCGCGGGCGTGAAGATCGGCTCGGGGAGCTTCTGCGCGTTCGAGAGGCCGGCCGGCAGCTCGACGCCGCACACCTTGCCCGTCGCCTGGTAGTCCTTCCAGCCGCTGCCCGCGAGATAGCCGCGCACGACCGCCTCGACGAGGATCGGCTCGAGACGCTTGACGACGACGCCGCGCCCCTTCACCTGCTCGACCTCGTCAGCCGCGACGACCGTCTCCGGCGCGACGCCCGTCAGGTGGTTCGGGACGATGTGCGCGAGCTTGTCGAACCAGAAGTTCGCCATCTGGTTCAGGACGCGCCCCTTGTTCGGAATCGGCTCGCCCATGATGACGTCGAACGCCGACAGGCGATCGGTCGTGACGATCAGGAGCTTGTCGTTGCCGACCGCGTAGTTGTCGCGGACCTTGCCGCGACCGAGGAGCGGCAGCGAGCGCAGCGTGGATTCGTAAAGGGTAGACATCGTCTTTTCGCAGAATTAAGAGCCAAACAAAAAGGGAAACGCCGTTCCCGTCGGCACGCGGGAACGGCGGTCTTGCAACCTGCCCGCGGCCGGGCGGCGAGGGGCGGCGCCCTCTCCCGTCCGGCCGCGCGGCACCATTTAACGCACCACTTGCGCGAGGTCGCCGGCCTTGTACTTCTCGGCCATCTTGTCGAGCGCAACCGGCTTGATCTTCGCCGCCTGGCCTTCGCAGCCGAACGCCAGATAGCGCGCGACGCAGATCTTCTTCGCCGCTTCGCGCGCGGGCTTCAGGTAGTCGCGCGGGTCGAACTTCGACGGATTCTCGAACATGTAGCGGCGGATCGCGCCCGTGATCGCGAGACGCAGGTCGGTGTCGATGTTGACCTTGCGCACGCCGTGCTTGATGCCTTCCTGGATCTCCTCGACGGGCACGCCGTAGGTTTCCTTCATGTCGCCGCCGAACTCGCGGATTTCCGCGAGCAGGTCCTGCGGCACCGACGACGAACCGTGCATCACGAGGTGCGTGTTCGGAATGCGCGCGTGGATTTCCTTGATGCGCTCGATCGACAGGATGTCGCCCGTCGGCTTCTTCGTGAACTTGTACGCGCCGTGCGACGTGCCGATCGCGATCGCGAGCGCGTCGCACTGCGTGAGCTTCACGAAGTCGGCGGCCTGCTCGGGGTCCGTCAGCAGCTGCTCGCGGGTCATCGTGCCTTCCGCGCCGTGGCCGTCTTCCTTGTCGCCCTTCATCGTCTCGAGCGAGCCGAGCACGCCGAGCTCGGCCTCGACCGTCACGCCGATCGAGTGCGCCATCTCGACGACCTTGCGCGACACGTCGACGTTGTATTCGTACGATGCGACCGTCTTGCCGTCGGCCTGCAGCGAGCCGTCCATCATCACGCTCGTGAAGCCGCTGCGGATCGCCGTCAGACACACCGCCGGCGACTGACCGTGATCCTGATGCATCACGACGGGAATGTGCGGGTACGACTCGACCGCCGCTTCGATCAGGTGGCGCAGGAACGGCTCGCCCGCGTACTTCCGGGCGCCGGCCGACGCCTGCATGATCACGGGCGCGCCGACTTCGTCGGCGGCCGCCATGATCGCCTGCACCTGCTCCAGGTTGTTCACGTTGAATGCGGGCAGGCCGTAGCCGTTTTCCGCCGCGTGATCCAGCAGTTGACGCATTGATACGAGAGGCATTGTGGTACTCCTTGAATGAAAACCTTGCGCCCTACGCGGCGTCTTACGGCCCGCCCCGACGGAAGACGGGAGGACCGGCGCGGCCGAGCGTCGAATAGCCGCATTTTATCGCGAAGCGCCTCCGATTCAGACCAAATGGCGGATTCGCTGGCAATTTGTTACGTCTTTCAGATCGCCTTCAAGCAAAAAAAGCCGCGGGGGCATCCGACCCCACGCGGCTCGCTCCGGGCGCAAGCGGCATGCCCGGCGGGCGTGCTGCTCCCGGCCCGGTATCAGTAGTGCTCGCCGACGCGCACGATCTTCAGCGTGTTCGTGCCGCCCGCCTGCCCCATCGGCTCGCCGACCGTCAGCACGACCATGTCGCCGTGCGCGACGTAGCCGCGCCGCACGATCAGCTCGAGCGCCTGCTGCAGCGCGGAATCGCGGTCGCTGTCGAAGTCGACGTGCAGCGGCGTCACGTTGCGGAAGAGGGCCATCGCGCGCTCGCTGCCGACCCGCGGCGTCAGCGCGAAGATCGGCACGTGCGTGTAGTGGCGCGACATCCAGAGCGCCGTCGCGCCCGATTCGGTCAGCGCGACGATCGCCTTCGCGCCCAGGTGGTACGCGGTGAAAAGCGCGCCCATCGCGATCGACTGATCGATCCGCGTGAACGTGCGGTCGAGGAAATCCTTGTCGAGCTCGACGTGCTCGGATTTCTCCGCCTCGACGCAGACGGCCGCCATCGCCTCGATCGTGACGGTCGGGTACTTGCCCGTCGCGGTCTCGGCGGACAGCATCACGGCGTCGGTGCCGTCGAGCACCGCGTTCGCGACGTCCGACACCTCCGCGCGGGTCGGCACGGGCGCGTGGATCATCGACTCCATCATCTGCGTCGCGGTGATCACCAGCTTGTTCGATTCGCGCGCCATCCGGATCATCCGCTTCTGCAGCGCGGGCACCGCCGCGTTGCCGACCTCGACGGCCAGGTCGCCGCGCGCGACCATGATGCCGTCCGACGCGTCGAGGATCTCCTGCAGCGCCGGAATCGCCTCGGCGCGCTCGATCTTCGCGATCATCTTCGGCTTGATGCCGTAAGGCGCGCCCGCGATGTTCGCGAGCTGGCGCGCCATCTCCATGTCGGTCGCGTTCTTCGGGAACGACACGGCGACGAGATCCGCGCCGAGCGACATCGCGGTGCGGATGTCCTCCATGTCCTTCGCGGTCAGCGCGGGCGCCGACAGCCCGCCGCCCTGCCGGTTGATCCCCTTGTTGTTCGACAGGTCGCCGCCCACCTTGACGGTCGTGTGGATCTCGTCGCCGAGCACGCGGTCGACCTTCAGCACGATGAGGCCGTCGTTCAGGAGCAGCACGTCGCCCGGCTTCAGGTCGCGCGGCAGATCCTTGTAGTCGAGGCCGACCCGCTCGTCGTTGCCGAGCTCGCACGTCGCGTCGAGGATGAACGACTGGCCGGGCGCGAGCGTCGTCTTGCCCGCCTCGAACCTGCCGACGCGGATCTTCGGCCCCTGCAGGTCCGCCATGATCGCGATTTCCCGGCCGACCCGGCGCGCGGCCTCGCGGACCATCTCGGCGCGTTCGCGGTGATCGTCGGCGGTGCCGTGCGAGAAATTGAGCCGCACGACGTCGAGACCCGCGTGCATCATCTGCAACAGGACCTCCGGCGAGCTGGATGCCGGACCGATCGTGGCGACTATCTTGGTGGCGCGATGCATGAATCTCCTCGTTTGACTGAGTGAAAGCGCTGGATGTACCGCCGCGAGAGCCGAAAGCCGCGCGGCCCAGCCGCCGCCGCTCCGGAACGCGCGCCGGTGCGTGCTGCGCCCGGCGTCGCTTTGTCCGCGGGCGCCGGCATTGGCAGCCGGCGCCGCGTCGTCGTATCGGGTTCGGCGGGACCGCTCGCGCGGCCCGCCCGGCGATCGGCCGACTGCCGTCGCCCCGGCGCCGGGCGCCATCCGCGTGCCCGCCGCCGCGCGGGCGGCCGGCATGTCCGGCCGCACCGCGCTTCCCACTTCATGCCGCGCGCGAAGCGGGATGCGACGCGCGCCGCGTCACGCGCTTACGCGCGCGTTTCGAGCACTTCGACGGCGGGCAGCTTCTTGCCCTCGAGAAATTCGAGGAACGCGCCGCCGCCCGTCGAGATATAGCTGATCTTGTCGTGGATCCCGTACTTCGCGATCGCGGCGAGCGTGTCGCCGCCGCCCGCGATCGAGAACGCGGCCGAGTTCGCGATCGCATCGGCGAGCGTCTTCGTGCCGTTGCCGAACTGGTCGAATTCGAACACGCCGACGGGGCCGTTCCAGACGATCGTGCCCGCCTTCTCGAGCTGGCCGGCGAGCGCCTTCGCGGTTTCCGGCCCGATGTCGAGGATCATGTCGTCGGCTTCGATGTCGGCGACGTTCTTCACGGCAGCCGCGGCCGTCGGGGAAAACTCCTTCGCGACGACGACGTCGGTCGGGATCGGCACCGACGCGCCGAGCTTGCGGGCTTCGTCGATGATCGCCTTCGCCTCGCCGACGAGGTCTGCTTCCGCGAGCGACTTGCCGATCGGCAGGCCCGCCGCGAGCATGAACGTGTTCGCGATGCCGCCGCCGACGATCAACTGATCGACCTTCGCCGCGAGCGACTTCAGGATGGTCAGCTTCGTCGACACCTTCGAGCCGGCGACGATCGCGACGAGCGGGCGCTTCGGGTTGCCGAGCGCCTTGCCGAGCGCGTCGAGCTCGGCCGCCAGCAGCGGGCCCGCGCATGCGACGGGCGCGTACTTCGCGATGCCGTGCGTCGTGGCTTCCGCGCGGTGCGCGGTGCCGAACGCGTCGTTCACGTAGACGTCGCAGAGCTTCGCCATCTTCTGCGCGAGCTCGTCCGAATTCTTCTTCTCGCCCTTGTTCACGCGGCAGTTCTCGAGCAGCACGACCTGGCCCGGCGCGACCGAAACGCCGTTCTCGACCCAGTTCGCGACGAGCGGCACGTCACGGCCGAGCAGCTCGGCCAGGCGCTTCGCGACGGGCGCGAGCGAATCCTCGGGCTTGAACTCGCCTTCCGTCGGGCGGCCGAGGTGCGACGTGACCATCACGGCCGCGCCCGCGTCGAGCGCCGCCTGGATCGCGGGCACCGATGCGCGGATGCGCGTGTCTTCGGTGATGTTGCCATGATCGTCCTGCGGCACGTTCAGATCGGCGCGGATGAACACACGTTTGCCGGAGAGCTTGCCTTCGGCGATCAGGTCGGTAAGACGCTTTACTTGGCTCATGGGACTGATGAAGGTTGATGGAGGAAGGCGGTACGAAGCGCGCGCGGGCTGCCGGCCCGGGCGCCTCGCGCGGCCCGCCGGCTTCGCACGGCAAGGCCCGCGCGACGCGCGCGCGAAAAAAATCCGGAAGGGGTCATTCTAGCCGATCCGCCCGGGGCGCTACCCCGCGCGGCGGCGAATTCCTGCTATTCGGCGGCGACGTGCGCCGTTGGGTCGCGCCCGCGCGGCGGCCGCGCGTCAGTACAGGATCCGCAGCGCGGTGAACACGAGCATCCCGACGACGATCGTGCCGAGCATGCTGCGGCGCCACAGGAACCACGCGAGGCCGGCCGCGGCCGCGTAGAAATCGTGGTTCGACAGCGCGAGCGAGATGCCCGCAGGCGTCTCGAGCACGTCGGGCAGGACGACCGCGACGAGCGCGGCGGCGGGCGCGTAACGCAGCGCGCGCTGCGCGCGCTCGGGCAGCACCGTGCGCTCGCCGCCGGCGAGAAAGAGCGCGCGCGTGACCGCGGTGACGAGCGTCATCCCGGCGATCGCGAGCCAGATCTGCCAGTCGCTCATTCGACGTCCTCCGTGTGCGTCGCGCGGCCCGCCGCGCGGATGCGCCGCCAGTCGGCGCGCTCGACGAACCAGTCGGCGACGCTGCCCGCCGCGAGCGCCGCGCACACCGCGAGCGGCAGCGCGAGCCGGTACGGCAGCTCGAACGCGACGAGCGACACGATCCCGGCGATCGCGACGGCCGCGAGCGTCGAGCGGTTCGAGATCGCGGACACCATGATCGGGATCAGCGCGAGCGTGCCGGCGAGCGCGAGCCCCCAGCTGTCGGGAAAGGCGTTCGCGAGCGCGATGCCGACGAGCGACGACGCCTGCCAGGCGAACCAGCTCGTGAGCGCCATCCCCCAGAAATAGGCTTCCTTGCCGGGCACGCGGCCCGTCGCGAAGCCCTGCTTCTGGAACAGCAGATAGATCACGTCGCCGTTGAAATAGCCGATCGCGAGGCGCCGCCACAGCGGCAGATACGAGAAATGGGGCGCGAGCCCCGCGCTGAAGATCACGAAGCGCATGTTGACCATCGCGGCCGTGAGGAGGATCGTCCAGACGGGCAGCTTCGCGGCGAAGAGAGGCAGCACCGCGAGCTGCGACGAGCCCGCGTAGACGAGGACCGACATGCCGACCGCCTGCCCCGTCGACAGCACCGACTTGCTCATCGCGATGCCGGTGACGAGCCCCCACGACAGGATCGCCATCAGCGTCGGGGAAAAGTCGCGAAAGCCCTGGACGAGGGCGAAGCGGTCGGAGGCGGAGAAGCGAGCGAGCATCGGGGAAGCGCCGCGAAGGCGGAAAGCCGGGCCGCTCGCGCGCGTCGCGCGCCGCCGCCCGTTATTTTTCACGCAGGTTGCGCGTCGATTATAGCGCCGGACCCCGCCGTACCGACCGTTGCCCGCACAAAAACGCTAAAATGAGCGTCTTTGCGACGCGGTGCCGTTCCGAGCCGCCGCGCGCTGCTTCTGCGCATCCCGCATCCACTAGGAGAAGACCTATGTCAATGGCCGATCGCGACGGCAAGATTTGGATGGACGGCAAGCTGATCGAATGGCGCGACGCCAAGATCCACGTGCTGACCCACACGCTGCACTACGGCATGGGCGTCTTCGAGGGCGTGCGCGCATACAAGACGGCCGACGGCGGCACGGCGATCTTCCGCCTGAAGGAGCACACGAAGCGCCTGCTGAACTCGGCGAAGATCTTCCAGATGGACGTGCCGTTCGACCAGGAAACGCTCGAAGCGGCGCAGCGCGACGTCGTCCGCGAGAACAAGCTCGAGTCGTGCTACCTGCGCCCGATCATCTGGATCGGCTCGGAGAAGCTCGGCGTGTCGGCGAAGGGCAACACGATCCACGTCGCGATCGCGGCCTGGCCGTGGGGCGCGTACCTCGGCGAGGAAGGCCTCGCGAAGGGCATCCGCGTGAAGACGTCGTCGTTCACCCGCCATCACGTGAACGTGTCGATGGTGCGCGCGAAGGCGTCGGGCTGGTACGTGAACTCGATCCTCGCGAACCAGGAAGCGACGGCCGACGGCTACGACGAGGCGCTCCTCCTCGACGTCGACGGCTACGTGTCCGAAGGCTCCGGCGAGAACTTCTTCCTCGTGAACCGCGGCAAGCTCTACACGCCCGATCTGGCGTCGTGCCTCGACGGCATCACGCGCGACACGGTCATCACGCTCGCGAAGGAAGCCGGCATCGAAGTGATCGAGAAGCGCATCACGCGCGACGAGGTCTACACGGCCGACGAAGCGTTCTTCACCGGCACCGCGGCCGAAGTCACGCCGATCCGCGAGCTCGACAACCGCACGATCGGCAGCGGCGCGCGCGGCCCGATCACCGAGAAGCTGCAGAGCGCGTTCTTCGACGTCGTGAACGGCAAGAGCGCGAAGCACGCGGACTGGCTCACCAAGATTTGAGCGCGCCGCGCGCCCGAGGCCGGGCGCGCGCCGCTCGCCATCGCCATAACGAGAAAGCCCCATGAGTGAAATCAAGGAAATGCCGCTCATCGAACTGACGGCCAAGGATCTGCCCGCTTACTGCCCGAACCCCGCGATGCCGCGCTGGAGCGCGCATCCGCGCGTGTTCATCGACGTCTCGCACGGCGAAGCGCGCTGCCCGTACTGCGGCACGCGCTACAAGCTGCGCGAAGGCGAAATCGTCCGCGGCCATCATTGAGCGCGCGGCGGCTGTTCCGCCCGACGCGGCGCGGCCGGCCCGACCGGCACGCGCCGCCGCCCCTCCCCCGCAACCCGAGCGCGGCGCATGAGCGTCGCGCTTCATTACGACATCGGAAATCGACCTGATGCGTCGCGCGTTGGTTATCGCACCGAACTGGATCGGTGACGCATTGATGGCGCAGCCGCTTTTCGCGCTGCTGAAGAAACTGCATCCCCGCATCGTCATCGACGCCGTGGCCCCGACGTGGGTCGCGCCCGCGCTCGAGCGAATGCCCGAGATTCACGATGTTCACGCGACCGACCTCGCGCACGGCAAGCTGCAGATGCTGCGCCGCTGGCAGCTCGCGAGCGATCTGCGCGAGCTCGGCTACGACGCCGCGTACGTGCTGCCGAACTCGCTGAAGTCCGCGCTGATCCCGTGGCTCGCCGGCATTCCGCTGAGGATCGGCTACACGGGCGAGCATCGCTACGCGCTCCTCAACGTGCGCCACGCGAATCCGAGCAAGGCGCGCGACGAGCGAGCGCCGATGGTCCAACATTACGCGACGCTTGCATACGCGCCCGGCGCGAAGCTGCCCGAGTCGTTCAAGACGCTGCCGCCGCCGCGGCTCGAAGCGGACCTGAACGAGACGGCGCGCGTGTCCGCGCGCTTCAACCTCGATACGCGCAAGCCGCTCGTCGTGTTCTGCCCGGGCGCCGAGTACGGCCCGGCGAAGCGCTGGCCGCCCGAGCACTTCGCGGCGCTCGCGCAGAGCGTGAGTCAGTCTTTTCCCTATACGCAGATCGTCGCGCTCGGCTCGCCGAAGGACGCGGCGGCCGCACAGGCGATCGCCGAGCGCGCGCCGAACGTGCGCAACCTCTGCGGCCAGACTTCGCTCACCGAGGCGTGCGCGCTGATCGCGCGCGCGAACGCGGTCGTCACGAACGATTCCGGGCTGATGCACGTCGCGGCGGCGCTGCGCCGGCCGCTCGTCGCGCTCTACGGGTCGACGGATCCGCGTCATACCCCGCCGCTGTCGGACCTGGCAAAGGTACAATGGCTGCATCTCGAATGCAGTCCCTGCTTCGAACGCGAATGCCCGCTCGGCCACCTGAAGTGCCTGCGCGAGCTGAGCCCGGAGCAGGTGTTCGGCGATTTGCGCGGGATGCTCGTCGGACAGCGCTGACGCCGCGGCCGCAAGGCCGTCCGTTACGCGCCACGCACCCGCACCCGACTCACCGGTAAGCGGGCGGCCTTGTTCACGCATGGGCCGCCTTGATGAAACGGCGCGCGCCGCGCGCGAGAGATAGACCCGATGCCACGTTTTGCCCGCCTCTTCGAAGCCGCCGCCGATACGCTGAACGCGTACTATCAGGCAGTCGCCGACGCCAACCTCGACGCGCTGATGGTCCTCTGGATCGACGAGGATTTCGCCAGCTGCATCTGGGCAGACGGCGCGCATCTGCACGGCCTCGAGCAGATCAGGAGCGGGTTCGCGCAACGGCTGTCGACCCAGCCCGTCACGATCGAGCCGCTCGACATCCGCGTCTACGACAGCCTCGGCACCGTCGTCTACACGGTCGCGGAGGCGCACCAGCAGGCCGATCTCACGGCCGAGCCGCAGATGGTGTTCACGACCTACGTGATGATCCACGAGCGCGGCGAATGGCGGATCGCCCACATCCACGCGAGCCCGATCCCCGAGCAGACGGCGACTCAGTTCGCCGCGAAGATCCGCCACGCTCAGGGGCCGCTCCACTAAGCACAGGCGTTTGCAGCGATGAGCACCGCGCTTCCTCCGCTTCCCGCTGCCGACGAGACCGCCCGCCCGGCAGCCTCGTCCCTCTACCGCGCGCCGCTCTGGCTGCCGACGAGCCACGCGCAGACGATCGTCCCTGCGCTCTTCGCGCGCCGGCCGGACGTCGGATACCGGCGCGAGCGCTGGGACACGCCCGACGGCGACTTCATCGACATCGACTGGCTCACGCACCCGGACGGCGCGGCGCCCGGGCCAAGCGCCCCGCTCGCCGTGCTGTTCCACGGCCTCGAAGGCAGCTCCGATTCACATTACGCACGCGTGCTGATGGCGGCCGCCCGCGCACGCGGCTGGCGCGGCGTCGTCCCGCATTTCCGCAGCTGCAGCGGCGAGATGAACCGGATGCCGCGCTTCTATCACCTCGCCGACAGCGCCGAAGTCGACTGGATCCTGCGGCGGCTCGCTAAAGGCCATCGCGGGCCGCTCGTCGCGGTCGGCGTGTCGCTCGGCGGCAACGTGCTGCTGCGCTGGCTCGGCGAGCGGCGCGGCGACACGTCGATCGTCACGGCGGCCGCGGCGGTCTCGACGCCGATCGACATCCACGCGGGCGGACGCGCGCTGTCGCAAGGCTTCTCGATGGTCTACACGCACAGCTTCCTGAAGACGCTGAAGCTGAAGGCGCTCCTCAAGCTCGAGCAATACCCGGGGCTCTTCGACAAGGAAACGATGCTCGCCGCGCGCACGATGCACGACTTCGACGACGTCGTGACCGCGCCGCTGCACGGCTTCGCCGACGCGAACGACTACTGGACGCAGGCGACGACGCGCCCGCTCCTCGCGGCGATCGACGTGCCGACGCTGATCCTCAACGCGCGCAACGACCCGTTCCTGCCGGCGTCGGCGCTGCCCGGCCCGCGCGACGTGTCGCGCGTGGTCGTGCTCGACCAGCCCGAGCACGGCGGCCATGCGGGCTTCATGACGGGCCCGTTTCCGGGACGCATCGACTGGTGGCTGCCGACCCGCATCTTCGATTTCTGCTCACGCTTCACCGATCATGGATGACATCGTCAAACAGGCGCTCGCCAAGTGGCCTAACGTCCCGCACTGCACCGGATGGCTGCTGCTCGACCGGCGCGGCTGCTGGCGGATGCGCGACGACGCGGCGCAGGCGGCGGGCGCGCTCGGCTCGCCTGTCCGGCACCCGGCGCTGATCGACTTCATCGCCCGCAACTACGAGCGCGACGCCGACGGGCAGTGGTTCTTCCAGAACGGGCCGCAGCGCGTGTACGTCGAGCTCGCGTACACGCCGTGGATCGTCCGGCTCGCGGCCGATCGCGACGATCCGGCGCGCGTCGCGCTCACCGACCACACGGGCCGCGCGTTCGAGCCGGCGCGCGCGTGGCTCGACGACGCGGGCGGCGTGCTGTTCGCCGACGCGGCGACGCCGCCGCGCGTCGCCGCGCTGCACGATCACGATCTCGGGCTCTTCGCCGATCATGCGGACCTCGACGACGACGGCGCGCACGGCGTGCTGCACCTCGGCGGCGGCGTAGACCTGCCGCTCGAGCCGATCCGGCGCGACGACGTCGCGCGGCGGTTCCGGTTCGTCGCGAGCCCGGCCGCGCGCGCGGGCGGTCAGGCGGCGGACTGACGCGCGGGAAAGCGCGCGGCCGCGCACGGCGCGTCGTTCGACGTCGCCGGAAAAGGAGCCGGGCTGCCGGCGCGAACGCCCGGCGGGCGGGCGGCCCGGCCGCGGCGCCGCGCGTCAGCCGCGCTTGTTGTCCTTGTCCTCTTCCCGCTCTTCCTTGTAGCGCGCCTCGAACTCGTGCAGCCGCGCGCTGATGATCGACTGCTCGTAGAAGCTGGCCGACTTGATGTCGCGCGCCTCGCGCAGTTGCCGGATCGCCGACGGCCACGCGCCCTCGAGCGCGAATTTCTCCGCGAGCGCGCGGCGCTGCGTCACCGCATCGCCGTTGCCGAGGCTCGCCTGCGCGAGATAATTCCACCAATCCGGCTGGCCGGAATCGGCGCTCGCCTCGGACTGCGCGAGCGTCTGTGCGTGCGCGTAGCGGCGCGCGGCAAGGAGCGCCTGCAGATGCGCGGCGATCGCCGCGTGCGAGCCCGGCCAGCGCCGCTGCGCGGCGGCGGCGAGCTGCACCGCGTCGTCGGTGCGGCCCGCGCGGCGCGCGATCTCCGCCGCGAGCACGTCGAGGCTCGGCGAGCTGCGCGCCGAGTCGCCCTCGCGCGCGGCCGTGCGCGCGAACGCGTCGCGCGCCGCCCCGAGCGCGCGATCCGCATCGTCGTAGCGGCTGCCCAGCATCTCGCCCAGCGCGATCCCG
Organism: Burkholderia oklahomensis C6786; assembly: GCF_000959365.1. Classification (NCBI taxonomy): domain Bacteria; kingdom Pseudomonadati; phylum Pseudomonadota; class Betaproteobacteria; order Burkholderiales; family Burkholderiaceae; genus Burkholderia; species Burkholderia oklahomensis. Next base: position 925,464 of record NZ_CP009555.1, read on the forward strand.
TACCAATTTGCCGCGACGTTCGGCGCGATCCTGTCGTCGAGCTCGACGCGCATCCGCCGCACCTCGTTCGCGTAATCGGTCGGCGAGCGGTTCTGCAGCATCCGCAGACGCGCGCGCACGAAACCGTACTCCGGCGACTGCCTCGGCTGCTTGTACGGCGCGCGCCGCGCGCGATCGTCCATGTCGGCGATCCGCTCGCCCGTCAGCGGATGCGTGCGCGCATACGCGGGCACGCCCGCGTCGCCCATCGACGCGCGTTCGAGCCGCTCGAAGAAGCCCGGCATCCCATACGGATCGTAGCCGGCGCCCGCGAGCAGTTGAAAGCCGACGCGGTCAGCCTCGCGCTCGGCCGTGCGCGAGAACCGCAACTGGCTGTCGACCGCGAACGCCTGGCCGCCGATCGCGATCGCGCTGCCGAGATCGCCGCTGCGCGCGAGGATGCCCGCGAGCACGCCGAACAGCATCGTCGCGAGCGCCGCGTAGCCGCTCTTCTCGCTCGCGACGATCATCCGCGCGATATGCCGCTGCAGCACGTGCCCCATCTCGTGACCGATCACCGACGCGAGCTCGGATTCCGTCTGCGTCGTCGCGACGAGCCCGCTGTTGATGCCGATGAAACCGCCCGGCAGCGAGAACGCGTTGATCTGCGGGTCGCGTATCGCGAACAGATCGAAGTCGGGCATGTAGCCGCCGATGAACTGCGCGGCCGCCGCCGCCGACAGCTTCGCCGCGACTGAATTCAGGTAGTCGCGCACGAGCCAGTCGTCGAGATAGTCGGGATCGCGCCGCACCTCGCGCATCACGCGTTCGCCGAGACGGCGCTCCGCCTGCGGCGTCAGCGATCCGCCCGAGCCGTCGCCGAGATCCGGCAGTTGCAGCGATCGAAGCGGCGCGCGCAAACTGGGCGTGCCGGACGCCGGATCGGACAGCCGGCTCTGCGCGCCGCCGTACGTGCCGAACACGCCGGCCGCGATGCCGGACGGCACGGTCGAGATCGCGTCGGGCGCGAGCGGCGCGGGCTCGGCGGCGCCGGTGGCGGGAGCGGATTCGAGCGGCTGAGCATCGGCGCGCGGCTGAGCGTAGCCGCCGGGCGGCAGGGCGAGCGCCGCGGACAGCGACACGACGAGCAACGGTTTGACGCGCATGGACAAGGATCAGGGCGGCCGTGGCGTAATGATCGATAGAGCTGCGTCATTGTAACGGCGCGCCGGCCGCCGTTCGCGCGACGCCGACGCGCACCGCTCGAATCGACCGACGAGCCGCGCTGCTATGATAGGCGCCCTCTAACGGAGCACGACATGTCTGGATTCACACACTTCGACGCTGCCGGCCACGCGCACATGGTCGACGTCGGCGACAAGCAGGAAACGAAGCGCATCGCGGTGGCGCGCGGCGCGATCCGGATGCTGCCCGACACGCTCGCGCTGATCCGCGAAGGACGCGCGAAGAAAGGCGACGTGCTCGGCGTCGCGCGGATCGCGGCGATCCAGGGCGCGAAGCGCACCGCCGATCTGATTCCGCTCTGCCACCCGCTCGCGCTCACGCGCGTCGCGGTCGAGTTCGAGTTCGACGACGCGCTGCCCGGCGTGCGCTGCAGCGCGCAGGTCGAGACGTACGGACGCACGGGCGTCGAGATGGAGGCGCTGACCGCGGTGCAGGTCGGGCTGCTGACTGTCTACGACATGTGCAAGGCCGTCGATCGGGGAATGGTGATCACCGATGTGAGCGTCAGGGAGAAGCGCGGCGGAAAGTCGGGGGACTGGAAAGCTGGCGAGGCCGGCGCGTAACGCCGGCCTGCCCCGCAAACCGCCAGCTAGCGCACCGCCGAATCCGGGCGGGTGCGCGTCAAGCGGTTATCGAAGCGCCGCACTCGACAAGGCGCTTCGAGTCGGGACAACGGCGCGCAACGAGACACGCGCGTTGCCGCCCGCGCCCGCGCCCACGCACTCGATGCGCGTCACCGCGCGGCCTTCGCCGTCGGCTCGAACACGAACGGCCGCGTCAGCGTAAACGGATAGGGCTCGCCGCCGCGCGCGGGCGTCTGCGAGCACGCGACCTTCGACATCGCTTCGACGGCCGCACGGTCCGCGGCGGCATTCCGGCTACTCGTCGTGACCGTGACGTTCTCCGCATTGCCCGACGACGTGATCATCGCCCGCACGAGCACGGTCGCCCGGCGCTCGAGCGGCTTCGCGCTGTCCGGATACACCGCGACGGGCATCGTGCATTCGAGCTTCGCCGAGTCCCGCGGCGCGAACGCCGCGCAGCCGGCGAGCAGCGACGCGGCAAGAGGAAACGTCAGGTACGTCGAATAAGTCTTCATGTTCGTTCTGGTCAGTCCGCGCTGTCGATCGCGTGAATCGTCAGCGCCTGCGTTGCGCACGCCGTGCGATTCCGCCCCCCCGTTTCTTGTCCATTCTTATCCATGCTTCATTCGCACCGGCGCCCGATACCGAGCGCCGCGCGCGATCCCCGGCGTCCGCCGACGCGTCGCGTCGGCAGCGCGCGTCGATCGCGCACCGCCCGCTCCGCGACACGGCGCCGGCGTCCCGCTTACAGCAGCGACTTCGCCTGCGACAGCACCTTGTCGCAGACCTGCTTCGTCAACTGCTGCTTGAAGCTCTGCCCGCCGCTCAGGTCGAGCGTGCGGCCGTTGCCGGCGTCGAGAATCCCGCTCGCGCCGCTCGCGTAGCTGCTGTCCGACGTGACGCCGCCGCCCAGCTTGCTCATCAGCGCGTCCTTGACCGACGACGCGCCGCCGTCGCCGAGATAGTTGTTCTTGATGCAGAACTGCAGCAGGCCCGCGACGTTGCCGGTGCTGCCGGGTGACAGCAGCGAGCCGGCCGACGCGGCGCCGCCCGCGCCGCCGAGATTGCCGAGCGCGCTCGCTACGCCGCCCGCGCCGCTGTCGGTGCCTTGCTTCAGCAAGTCGCCGAGCTGCGCGTGAGCGGTCGAGAACGACGCGATGCTGGCAATCAGGATGCCTGCTGCCGCAATACGATGGGGACGCGTTTTCATAGGCTTCCTCTCAGGGCAAGAATTCGTTTCCAGTCGATGAATACCGCGCCCAAGCATACCCGAACGATGCGACGCAAATCCGCTCGTACCGGCTCGCCGTGCGCGAGTGCGGCGCGATTTGACACTGCTTAACGTCGCCTGTCGGAGCGGGGCGGGGATAGCGGCTGCTCACGGCGGTTTCTTTCGGCGGTTTCTTTCGGTAGTTTCTTGCCGCGATTCCTTGTGGCGGTTTCTTTCGGCGGCTTCTTGTGACGGCCGCGTGCTTAGGCTGCGCGAGTGTCGGCCAAGCGACGTCGACGCACGCTTTGCACACGATGCGATGCCGCGGCCACGCAACGCTCCTCGTGCCGTCCGCATGACGAAATTCCGGCGCGCGCCGCCGCGCATCAAGCATCACGCGTCGTGCATCGCGCCCGCCGCATCGTTCGATCGCGACGCCGTCGCGCCCTCCCAATCAAAACCGCCGCGAAAAGCGGCGGTTTCTTCGATCGTCCCGTTTCCAGCCGACCCGCGATCAGTCGTCGCTGTCGTCTTCCTCACCGTCGGCGGATACGTTCGCGGCCGGCGTCCCGTACTTCGACACGAGCGACGCCTTGAACGGCCTCAGCGACGGCTGATCGTCGAGCAGCTTGTACAACGCGGCAAGCTGCACCGGCCAGTCATGCAGTTCTTGCGCGAACACGCGCAGCCGCTCGACCGTGTCGAACGCGTCGGCTTCGCGGCCGTCGAGCGCCTGCAGCACCGCGTAGCGGCGCAGGACGGTCTCGCCCGGCAGCAGCGCGATCGCCCGTTCGTGCGCGGCGAGCTTCGCCTGCAGGTTGTCGCGCGAAATCGTCAGCAGCGTCGCCTCGCCGTAATCGCCCCACGCGCCGAACAGGAACGACGGATCCTCGCGGTACTGCTCGGCCGGATTCGTGCCGTAGTACAGCACTTCCGCGCGCTGGTAGTCGCGCAGCACCGGGTACAGCGACGCAAGCCCCGCAACCGACAGCGCAGCGAACAGCGCGAACGCCGCACGGCTTGGCAGCACGCGCAACGGCTTCGTCTCGAGCAGGCCGATCACGAACATCACGGGCAGCAGGAAGAACGTGTACTGCTGCGGGTACTCGACGAGCGCGTGCATCAGCAAAATGCCGACGAGCGCGAAGCCGAACACACGGCTCTCGGTATGCGGCACGCGCAGCGCGCGCACGAACCACGCGACGAGCGCGACGACCAGCACGCCGAGGCCGAGCAAGCCGGACTTCGCGAGCAGATCGATGAAGATGTCATGCGAGTTGTTGGCGATCTCGACGCCGCCCAGCCTGCGCACGAGTTCGAACTGATGGATCGGGAATTCGCCCCAGCCGACGCCGAGCAGCGGATGCTCGCGGAACATCGTCAGGCCGTACTTCCAGAGCGCGAGGCGCGGCGCGATCTGGCCGGCGTCGCGCATGCGGTCGGCGGCCGACTCGGCAAGGCCGAGGTGGTAATGCACGTTCACCCAGCGCACGGCGACATTGACCGCGACGAACAACGCGCCGAGCACGACCGGAATCGCCCATGCGCGCATGCGGCTCGCGGCCGGATCGCGCCGCGCCTGCGCGAACGCCATCCAGAAGCCGGCGACGACCATCACGCCGACCTGCAGCCACGGCCCGCGCGACACGGTAAGCGCGAGCCCGACGGACAGGAACACCGACAGCGCCGCCCACGCGAGCGCCGGCATGCGGCGCGTCTGCACGAGATACAGCGCGCCCGCAAGCGCGAACGCGATGTAGGTCGCGAGGTGATTCGCCTGCGCCATGTTGCCGTACGGCCGGCGATCGACGGTCACGCCGTACGACACGACGAACGGCGAGAACGTCGTCTCCAGATGGAACAGCTGCACGAACTGGCAGGCGACGGCGAAGATGCCGCCGACGATCGTCGCCCCCGCGATCATCCTCGCGACCATGTCGACCATGTTCGCGCGCGCGAGCGCATAGCCCGACTGCATCGCGACGATCGCGCCGAGCAGGTAGCCCGTCGCGAGCCAGTTCATCGAAGGCTGATGCAACGGCAGCAGCGCGACCTGCGCGAGCAGCACCGCGCCGAAGCCGAGCGGCGCGACGAGCGCCATCGGCACCGCGAACGGCTGCGCGGAGCGCTCGGCTTTCACGAGCAGGACGACGGTCGCGCCGAGCACCCAATACAGCGCAAACGCGGCGAATTCGGAATAGAAGGTCGGAATCGGATACGTGTGATTCGTGACCGCATACGGCAGGATCAGGGCGACTGCAAGCGCGATCAGCGACAAAGAACGCAGAAAAGAGGAAGGCATGAGCGAACCGGGTGTCAGCAACCGGCGCACTATACAAAAAAAACCTCCCGCTGTGCGGGCGCGGGGCGCCGGTTGCGCACGGCCGTTATGTCACGCACCATCACAGTGCACGAACGCCGCGCAATTCTTCTCCCGGTAGCCGATGCTCAAGGCACGCGCCGCCCCGCCGCTTCGCCGCTATTCGCCGCTATTCGCCGCCGGACGTCACGCTCGGCACTCCGGCGGCGCGAGCTTGCCGGCCAGCGTCGGCGCATCGCTCGGCATCGGCCCGGCGCCCGGCGCGGGCAGCGACGACGACGTCTTGCCGTCGGCGAAGCACTCCCACGTGATCGCCCCCGCCTGCACGGCGCCCTTCGACAGCGCGACGCGCGCCGTCGGCGTCTCCGCCTGATCCGGCGCCGACGGCACGAGCACGAGCGTGTTCGCGCCCGACGCCGCGACGCGCGACGTGAACGCGACGACGATCTGCCCGGTGTCGTCGTCGACGCGAATCGACTCGACGTTGCGCGTGCCCGGCGGCGACACGTATCCGCCCGAAAAACCGCTGCCGCTCGCCGCGTTCTCCGCGACCGCGAGCCGCGCGGACGCGGCGAGCGCAAGCCCCTCGCCGACCCGGCTGCGCGCGAGGTAGTCCTGATATGCGGGAATCGCGTACGCAGCGACGACGCCGACGATCGCGAGCACGATCATCAATTCGATCAGCGTGAAACCACGGCCGCGCACCGCACGCGTCGACGCGCGCCACACCCGGCGCAGGCCGCGCGCGCCCCCCGCCCGCGGCAGCAAAAGCGACGCAAACGGCGATAAAACGGAAAGAAATTCGCTCATGACAGGCTCCGGAAACGAACACGCCCGCCGAAAGCGGCAGGCGTGTCGATCGTAGCCAGCGTGCGGCAACGCGGGCAGTCGGCCGGACGGCCGACGCCGCGAAGCGCCGGTGTCAGTCAGTGCGAATTCGCCGTCCCCGACGTCGCGCGGCGCTTCTTCAGCGCATATCCGGCGATCACGACAAAGAGCGCGCCCGCCACGCTCGCGCCATAGATCGCGGCGGGCGTGTCGAGGAGCGGCCAGCGGTCGCCCGCCGGATCGTTGACCATCAGCCCGCCCGCGATCCAGCCGAGAAGCGCCGCGCCAAGCGTGATGAAGATCGGAAAGCGGTCGAGCAGCTTGAGCACGAGCGTGCTGCCCCAGACGATGATCGGAATGCTGACGATCAGGCCGAAGATCACGAGCGCGATCCGGTGGCCCGGATCCGCCTGCTCGGCCGCGCCGGCGATCGCGATCACGTTGTCGAGGCTCATCACCGCGTCGGCGATCACGATCGTCTTCACCGCCTCCCACAGCTTGTCGGCAGGCTTGATGTTGTCGTGCGCGTCGTCGGCGGGCGCCATCAGCCGCACGCCGATCCACAGCAGCAGCACGCCGCCCGCGAACTTGAGGAGCGGCACATCGAGCAGCAGCACCGCGAACGCGATCAGCATGACGCGCAGCACGATCGCACCGGCCGTCCCCCACAGCACGCCGCGCACGCGCTGCTGCACGGGCAGGTTGCGGCAGGCGAGCGCGATCACGACCGCGTTGTCGCCGCCGAGCAGGATATCGATGACGATGATCTGGACGACGGCGCCCCAATGGAGCGAGGCGAAGAATTCGAGCATGAGGGCGAAGCAAAGAAAGTGAGGCCGGCGGGCGAACGCGAGCGTTGCGGCCGCGCCCGGCCGTCCGGCCGGGGCTTACGAAACAATTGCGCGAGCATAACAAAAAACGCCGGCGGAACCGGCGTTTTTCGTGGCGATGAAACCGATGCTTACAGTGCTGCCTTCAGCAGGCGGCCCATCTCCGACGGATTGCGCGTGACCGTGATGCCGCACGCTTCCATGATTTCCAGCTTCGCTTCGGCCGTGTCCGCGCCGCCCGAGATCAGCGCGCCGGCGTGGCCCATGCGCTTGCCCGGAGGCGCCGTGACGCCCGCGATGAAGCCGACGACCGGCTTCTTCATGTTGTCCTTGATCCACTGAGCCGCGTTGGCTTCGTCCGGACCGCCGATTTCACCGATCATCACGACCGCGTCCGTATCCGGATCGTCGTTGAACATCTTCATTACGTCGATGTGCTTCAGACCGTTGATCGGATCGCCGCCGATGCCGACTGCCGACGACTGGCCGAGGCCGAGCGCCGTCAGCTGCGCGACCGCTTCGTACGTCAGCGTGCCCGAGCGCGACACGACGCCGATGCGGCCCTTGCGATGGATGTGGCCCGGCATGATGCCGATCTTCAGTTCGTCCGGCGTGATCGTGCCCGGGCAGTTCGGCCCGAGCAGCAGCGTCTTGCGGCCTTCGCGGCGCATGCGGTCCTTCACTTCGATCATGTCGCGCACGGGGATGCCTTCCGTGATGCAGATCGCGAGATCGAGATCGGCTTCCACCGCTTCCCAGATCGCCGCAGCGGCGCCCGCGGGCGGCACGTAGATGACCGACACGGTCGCGCCGGTTTCGGCCTTCGCTTCCTTGACGCTCGCGTAGATCGGAATGCCTTCGAAATCTTCGCCGGCGCGCTTCGGGTTCACGCCCGCGACGAACGCTTCGCGGCCGTTTGCGTATTCACGGCAGGCGCGCGTGTGGAACTGGCCGGTCTTGCCGGTGATGCCCTGCGTGATGACCTTCGTGTCTTTGTTGATCAGAATCGACATGTATTGACCTCTGTTCGATCGGCGTCGCGAGAGAAACCGCGCCGCCATGCGTTTCAATGATGCGCTCAAGAAAACGCCGGGCTGCCCCGCGTTTTCTTGCCCCCATCGGGGGCCCGGCGCGCAGCGCCAGGTCCGCGGGCGCTCGTTACTTGCCCGCAGCCGCGGCGACGACCTTCTGCGCCGCTTCTTCCATGCTGTCCGCCGAGATGATCGGCAGGCCGGATTCGGCGAGCATCTTCTTGCCGAGGTCTTCGTTCGTGCCCTTCATGCGCACGACGAGCGGCACGTTCAGGTTCACGGCCTTCGAGCCCGCGATCACGCCTTCCGCGATCACGTCGCAGCGCATGATGCCGCCGAAGATGTTCACGAGGATCGCCTTCAGGCCCGGGTTCTTCAGCATCAGCTTGAACGCTTCGGTGACCTTCTCGGTCGTCGCGCCGCCGCCGACGTCGAGGAAGTTCGCCGGCTCGCCGCCGAACAGCTTGATCGTGTCCATCGTCGCCATCGCGAGACCCGCGCCGTTCACGAGGCAGCCGATGTTGCCGTCGAGCGAGATGTACGCGAGGTCGAACTTCGACGCTTCGATTTCAGCCGGATCTTCTTCGTCCAGGTCGCGGTACGCGACGATTTCCGGATGACGGAACAGCGCGTTCGAGTCGAAGTTGAACTTCGCGTCGAGCGCGATCACCTTGCCGTCGCCCGTCAGCACGAGCGGGTTGATTTCGGCGAGCGACGCGTCGGTTTCCCAGAACGACTTGTACAAGCCCTTCAGGATTTCGCGCGCTTGCGGAATCGATGCGTCCGGCACGCCGATCTTCTTCGCGAGATCGTCGGCTTCCGCGTCCTGCAGGCCCAGCGACGGCTCGACGGCGACCTTGTGGATCGCTTCCGGCGTCTTTTCCGCGACTTCCTCGATGTCCATGCCGCCTTCGCTCGACGCCATCACGACGACCTTCTGCGACACGCGGTCGATCACGATGCCGACATACAGTTCCTTCTTGATGTCCGCGCCTTCTTCGATCAGCAGACGGTTGACCTTCTGGCCCTCCGGACCGGTCTGGTGCGTCTTCAGCTGCATGCCGAGGATCTGGTTCGCGTATTCGCGCACTTGCTCGAGCGACTTCGCGACCTTCACGCCGCCGCCCTTGCCGCGGCCGCCCGCATGAATCTGGGCCTTGACGACCCAAACCGGGCCGCCCAGCTCTTCCGCCACCTTGACGGCCTCGTCCACCGAGAACGCCGGCTTGCCGCGCGGTACCGCGACTCCGAATTTCCGCAGGATTTCCTTACCCTGGTACTCGTGAATCTTCATGCGTGATTCCTTCAGTCTGTGAGTTGGCTAAAAAAAGTCGATTGGCGATCGCTTCTTCTTACGATTTAAGCGTCCGCTCTCATTCCTTCGCGCCGTCCGAGCCTTCGCGCGCGGGGCGGCTCGCGCCGTACCAACGCGGATAGAACTGCCGGACCGCTTCTCCGTCGAACCGCAGCGCGTGGCAGCGGCCGAGCTGGAACGGCGGCTCGGCTGCCGCGCGATCGCGTCCGTCGGCTCCGCCGCCCAACTGCTCGCGCACATCCCATACGTCGCCCGCGAACGCCTGGATCGCGGCCGTCGGCAGCACCGCGCACAGCTCGGTCAGGTGCGAGCAGCCGGCGACGCCCGACAGCAGCCGGGAGACGTCGCGACGGAAATGGCGGAAGAGATTGAGTCCGATGAGGGCACGGTAGGCGGGCTTGGCGGTTTCGCATTGACCGGGATAGGGCACCCAGTCCGACGACGCCTCGGCATCGACGATGTTGAGTTCGCGATCGATCGTCACGCGCAACCAGAGTTCGTGGATCGGCAGGCCGTCCGGTCTGACGCCCGACGCCAGCGTGACGTCGCGCGGCTTGTGATCGGTCAGGCAGGCTTCGATGTCCCACAAGCCGTCGGCACGCTCGTAGGCTTCCGCTCGAATTGCGCGGCGATGGCGCAACTGTCGGGGTACGGGCTCGGGTAGCGGCATGCGGGAAGGTGAAGCCGAAGAGGGAAACTCGCGGATTCTAACATACCGGCCGTAAGGGCCCGGTCTGGCCCCGTGCGGGGTTTCGGGGGATTTTGGGGGTGGTCGGTGGTCGGCGGTCGGCGTAGTGGTCCGCCGGGCTGTCGCAAGGAATTCGAGCTTGCAGCGTCGGCTTGATGCCGAACGCGAGCGTGCAAGCCGGCTCGCCGCGCTCAATCGCCGCCGAACTCGTCGACGTCGCCTTTCAACAGCTTCGCGATCGTCGCGCCCGAAAAACCGCGCATCGCGAGGAAGCGCGCCTGTTTTGCGCGCTCCGCGGGCGTTTGCGGCACCGCGCCGAACTTCTTGCGCCAGACCGACTGCGCGCGCTCGAACTCGCTCTCGCGCAACTGCGCGCCGACGGCCTCGACGAGCGCGTCGCCGACCGCATGTCGCTTCAGCTCGCTCACGATGCGCGCCGAGCCGACGCGCGCCGAGCGCCGATGCACGAGGCTTTCGGCAAACCGCGCGTCGGACAGCCAGCCCTCCCGCTCGAGCGTGTCGAGCAGCGACTCGAGATCGTCGCCTTCCTCGACGTACGGCGCGAGCTTGCGTGCGAGTTCCGCGCGACTGTACTCGCGGCGCGACAGATACGCGATCGCGCGCCCTTTCAGCGAGCGCGCGGGACGTTGCGACGCCGACGAACGCGCCGCGTCTTCGGACACGGACGAATCGGAACGGAAAGACGATGCCCGCCGCCGCGACCGTGCTCCGGCCTGGCTCGTGCGCATATAGACGTCGCCCGTCACTTCATCCCCGCCCGCCGCCGACGAAAATGCCGTCGATGCACGCGAACGGCCGCCGGCGCGCAAGCCGCCGCCCGCCCGGCCACCGCCGGACGCATCGTCGTTCGTGCCGGCTGCGCCGTCCGACGCACGCCGCCGCGCGACGTCATGCGCGTCGAACGATTCGTGCGGATCGAACGGATCGTCCGATTCGAACGCAACCGATCGCCCAAACGAAACGAGGGCATCGTCGGATGCCCTCGCTGCCGGGCGGCCAACCGGCCGCCCTTCGCTCGAAACCGGCGCGCGCGCTTCGTGTTCGGCGCGGGCCTCGCCGGCGGACCTCGTCCGCGCGCCGCGCCCTACCTGTTGCGAATCCGCGCCCCCCCGGTGCTTGCGCATTACTCCTCTTCGTCCATGATCTCGGCTTTGGAGTTGGCGGAGTTGGCGCCCTGCGGCATGGCGGCGACGCCGAGCGACTCGCGAATGCGATTTTCGATCTCGCGCGCGATTTCCGAATTCTCGCGCAGAAATTCACGTGCGTTGTCCTTGCCCTGGCCGATCTTCTCGCCGCTATAGCTGTACCACGCACCCGCCTTGTCGACGATCTTCGCCTGCACGCCGAGATCAACGATTTCGCCCTGACGCGAAATGCCTTCGCCGTACAGGATGTCGAAGATCGCTTCGCGGAACGGCGGCGACACCTTGTTCTTCACGACCTTCACGCGCGTTTCGTTGCCGATCACCTCGTCGTTCTTCTTGATCGAGCCGATCCGGCGGATGTCGAGACGCACCGACGAATAGAACTTGAGCGCGTTGCCGCCCGTCGTGGTTTCCGGGTTGCCGAACATCACGCCGATCTTCATCCGGATCTGGTTGATGAAGATCACGAGGCAGTTCGTACGCTTGATCGAGCCCGTCAGCTTGCGCAGCGCCTGCGACATCAGGCGGGCCTGCAGGCCGGGCAGCGCGTCGCCCATCTCGCCTTCGATTTCGGCCTTCGGCACGAGCGCCGCGACCGAGTCAATCACGATCATGTCGATCGAGCCCGAGCGCACCAGCGCATCGACGATTTCCAGTGCCTGCTCGCCCGTGTCCGGCTGCGAGATCAGCAGTTCCGGCACGTTCACGCCGAGCTTCGACGCGTACTGGACGTCGAGCGCGTGCTCCGCGTCGATGAACGCCGCGGTGCCGCCGAGCTTCTGCATCTCGGCGACCACCTGCAGCGTCAGCGTCGTCTTGCCGGACGATTCCGGTCCGTAGATCTCGACCACACGGCCGCGCGGCAGGCCGCCGACGCCGAGCGCGATATCGAGACCGAGCGAGCCCGTGGACACCACCTGGATATCCTCGACCACCTCGCCGTCGCCGAGCCGCATGATCGACCCTTTGCCGAACTGCTTCTCGATCTGCGCGAGCGCGGCGGCAAGCGCCTTGCTCTTTTCGGCAGTCATCCCGGAGCCTTTCTTGCCTTCTTCCATGAATCGTCCTTTGCTATGATGAGCAGCGTCTGAAACGGACGCACCGGCTTCGACACGGCCAGCAAGCCGTTAGGTGCGCGAATGCAGATACTGTATAAAAAAACAGTGGTTTATGCAAGCCCGCGTTGCGGGCAGGCATCGCCCTATATTTCGGAGACAGCCGCGCGCAGCGCCATCGCCGCGGGACGGCAACCGGTTGCGCATCATGCGAATTCTCATCGCCGAAGACGACAGCATACTCGCGGACGGCCTCACCCGGTCACTCCGCCAATCGGGCTATGCCGTCGACCATGTGAGGAACGGCGCCGAGGCCGATACGGCCTTGTCGATGCAGACGTTCGACCTCCTGATCCTCGATCTCGGCCTCCCCAAGATGCCCGGCCTCGACGTGCTGCGCCGCCTGCGCGCGCGCAATTCGAATCTGCCCGTGCTGATCCTGACGGCCGCCGACAGCGTCGACGAGCGCGTGAAGGGGCTCGACCTCGGCGCCGACGACTACATGGCGAAGCCGTTCGCGCTGAACGAGCTCGAAGCGCGCGTGCGCGCGCTGACCCGGCGCGGCGCGGGCGGCGGGCCGACCGTCGTGCGGCACGGCTCGCTGTCGTTCGACCAGGTCGGCCGGATCGCCTGCGCGAACGACCGCGTGCTCGACCTGTCCGCGCGCGAGCTCGGCCTGCTCGAAGTGCTGCTGCAGCGGATCGGCCGGCTCGTGTCGAAGGAGCAGCTCGTCGATCATCTGTGCGAATGGGGCGAGGAAGTCAGCAACAACGCGATCGAAGTCTACGTTCACCGGCTGCGCAAGAAGATCGAGCCGAGCGGCGTGCGGATCACGACCGTGCGCGGCCTCGGCTACTGCCTCGAGAAGGCCGCGCCCGCCCCGGCGAACGACGCGCCGAGCGCAACCGCACCGCAACCGGCCGAGGCCGCCGCGAGCCAGTCGCTGCGCTGACGCCCCCAAGGAAGGAGCGGCCGATGGCCACGCCGGCCCATTCCGCGCACACGGCGCGCCGTCCGGCCGCCGCCGCGACCGATACGGACGCCGCGCGCGACGCGCGCTACGAAAACCCGTTCGCACCGCCGGACGAAGACGACGCCGCCGAAGGCCCCCGCCCCCGCTCGCTGTTCGGCGAGATTCTCGACTGGATGCTCGCGCCGCTCCTGCTGCTGTGGCCGATGAGCATCGCCGTCACCTACCTCGTCGCGAAGACGATCGCGAACGGCCCGTTCGACCGCGCGCTCGAGACCGATGCGTACGTGCTCGCGCGGCAGATCACGCCCGTGAACGGCGTCGCCGAGCTGAGGCTGCCGCAGGCGACGCTCGACTTCCTGCGCGCCGACAATGTCGACAGCCTGTACTTCCAGGTGCTCGGCACGCGCGGCGAGCTCGTCGCGGGCGAAGCCGACCTGCCGCTGCCGCGCGACGACGACCGCCCGCCGCCCGGTGTCGTCGTGTTCCGCGACGACCTGCTGCGCGGCGACGACGTGCGCGTCGCGTACACGACCGTCGCGCTGCCGGGCGCGACGGGCTCGCAGCCCGTGCTCGTGCAGGTCGGCGAGACGCTCGACAAGCGCAACGCGCTCGCGAACGACATCATCAAGGGCGTGATCCTGCCGCAATTCGTGATCCTGCCGCTTGCGATCCTGCTCGTCTGGTTCGGACTGTCGCGCGGGCTCGCGCCGCTCACCGCGCTGCAGGCGCACATCCGCGGCCGGCGCCCGGACGACCTGTCGCCCGTCGAGGCGCAGCGCGCGCCGCCCGAGATCGAGCCGCTCGTCACGTCGTTCAACGACCTGCTCGCGCGCCTCGAACAGAACATCACGCTGCAAAAGCGCTTCATCGCCGACGCCGCGCACCAGATGAAGACCCCGCTCGCCGGATTGCGCACGCAGGCCGAATTCGCGCTGCGCCACGACGTGCCGGACGAAGTCGCGCGTTCGCTCGAACAGATCGCGACGAGTTCCGAGCAGGCCGCGCGGCTCGTCACGCAGTTGCTCGCGCTCGCGCGCGCGGAAAACCGCGCGACGGGGCTCATGTTCGAGCCCGTCGAAATCGCGCCGCTCGCGCGGCAGGCCGTGCGCGACTGGGTGCAGGCCGCGCTCGCGAAGCAGATGGACCTCGGCTACGAAGGCCCGGACGACGACGCCGGGCCGCTTCGCATCGACGGCCACCCGGTGATGCTGCGCGAGATGCTCGGCAACCTGATCGACAACGCGATCCGCTACACGCCGACGGGCGGGCGCATCACCGTGCGCGTACGCGCCGACCGAGCGGCGGGCGTCGTGCATCTCGAAGTCGAGGACACGGGCCCGGGCATTCCGGCGAACGAGCGAGAACGCGTCGTCGAGCGCTTCTATCGGATCCTCGGCCGCGAGGGCGACGGCAGCGGGCTCGGCCTTGCGATCGTCCGCGAGATCGTCGCGCAGCACGGCGGCACGCTGACGATCGACGACAACGTGTATCAGACGTCGCCGCGCCTCGCGGGCACGCTCGTGCGCGTGAGCCTCGGCTTACGGCAAGCGGCCCCGGAATAACCCTTAAGGCGCCGCTTCGCGCGCCTCGCAAAAAATCACGAAAACAAGCATTGACGTCAAAATAGAAGAAGATGGCGCGCAAAGCGCAACATATAAAGAAAATTGCCGTTTCGCCATTTTGACTCGCCGAGTCAGTGCGCCGTAAGTTTGCCCTCCAATAATCGACACGGAGCCGCCCGAGTGGGCGCGCCCCTATATCAAAATTGGAGACATTCATGGCAACGGTAGGCGGACAAATTGCGCACGCGCCGATGACAGGCGACGAAAAGCGCGTGATCTTCGCATCGTCGCTCGGCACCGTGTTCGAGTGGTACGACTTCTATCTGGCCGGTTCGCTCGCGGCCTACATCAGCAAGAGCTTCTTCTCGGGCGTCAATCCGACCGCGGCGTTCATCTTCACGCTGCTCGGCTTCGCGGCGGGCTTCGCCGTCCGGCCGTTCGGCGCAATCGTATTCGGCCGCCTCGGCGACCTCGTCGGCCGCAAGCACACGTTCCTCATCACGATCGTCATCATGGGGATCTCGACGTTCGTGGTCGGCTTCCTGCCAGGCTATGCGACGATCGGCATCGCCGCGCCGGTGATCTTCATCGGGATGCGGCTGCTGCAGGGCCTCGCGCTCGGCGGAGAGTACGGCGGCGCCGCGACCTACGTCGCCGAGCACGCACCCGCGCACCGGCGCGGCTTCTACACCGCCTGGATCCAGACGACCGCCACGCTCGGGCTGTTCCTGTCGCTGCTCGTGATTCTCGGCGTGCGGACCTTCATCGGCGAGGAGGCGTTCGGCACGTGGGGCTGGCGGGTGCCGTTCGTCGCGTCGATCCTGCTGCTCGCGGTGTCGGTGTGGATCCGGCTGCAGTTGAACGAATCGCCGGTGTTCCTGCGCATCAAGGCCGAAGGCAAGACCTCGAAGGCGCCGCTCACCGAAGCGTTCGGCCAGTGGAAGAACCTGAAGCTCGTGATCCTCGCGCTCGTCGGCCTGACGGCCGGCCAGGCGGTCGTCTGGTACACGGGCCAGTTCTACGCGCTGTTCTTCCTCACGCAGACGCTGAAGGTCGATGGCGCGAGCGCGAACATCCTGATCGCGATCGCGCTCCTGATCGGCACGCCGTTCTTCGTGTTCTTCGGCTCGCTGTCGGACAAGATCGGCCGCAAGCCGATCATCCTCGCCGGCTGCCTGATCGCCGCGCTCACCTACTTCCCGCTGTTCAAGGCGCTCACGCACTTCGCGAACCCGGCGCTCGAAGTGGCGACGCAGAAGGCGCCGATCACCGTCGTGGCCGATCCGTCGACCTGCTCGTTCCAGTTCAACCCGGTCGGCACGTCGAAGTTCACGGACTCCTGCGACATCGCGAAGAGCGCGCTGGCGAAAGCAGGCCTCAACTACGAGAATGTCGCGGCGCCCGCGGGAACGACCGCGCAGGTCAAGGTCGGCGACACCGTGATCGAGTCGTATGACGGCAAGGCCGCCGACGCGAAGGCGAAGGGCGCGACGTTCGACAAGACGCTCGCCGCGACGCTGAAGTCCGCGGGCTACCCGGCGAAGGCCGATCCGGCGCAGCTCAACTGGCCGATGACGATCGCGATCCTGACGATCCTCGTGATCTACGTGACGATGGTCTACGGTCCGATCGCCGCGATGCTGGTCGAGATGTTCCCGACGCGGATCCGCTATACGTCGATGTCGCTGCCGTATCACATCGGCAACGGCTGGTTTGGCGGCTTCCTGCCGGCGACCGCGTTCGCGATCGTCGCGGCGAGGGGCGACATCTATTCGGGGCTGTGGTATCCGATCGTGATCGCGCTCGCCACGTTCGTCATCGGGCTGCTGTTCGTGAAGGAAACCAAGGATTCGAATATCTACGCGCAGGATTGATGGGGCGTGTCGCGGGCGGCGGGCGGCGGGCGGACGGTGGTCGGTGGTCGGTGGTCGGTGGTCGGTGGTCGGCAGGCAGACTGCCCGGTTCGCGGAACGGTCAAGGATGACGTTCTCGCGATGCCGCCCCGCCCTTTTTGAAGAAATCGACAAAAAGGGCTTGACACCCCCCGCACCGATCTCCATAATTCGCCTTCTCCTGGCGAATTAGCTCAGTCGGTTAGAGCGACGGAATCATAATCCGCAGGTCCGGGGTTCGAGTCCCTGATTCGCCACCAGCTTCATCAAAAAAGCCGCTGTTCCGCAAGGACAGCGGCTTTTTTGCGTTAAAACGCCGGTAATGCGCCCGAACAGGCGTGTTGGGCGTCTAAAGCGCGCGAACGTTTTAGATGCGGGGCGGTTCTCCGGCCGCGGGTGCTACACGCCACCGTTACCTTCTGTGGAGAGCACCCCGTGAAACACCCCTACCTGACCACCCGCGCCGACTCGACCAGTTACTACTTTCGCCGCAAGGTGCCGCTCAAGCTGCGTGCCTTTTTCGAAAAGACCGAAATCTGGCTGAGCCTGGAAACGCCGCGTCTCAACGAGGCCATCACGCGCCTGCCGATGCCGCCCTCGAATTCGAACGCCTCATCGCCCCGGCGCGGGACGCGGCCGACGCGGTCAGAGAGCACTGGCTGCCGCATGGTCTGCGTCCCGCGAGCGACGACGAACTCACCCCTACCGCCCGACCGCCTGCCCCGCTGGCTGCTCCCCGCTGGCCGATGTCCAGGTGCCGGGCTGCTCGAGCAGTATCGCGCGCACGCCCTCGCCAGAGAACGGGAGTACCGCGTCGCGCTGCTTGCGAAGGACATTCCAACCGCCGAAGGCGAACCCGACGAGGAAGTTCTGGCCGATGCTCGCCAGCGCCTGGCGGACGAGGGCTATGACACCGCAGCCCACCTCGCCCTGCTCCGGCAGGAAATGGAACAGCTGAAGCACGCGCACGCAGGCGAGGACTACACCGACCTGCGCGAGCAGGTCGAGGAACTGCCGACGTTTGAGCATACCTGGCGGCCCGCGGCGTCAGACAGTTTCCGGCGGTTGCTGGCGGAATTCGCGACGCCGCGCACCCATTCGAGCGTTGCCAGTTCGACGGATTCCCTCGTTTTCCACGGGGCGCGCCGATGAATCAGTTCCGTCTTGTACAGGCCGTTGATCGTTTCAGCCAGCGCGTTATCGTAGACATCGTTCTAAACGATGCTTACCAGCAGATCATCGGTCTTGGGCCTGCGGCGTTGCCGCTGATCATCCGCGAGCTTGAGAAAAATGGCGGTCAATGGTTCTGGGCGCTCCGAATGATCGCGCGACGGGACCCAGTACCGAAAGAGCTACGCGGGAAAACCAAACAAATAGCTGAAGCTTGGGTTAATTGGGCGAAGGAACAACAAATCATCTAACACGAAAGCGCCATGACTTTTTCCGACGACGAGCATCGTTTTGTTAAGGGATTATTCCCTAGCTTGGCTCACGATACATTCAAGATTACGAACCCAAGAACTGACGACTACAACTGCATTGCGCGGGCTGCTGGCGATCAAGGCAATTGATGGTGGCCAGACGGCATGAACTATTGGCCCGATGGCTTGCCTCTTGATGACTCTATCGACAACTTCGTCAGAGCTTTTGAGGGGCTTGGCTACGAACGCTGTGAATCACCTGCGCTGGAAGACGGCTACGAAAAGGTGGTCATCTATGCAGATGGCAGCAGGACTAAGCACATGGCAAGGCAGCTAGACGACGGTTGCTGGACCAGCAAGCTCGGGCCTCAATACGATATTCGACACGGTCAGCCGACGGATGTAGACGGACAACTTTCCGGGAAATCCCAAGTCTTTCTACGCCGCCGCAAAACCAACGGCGGATGAAGCGGCCAGCGGGTGTCGCATATGCGACCATTTCGACGCTGGCGCATGACCCATGAATTTAGCCGCTAAATTTCACTGCTGCCACACATTACAACATCACGCTCTGTAAAAATCGTCTCGACCGCAGCCGCCTCATACTTAACGGTTGGTTTTTCGGTAAACCAACTCCAACACCAAGTCATTTCGGTAACACACGAAATACCGCTGCATCTCCGCAATAGGAACATCGCATAAGTCTTTCGGCGCAAAGCCCTTGACTCAAGCAGTCGGACAATGGCGCCAGTGCAAAGCGCCCCGACGGCGATGTTAGGGGCATCTGATATACGTCGCGGTCGCACCGCGGCTCGCAGCTCGCGCACATGAAGAATTTGGCTTACTGCACGATGCCTCCGCATCGTGGCCGCACACGGCCGTGCGTCTAGTCCCATACTGCGATCCCACGCAGGATCAAGCCGGCCGCCCGCCCGACATCCGTGAGCGCTGGGTGCCGGCCCTACCATTTCTCGCAGGGAATTTGACAGCCGCGCAAATCGGATTCTAATTACAAAAAATAATAATCCTCATGAAAAAATATAATATTACAAATCGAAAATAAAATGAAAAGTCGATCTACACTTCCTTTCACCGAGACAAAACACGAATCGTACTGACGCCATTACCCCCCACAATATGGCCATCACTTAAAAAACCAATTCCAATTAACACCATATCACCCCAATCCGGCGCAAAATATTAAATACCAAATTAAAAATAACCCGCCGCATCATCGACTCGATTAACCAAGAACAACAAAGAGAGCTCATTGGGATCGCCACCCATACGACAACCTCGAAAAGCGTTTAATTCGTCCAGCATAATTTTCATGCAAACTGAGGGGCGCTTTAAAATTCGGCGGAAATTTCGAATCTCAGAAAATCACTCAAAATATGCACCAGGAGATTCAAATGAACCAATTGATCAAAAAAATCACATTTGCCGCGTTGAGTTCGCTGATCGCGACCAGCGCCGTTGCCCAGCTAATCAAAACGCAAGGAGGCGTGACGCAAATCACGTTACCGGAACGCGGTCTACAAGTTGCTGGGATCGATTTCAAGAACGCTCTGCCGATGCCGCTGCCGAAACCGATCCTAGCGCCGCCCACGATATTGGACTCGCTGATGTACAACGCCAAGCCGGCTCTCGGGACGCCTGGTTACGCGCGAGGCGGCGCTGGAGACGGCAAGCAGCAGCCGGTGCAACTGGTAGCTCCCGCAAACTTGAATCAGAGCGGGATCGAACCGCAAGAGTACGGATCGTCCAATCAGCCGTACACCACCAGCCAAGTGAACGCATACGGAGACAATACCCAGTATTACTACCCGTTCCGTCCAACCGGCCGGCTGTTTTTCAACATCGGTTCCTCATCCTATGTGTGCTCCGCCTCCCTCATCAAACCGGGAGTGGTCGTCACTGCGGCGCACTGCGTAGCCA
The DNA here is from genome assembly GCF_000959365.1 of Burkholderia oklahomensis C6786. Lineage (NCBI taxonomy): Bacteria > Pseudomonadati > Pseudomonadota > Betaproteobacteria > Burkholderiales > Burkholderiaceae > Burkholderia > Burkholderia oklahomensis. The sequence continues at coordinate 945,501 of NZ_CP009555.1, forward strand.
ATTTCGGCCAACGACAGTTTTACTCGAACTGGGTATTCGTTCCCGACTATAGCAACGGAACCGCCCCCTATGGCGTATGGAACGCGGCATCCGCCACCATCATGACGTCCTACTACGACGGCACCGACTCATGCGCCGTTGCCGGCGTCGTCTGCCAAGACGACGTGGCTGTGATCGTGCTGATTCCGCAGGGAGGATCGTACGCGGGCAATCGCACCGGATGGTATGGCTATGGATGGAACGGCTATAGCTACAATCCGTCAGGACTCGCTTTGATCGACCAGCTCGGTTACCCCGTGGCACTGGATAACGGCCTCTACATGGAGCGCAACGAATCGCAAGGTTTCGTGTCATCCAGCTACTCGAACAACACGATCATCGGATCGCTGATGACCGGAGGATCGAGCGGCGGCCCGTGGCTCGTCAATCTCGGCATGCCGCCGGCGCTCAACGGCACGACTTTCGGCAATGCGGCCGCACACAACACCGTGGTCGGCGTGACGAGCTGGGGCTATACGGATACTGCGGTGAAACAGCAAGGTGCGTCCCCGTTCACGAGCGGCAACATCGTGACGCTTGTGAACACCGTATGCGGCAGCACGCCGGCAGCTTGTTGACGGCCATCTAACGGAGTGCGCCGTGCATGGCGTCGCGCTCGCCGTACCGATGGGGCACGGCAGGTCAGACGCTTTCCGCGGCGCATCCTCTCAACTGCTCAGCATCAGAAAAACAGTCCGACACGACGAACTGCCCGACGGTCGATCGAATCGTCATCGACTTGCGGAAATGAAAAATGTGCGCACCGCGTATGCTGCGCGCATCGTTGGAAACGCCTCGGTGCCGACCTTGCCGAAGCGAAACAGAAGGGCAACCTCTACAACGCCCCGGACTCGACGTACGGCACGATGGCGTACTGCCTCGACGAGTTCGTCGCGCATTGCGAGACGCGGGCGCTGCTCGGCTATTTGAAGCTTCACACGTACGAGCACTGCAAGCGGGACGTCGCACCTTTGAAGGTGTACTTCGAGCACATGCCCCCGCGAGCGTGGGGCCCAAGCATGTGGGCGCGTACCTCGACCTTCGTGCGAAAAACGGTCGGCCCGCGCAAGGCAATCGCGAGAGGGCGCGCCTGGCGACGTGCTTCACATCGCTCATTCGAACCGGGAAGGCAGCGTCGGGTTCAATCCGTGCCGTGGAGTCAAGCGGAACAAGGAGACCAAGCGCGAACGGTGCGTCGAGCACGAGGAATATCACGCCGCATGGGCAATCGCCGCGTCTCGGATTCGCAGGCTTCTCGGCCTCACATATCGAACCGGGCAACGGCCACGGGACATTATCCATTGGGACCGTCAAACATCGTCCATAAGCTCGAATCTGACGGATCCGTGCGACGCGTGATTCGCGATGACCCAGGCAAGACCGGGACCGTCGTCGACATCGCAGCCCCCCCGAGATCGACGTAATTCTCGCCAATCCGAAAGGGACCGGACCGACGCCGGGGCCGGGAAGAAACTGGATTAGAACGCGCAATGCCGAACCCTGCGCGTACTCCGGCCTGAAATCGATGCTCCATCGTTACATCATGAAGGTCAACCGCGCCCGCGAAGCAAGAGGATTCCAGCCGTTCGAATTCTTCGGGCCTCGTGACATGAAGACGAAAGGAGCAACCGACATGTGGCTTGCCGGCGTCCCGCTCGAACGTGTTCAGGTTCTGTGCGGCCGTGATTCCGTTACGGCAACTGAAATCCATGTGAAGTGCCGTTGGCGACGCGCGATCGAGTCCAATCGGCAGCAAACCGCCATCCAATGAAACGCCGCGAACCCCGCCGGAACTGCATCGAACACGGACGAACTGACTGAACATATTGGACGAGATGCGCGCTCAAGCCCCTACATGACAAGACTTTATGGGGTGTTAGAGGCCGGCCATCATAATCCGCAGGTCCGGATTCGAGTCCCTGTTTCTCCACCAAAACCCAAAGCCCCTGGCAATCAACCGATTGCCAGGGGCTTTTCTCTTCACTACCCAGCCAGCCACTTGGCGCGGCCTTCCCGCGCACAAGGCCCCCACACATCTACCGGCATCGATCGAAGCGCTTATCGCCTTCGCTTCGGTTTCAGAGTCGCCCTTGACAGGCGAGAAACCCGCGTTCGCCATGAACTCGGAATCTCTGCCAAGCCGGAATCTCGGTCCCCGCACCGAACCCACGGCTTGCGACGCCAGCCCCATCTTCGACTTCGATCGCGCCATGCCACAATCGACGTAACGGCCGACAACTGCATCACCCCGATCGAAGACGAAAGACTTCGCGAACCGCCACCCGCCCTCGCCCGAAGGCAGCGCAGCAGCGTCGCGCCCATCCACGCATCAATTGACCTGCAATTGCCCGCCGCGCCCGAGCCCGCCCTTCACATCCTGCACCTTGTAATTACGCACCGCGACGACCAGCTTGTTCCATGCATCGATGAACGCAACCACGGTCGCCTTGCCTTCCGGCGTCGTCGAAAAGCCGCCCAAGCCACCGCCGACGTTTCCGCCGAAGCCGGCAAGCATCGCGCCGTAATTGGTCGCCGTCGAGCTCCCCTCCGCCGCAGCGATCTGCACCGCCGAGCGCACGTCGAACAGCGTCAGCGTCACGACCGACGCCTTCGTCTTCACGCTGCCCGCCAACATCGCCACCGCGCTGTTGCCAATCAGGCCGCCGATCATGCTGCCGACGCCGCCGATCGGCGAATCGTTGATCACGATCTGCGGCTCCATGTAGTAGTCGGCCGCAACGCGCTGTCCTTTGTGCTGCTTCGAACCGGCGCGGTATTCACCCGAATTGCGCTGCATGTCGGTGATCCGCATCAGGCGCGCATCGCTCTTCTGATTGCCGATCGACGTAATGACGAAGCAGTTCGACTGCTGCACCGCGAGACGCAGCAAAGGATCGATACTCGTCACCTTGGTCGCACTGCCGAATGGCCCCCACCAGTCCGCATTGCGGCCGTCGTCCACCGCGATCGTGCCGAGCGGCGCGCTGCAGCGCTGCAGCGTCGGATCGGCGCCGGCGCTCACCGCGCCGCCCGCCGCGCCCGTCACGCCCGCGTTCTGTCCGCCGGGCGAAACGATACCGCCGCACGCGGCAAGGGAAGCGGCCAGCCCCGCAACGCTCGCGGCCTTGAGAATGAGTGGGTTGGAGAAGAGGGTCTTCATGTCGTTATCGATATAGTTAGTCTATGTTCGGCTTATGCGTCGGTGCGAACCCCGATAAGCCCCCCCGGCAAGACGTGCGATGAGTTGGTCTCCTGCGATCGCCCCGTTGCGCCGGCACCCGGTCAATACCCGTACCAGTCCGACTGACGCCAGACGCCGAGATACGGATAGCCCGAATACCAGTAGCCGTAGTAAACGTCACGCCATTGCGTGCGCCACTTGTAGTCGTCTTCGTCTGCTTGCTTCGCGGCCCGCGCCTGCTCGAGCAGCTTTTGCGATTCCTTGTCGCCGCGGCTCGCGGCAATCGACAGCCACCTGTCGGCCTCGCGCGGGTCCGAGCCCATCTCTTCGAGGCCGAACAGATAAAAGGCGCCGAGCGCCTTCTGCGCCTGCAGATTGCCGCGCTCCGCGGCTTTGCGCATCCATGCGAGCGCCTGATAGCTGTCCTGCCGGACGCCGTCGCCGCGGAAATAGCGCAGGCCCAGGTCGTAGGCCGCCTTCGGCTCCGTCGTCGCGCGCTCCTTCAGCGTCGCGATCCGCGGGTCTTCCTGGTCCGCACCATCGTTCTTCGATTCATAGGAGACCTGATTTTTCGGTCGATCGGAACAGCCGCGGTCGTCGCATATCCGTACCATGTCGCTCGCGGACGGATTCTGTGCGCACGCGGTCAGCAATAGCAGCAGCGACGATGCGAGCAAACGGCAGTGCATTTGGCGTGACCCCGGGTTTTATTTGGACTGCAAATTAGAATCGCTCGAACCCGCACCAAGCCATACGCCCGACGAGCGGGAGCAACACCGCCGTCATCGGACGCCACTGCCTACGGCCTCTCTCAGGTTCCTCTTGTCGAATCCCTCGGCCCGGTGCATTCGTTTTTCTCTCGCACCGAAGACCTGCATCGCCGGACATCATCCGCCGCCGAACATGACGCGGCAAACAATGGTGACGCAAAACGTCATAATAATGCAGAAAATTGGCATGTCAAGCCAATTGAGATTAAACAAGTTTGCGTATCACGTCATATTTGCTATTCTTCCACCCAAAAATCCAGCGAGGAGCGCATCGAGATGACCTACCCCGATCCGGCCAACGCCGACCTGATCACCGCGACCAAAGTTCGAGATCTCCTCACTCGGACGGGCATTCCGCCGCGTAGCCACAACACGACGATCGCCAACGTCCTGGGCCTGAGTTTTTCCGTCGTCACGCGCAAGATGAAAGGACAAATTCCGTGGAATTTGTCGCAGCTTCAGGACATCGCCTCCTACTTCGGCGTGCCGCCCGCGATCCTGCTCGACGACAAGGGCGTCCAATCGAGCACAATCGCCGAAATGCACGACGCGACGCTCGTCATCGAGACGAGGCGCTTCCGCTGTCGCGCAGCAATTTCGACGAAGGCGAGCAGCCAGGTCGAGTCGAATTTCGTCGCGCTCCAGTGGCAGGACGGCTGGATCGTGTATGAGAAGAAACACGCGCCCGCCGGCCGTACCTATCCAGTCGAGGTCATCGAGCTTCGATCGAGCGAAAGCTGCGCGTACGAAGTGCGGATCGCGGTTGTCGACGACTCGCCCGACGTCGCCGAAACGATATGCGAGTACTTCGCGGAAAAAGGCGTCACCGCGATCGCGTATTACGACGGCGCATCCTTTCGCAAAGCACTGGAAGTCGAGGACTTCGACGGATACATTCTGGACTGGATGCTCGGCGCGGAAACCGCCGCCGGCCTCGTGCGCGGCATCCGCGCGAGCGAAAATGCCGACGCGCCGATCTTCCTCTTGACCGGGAAGATCTCGACCGGCGAGGCGAGCGAAGACGAAATCGCGGACATCGTTTCGAACTTCAACGCCCGCTGCGAAGAGAAGCCGGTCAGGCTGCCGATCCTGTTTGCCGAAGTGGCGCGCGCGCTGAAGATTGCGTACCCGCTCAATGCACATGCGAGTTGAACCATCACTTTGCGAGGATAAGAAATGCGAGTTTCCATGGACTGGATGAAAAGCCTGGTGCTGTCGCTGCTGCTGGGCGCCGCGATTTCGGCTTACGCGGCCCCCTTCAAGTTCACCGTCGACGGGAACATCAAGCACACCAACCAGACGGCGCGGCATGCGTACGTCTTTTCCGAGCAGGATCTGATGGCCTTGCCGCAGCATTCGATCACCACGTCCACCAGCTGGACGCCGAAGGCCACGTTCACCGGCCCGCGCCTGAGCGACATACTCAGGGCAGTCGGCGCGACCGGCACGCAAATCGAATTCCATTGCATCGATGAGTACACGTTCACGATCCCGGCTTCCGATGCCGACAAATACGGCGTCATCCTCGCGCGCACGATGAACGGCAAGGTGCTGGACAACAACAACTACGGGCCGCTGTGGATCATGTACCCGCGCGACCAATTTCCGGATGAGCTGAAGACCCCGATCAGCGAAGCGAAGTTTGCATGGCAGATCATCGGACTCACGGTGAAATGAGCCCGGTCAGATGGAGAAATGAAAAAATCATCGTCGTCCTGGGATCCCTGTGGATCCTGGGCTTCGCCGCGTGGGCATTCCTGTTGTACGACCTGCTCGGGACCTCGGTCAAGGAAGGCATTCTGGAAGGCCCGCGCGAAGGCGTATTCTGGACTGCTGCGCAATACCGAAACTCGTTCAGCCGGTTCGATCGGCAACTGATTCTCTATGCGACCCGCCAGGATCGCGACTTCGACAACCTGCTGCTTCAGCTCGACAGCCTCGAAGCGTCGTTCGGCTTTCTGCAGCGGCCGTCCGAGGTCTCCGCATACTGGCTGAGCATACCCAAGGCGCACGACGACATCGGGGACCTGGGCCATTTCATGACGAGCTTGCGTCGCGAGGTTCCGGCGCTGCGCGATCGTCCCGACGACGCGAAGCGCATGTTGCGCGACGTCGCCGAATACTGGCCCAAGGTGAACGCGCTCGCGAATTACTTTCGCGCGATCGAAATGGAGCAACGCGACTTCACGTTCCATCAGCTGAAGGAGAAGCGGCGGGCCATCGTCATGTTGGGCGGCGTGCTGGGCGTCATCCTCGGCGCGCTGTTCCTGCTGCTGTTCTACACGATACGCACGCGCGGCAGTCTGCTCGAACGGCAGCAGGCGGCGCTCGACGCGGAAAGAAAGGCATCGGATCGCGCATTCGAGATGATCGCGGCCAAAAACGCGTTCCTCGGCATGGTCAGCCACGAATTGCGCACGCCCTTGCAGGCGATCTGCGGGTCCATCGAGGTCCTGCTCGCGCGGCCGCAATCCGAAGCCAACATGAAGACGATCAAGCGCTTGCAGAACTCGGCCGCATCGCTCGAAGCGCAGGTGAAGGAACTCACCGACTACATCAAGCTTCGGTCCACGAACCGATCCGTCCAATCCGAAACCGTGGAGATCGCTCCGCTGCTCGCGGAAGCCCTCGATCCGCTCCGCGGCAAGATCGGCGACAAGAATCTGAAAGCGTCGCTTCGCGTCGAGCCGGTCGGCCTGGTCGTCAAATCCGATCGCAAGCTGATCCAGCAGATCGTGTCGAATCTGATCGAAAACTCGATCAAATACACGAACAGCGGGACGATCGCGATTTCCGCGGACCTGACAGGCACGCCGGTCAACCGGGAGATGAGAATCGCCGTCCGCGACACCGGCGTCGGCATCGCAAAGAATCTGCTATCGAAAATCTTCGAGCCTTTCTTTCGGGCAAACGATCCGGGCATCCGTCATGTCGACGGCATCGGCATGGGGCTCGCCGTCGTGCAGGAGCTCGTCACCACGCTGCGCGGCCGCATCGACGTTCGAAGCGTCGTCGGCGAAGGAAGCGAGTTCGTCGTCACGTTCCCGGTCGAGCCGCCCGGCCGCGCCGACGCGCTCGGCGACGCGACGGAGCCGTCATGGCAGACGCCGCATCACGATCTGCATGCGCTCGTCGTCGACGACAACGAGAACGCGCGCGAAACGTTGGGCTCGATGCTGACGGCCCTGGGCATTCAGGTGGATCTGTGCGATACCGGCAAGGACGGCGTGACGCGCTTCAGAGAACGGCGGCACGACATCGTCGTGCTGGATCTGGAATTGCCCGATTTGAGCGGCTTCGACGTTGCCGAACGGATTCGCTCGGCAACTCCGCCCGACGCCCGCAGGAAGACCGCGATACTCGGCGTGAGCGCGTACGAATCGGCCATTCTCAAAGGGGATCGGACGATCTTCGACGAATTCATCCCCAAGCCGATTCATCTGGACACGCTCAGCAGCGTCGTCGGCCGGCTCCTCAAATGATCGCGGCGTTTCACGTGCACGCGGCCGTTGCGCAGCGCGCCGTTGCTTCGGCGTGCATTCGACGGCGCACGCGAACGCGCTCGACGCAACCGCTACGCCGCGACCTGCCCGCGGCTCGCCTTCCGCTCGCGCGCCGCGACGCCGCCGCGCCAGTCTTCGCCGCCTTCGAGCGCGGGCGTCGAGTCGAACAACTCCGCGATCCAGTCGGCGAACACGCGGACCTTCGCGGACAGATGCCGGTTGTTCGGATAGACGATCGAAATCGGCTTGGGCTTCGGATTGAAGCCCGGCAGCACTTCCCGCAGCGACCCGTCGAGCAGGTGCGGCAGCACCATGAAGAGCGTCGGCTGGATCATGCCGAAGCCTTCGACGCCGCACGTCACGTAGGCATCCGAATCGTTGACGGTCACGACGCCGTTCAGCCTGACCTCGACCGGCTTGCCGTCGATCACGAACACCCACGGCACCGGCCGCGAACCATGGCTCGCGCGGAAATTCACCGCGTGATGCTCAGCCAGCTCCGCGATCTCCCGCGGCTCGCCGAAGCGCTTCAGGTAGTCGGGCGACGCGCAGG